>DIWQ01000043.1 GCA_002423555.1 Patescibacteria group bacterium UBA6102
CATAGCGCTCCATCAACGGGGAAAATGCGTCAATTTCCCCTTGCTGAACCCGGCGCGCAATGGTTTCATCGGTGGCGTCATTCATAGTCAAGCGTGATCAAAGAAACAAAAACCGCACTCTTTATGTTACAATGCGGTCTTTGCTTTTATTTCAATTTTCATTCCGCGGCGGCGCATTCCTCAAAAATCTTGGGCGCGGTTTTCCGCAGAAAATTGCCTTCGTGGGAAGCGGTATAATATTCCCCGCTTTCCAATTTGGCGTAATAGCAGAAAAAATGGGAATAGGGAACGTTGTTAAGTCCGCAATACACAAGGTCCCGGCCGCAGGTTCCCGATGTCTTCCCGGAAGGATCTTTGGGGGTCGCCGCAAGCTGATCGCCGATCTTGGAAGGATAGCCCGTCAAACTGCCGCCGCAATCGCCGGCGGAGCGACTGCAAGTGTAATATTTGCCGTTGGCGGCAAACCATGCTCTTTGCGCTTCCGCCAGCGCGGCCATGTCCGCCTTGCGCTGTTTGTCGTTTGCCGATTCATCGCCCGCCGGCGCGGTTTGAACCGTTGAAGTCGCGGCGGGAGTTTCGGTGATATTTTCCGCGACATTTTCCGCGGATTCCGCCGGCAAAACATCGGCGCCGCTTTCGGTTTGCGAATCACCGTTTTCGGACGCCGTCAATTCGCTTTGATCGCCCTCTGCCGGCAAAACATCCGCGCCGCTTTCAACTTCCCCGTCCAGCGGGACATTCTCCCTTTCAAAAAGAACATCCGGTTCGCTGATTTCCGCCGGCGCGAAAGAATCCGAAAAATAGAAATAGATTGCAATTCCGGCAAAAACGAGCACCGCGGCCGCCAGTGTCAATTTAACCACTGAAAAATGTTTTTTGGGTTTATCTTCGGGTATTTCCGCAAAAGAAATCTTTTCTTCTTTTTTTTCTTCCACCACCGGCATAATCTTGGGCGCGGGCGCAACAGTCTTGGATTGTATCGCCAAGACTGCCTCCTGAACGGCCTGACTCTCCCAGCCGGCGTCGCAAAGCGCTTTTTTGACAGTTTCGGGCCGCACGCCGCGTTTTAATTCCTGCTCAATATAAGCCAATAATTGCTGGTCCATATTTTTAAAAAAATTAAAAAATAATAATTACATTATTGATTATAGCGCAAATTATTTTTTAAAGTAAATAGCCGGTTGTTGATAATTAAAAATTTCCGCCGGCACCGCGGAAATTTTCATCATCAAATTTTATGCCCTGCGACAATTATTTTTTCCAACCCTGCAAGCGCGCCGGCGCGAACACGAGGAATTTTTTAGTAGAAAAACATCCGTGTTGGAAAAAAATAATTGTCGCAGAGCATATGCTTCAAAGCATATGTTTCTATGATTATGCGATTTCTTCTATTTCATATTCAATCTTCCCGCCCGGTGTTTTTAAAACAACTTTGTCGCCGGGATTTTTGCCAAGAACCGCTTCTCCCAGCGGCGACTTGTAGGAAACCTTTCCCGCGAAGATGTCGGCTTCATCCGGGCCGACAATGACATATTTTTCTTTTGCGCCTCCGCAAGACAAGATGACGGACGAACCGAGGCGCACTCTGTCGTTGCCGCCCTTCTCAACAATTTTCGCATTGGCGATAATCGCCTTTAGCTCCAAAATCCGTCCCTCAATAAACGCCTGCTGTTCTTTGGCTTGATGATAGGCCGCATTTTCCCGCAAATCGCCAAAGGAGATGGCATAATTCAACTTCTCCGCCAACTCCCGCCGCGTCACATTTTCCAAAGTATCCAGTTCCTTCTTAAGTTTTTCCAAACCCTCCGGCGTCAAATAATTTTCCATATTGTCATATTATTACTTTTCCGAATTTTGTAAACTAATCGTCTCGCTCCCGAAATTGCCCGCCGTTAGGAGCATGACTCTTGGCTCCGCGTCTCATAGCGACCGTCTCAAAAGGGCGGTTTCAATTTCGGCACGAGAACGGCCAATTTTCAATTTTTTGCCGCAATCCCCAACCATTCCCATGGCTGACAAGCCCGATATATGACTGAATCGTTTCAAATTTGCCTTTTTTTGTTCTAATATTTTCAAACATTCTCTTTTTGGTCGTTGTCCTTAAAACCCGATGGTCCGAAAAATGTACCCAACCGAGAAAATCAACTCCCGAAGCGGTGGTCTGTATAAAAATTTTATTCGGATGCATAAATAGCTTCAGTTTTTGTCCTAAAAATTCCTGCATTGCCAGTGAAATGTTTTCAAGATACTCCCGTTTATTCAAAAGGACAACGAAATCATCGGCATAACGAAGATAATGCTTTGCCTTGAGGCGGTGTTTCACAAACTGATCGAATTCATTCATATAAATGTTGGATAGAAGCTGGGATGTCAAGTTGCCCAAAGGAAGCCCAACACCCGCGGTGCCTGAATGAAAGCTTCCGACAATAGCCAAAACAAGCCAAAAGATATTTTTGTCCGGAATATATTCCGCCGTTATATCCAACAAGATTGCCTGATTGATGCTTGCAAAAAATTTTCTTATGTCGCACTTTAGCACCCATACTGTTTTAGTGTTATTTTCGGAAACGACATTGATAAATTTACCGAATCTGCGAAGAGCGCGATGCGACCCCTTGCCAACTTGGCAGGAATTTGAATCCGCAATAAATGTGTTGGCGAAAAATGGCGACAACTTCCGGTGTAGCGCGTGGTGCAACAACCGATCACGAACGCTTGCCGTGTGAATAACGCGCGGCTTCGGATCGGCTATTTTAAAGATACGATACGCGGAATGGACATATGTTTTCGCCGCAAGCGCGCGATGAAGCGAAATAATATTTCCCATAAGGTTTCGCTCAAACACCTGCACATCCGCGCGCGATCGTTTTCCTTTCGCAAATTCTGTCCACGCGTCAAGCAAATTTTCAAGCGAAATGATATAATCATATGTATGTTGATATTGAATTCTGGACATATTAATGAAATACCGCCAGTGCGAATTTTGCCGGTTTTAAGCAAGGTAAAGGAATCATATATTTTGTGGTACAAATTTTATCAAGACCTACCCAAAACTCACCGCTACACTTTGGGCCAGCGCGTAGACATATTATTTATTGAAGTGATAGAAGCGATAGCGGCCGCCAGTTTTCTTTCGCGCAATGAAAAACATCCGTATGTCCGATTGGCAATCAAAAAAATGGACACTCTCCGCGTGCTTCTTATGATTCTCTGGGAAACAAGATCACTTGATAACAAAAAATATATCGCGCTTTCCGTGAAACTGGACGAGGCCGGCAAGATGCTTGGCGGCTGGAACGGTCAGCTCGCAAAACAAAACTCTCCCGCAAAAGCGGGTGAGAAATGAAGAGAGTTGCGAAACGGCGAACGCGAACCCATTGTCGCGATTCCACCGATTGCCGGGCTCGTCAAAGTTCGCGTTCAACCAGCGACCATCGCCGTTGCGGTTCGCGCCAAGGAGGTTCGGATCGCCATCGGAATTACGCGAGATATCATCTGTGCCACCGCCCCTCGAATACTCTCAGGGTTGAATCGAATCCGGCATCGCAATGCCTTAATATCTCGCGCCAAGTATCTTCTTTTTTGAAGTTTCTGCATGCACCGCCCTATCCGCAGCCGTAGCCGCGAATACTCCCGGCGCATGGATACTGGGTTCGGCGGCGGGAAGCCTTGACCGCCCGCATATTCGCCTACTACCAAATTGGGTATACCATTATTTTTGATTATAAAAAAATAAATCCCAATTTTGACGAATCAAAAAAGGGATAAGGGCTAAGAGTCAAAGACCAAAAATCTAAAAACCTTAGGCCTAAGAACTTACTTGCGAAACGGCGAACGCGAACCCATTGTCGCGATGCCACCGACCGCCGGGCCCGTCAAAGATCGCGTCCAACCAGCGACCAACGCCGATGCGGTTCGCGCCAAGGAGGACCGGATCGCCATCGGAATCATTGATGGGATCGTGCATTATCACGATCCACCAAAGACCCATGGCTTTGATCTCCTCATCCGAAAACTTTTCCCGGATAAGGCACGCAACCTCGGCATTCGGCTTCTCAAGCTTGCGCTTATCAGCCTCGGCGCGAATAATTTTCGTAATCCGGTCGTCGTCTTTAAAGAGCACTCCCTTGACAACGGCAACCTCGGTCGTTACGCCGCTCGTCGGCTTGAAATCCGCCGAACGAAGTACGCTCTTGGCGTAACTTCCGATATGGAAACCCTTGCTTTCCAAACGCTTAACCCATTCCTCGCCTGTCGTGCCATCAGATGTAACCGAGAAGAAGATGACACCATTTTCCTCTCCCCATCGACGGACCGGTTCGGAAACCGTCAATTCACCGCGAAGAAATTTCAAAGCCCTATCGTGGCCGCCAAGCATTTTCACGATTGCGTTCAATTGGCCGGCGGTAAGGCCGGCGGATGCGAATTCTTGACTCATTTTTTCGTCTCCTTGCCCTAATTTGGGCAATTTTCCTCTAATCCGAGGCGGAACTATGAACCATTGCGGCCATAGCCAAAAATCCCGATCCATATCAAGAGACTTTTGGCTATGGCCGCGCACAAGTTTACATTAAGGGCTTGTAACAATTATTAAACACCCATTATTATATTTTGTCAAGGTTCAACCAAGTAACCACTCACTGGGGAGCAAATTTGTGGAGGTTTGACCTCAGCTTTTGGGAGGTCAATCCTCAACGAATTTGCGGTAATGGAGGGCGCGGATGTTGAGGATAAACCTCTGCGATTACGCCGAGGATTAACCTCAACATCCGCTATCAACCCTGCCCCAGTGAGTGGTTACTCAACCAAAAACGGCCTTTTGGGAAAAGCTTTGTTTTAAGGAAATTATCTAATATTCGCGCTTACACTAATTCCAGCCAATCTCCCCGTGGACCAGCATTGCAAAAGGTTGAAGCCGCCCGTCGGCCCGTGGACATTGATGATTTCCCCGGCAAAATAAAGGTTGGCGACAATTTTTGACCGCATGGTTTTGTGGTCAATTTCGGCAACATTCACGCCGCCGCCGGTAATCATCCCCGATTCAACCGGAAAAGTTTTACCGGCTTCCAACTTGAAATTTTTCATCGTCTCCGCTATCCGCCGGCGCTCTTTTTTTTCAACATTATTGGCGGTTTTTTCGGTATCAACCGCGGCGACACGGCAAATCGCCGGCGCCAATGCCGCGGGAACAAAATCCGCTAGGCAATTTTTGACGGTTTTGTTGGGATTTTTTTGAAAGTTTTCCAAAATCTTTTTTTGCAATTCGCCGTTTATAATTTCAGGCAAAAAATCAAGATGGATGAAAACCGCGCCGTTCCCGGCCAATCCGGCAATCGCGCCGCCAATGTTTAATATCGCCGGACCGCTTACACCAAAATGAGCGAACAGCATTTCGCCGCGCGCCGAAAAAAGTTTTTTGCCGTTTTGGAACGCCGAAATTTTGGGATTCTCCAAGGCAACGCCCGCCAAATCTTTTATCCACTCCTCTTTTATGCCCACCGGCACCAGCGCCGGCGACAACGGATCAATTTTGTGCCCCAGCGCTTGCGCCCACAAATAACCGTCCCCGGCGGATCCGGTTTGCGGATAGGATTTGCCGCCGGTGGCGATAATATAATTTTTGGCAACAATATCATCTCTGTTGTCTAAAACTATTTTTTTGATTGAATTATTTTCTTTTTCAATGCCGATAATCCTGGCGCCGCAAACAATCTCCACGTTCAAACCGTTCAATCCGGCGATCAGCGCGTTTAAAATATCGGCGGCGCGATCGCTTTTCGGAAATACCCGGTTATTGTTCTCAATTTTCGTTTTCACCCCCAAACCATTAAAAAATTCTATCGCCTCCTTCGGCCCAAATTGAGAAAACGAATGAAATAAAAACGGCCCGTTTTGGCCATAATTGGCGGCCAGCTTCCGCAAGTCGGACTCGGCATTGCAAAAATTGCCCCGTCCGCCGCCGGTGAGTAAAAGTTTTTTGCCCGGGGCCGCGTTTTTTTCCAGCAGTATCGTTTTCGCTCCGCGTTGAGCCGCGGCAATCGCCGCCATCATTCCCGCCGGCCCGCCGCCGATCACTGCCACCTCGCAATTGAATTTATCATTTTTCATATTCTCCATATTGCGCCCATATTAACAAAAAACCGCCCCCCGTGAAAGGGCGGGGGCGGGGGCGGTTTTTATCGTCGGTCAAACGTGAAACCTATTCAATTTCATAGGCAATGTTCACGCTCATTGAAATCTTGCTCTCGCCCGCCTGGATGTCCGGCGCGGGCACCGATGCGGCGCCGCCCATGCCATATTCTTGCTTGGCGTCATAATTCAAGCGGTAAGTCGGCGAATACCCGCCGTCGTTATAACTGATGATGCGCACCAGCTTCACGTTTAATTGCTTGGCAAGAATTTCGGCTTTTTCCTTGGCTTCGGCAATGGCAAGCTCCCGCGCTTCGGCTTGCGCAGAATCGGGATCGTCCAGCGTGAATTGCAAACTGCCGACCTGATTCGCGCCCGAGGCGGTGGCTTCCTGGATGATCTGCCCGATTTTTCCCATATTTTCCTGACGGACCTTGATCGTCAGGGTTTGGTTGACATCATAACCGGAAAGCGTCCTTTTCCCCGACGGATAGTAATACTCTTCGTCAACCGCGATCTCGGCCCCGTCGGCCGGTACCGGCGCCGTGGCCCTCACGTAATCATAGCGCGGATTGATGGAAAAATTCGTGGTCTGCAGATCGTTTTCGGCCACCCCCATGCTCTTCATCACATCGGTGATCGCGTTCATTTTTTTGGTGTTGTCCTCCATGGCTTCCGCCACGGTTTTGGCCTCGCTCACCACCGAAAAACTCATCACCGCCAAATCCGGCGTTTTGTAGACTTCGCCGTCGCCGGAAACCGAAATCGTCGCCTGGTTGGCAACCTGGCGGCCGATATATTTGTTGGATTTGATGGCATTGACCGCCAATGCCGCCACATAAACCGCCAGCGCGATCGCCAGCGCGCCGACAACGATCCGGCACGGACCGCCGGCGCAATTGCAAACGCCGCAAACATTATTGTTTTGGTTTTCCATAATTTTACTTTTTAATTTTAGCTTGAATTTTAATTTTGATTTTTATTGATTCGCGACCTTTGCTTTGATTATAGCAAATTCCCGCGCGCAAACAAAAAATCTGCCGGATTTGCCGGCAGATTTTTTGCTCTTTGTTCTGCGCTTTAATTTGTCCCGCCGGTCGGATTGCGGCATAAGGCCGTTATTCGGAGCAAGGCCCTTGGCCGCCCAACCCCGGGCCGCCCAATCCGCCCCCGCGACCATGACCGGATCCCGTCATCCCGGCCAGCGATGCATATTCTTCGGGAATGCCGTTATCGGCCGCCCATTTTTTCAACGCCGCACGTTCGGCCTCCATTTTGCTTCTTTGCGCCGCCATCGCCGCCTTTCGTTCCTCAACGGTCATACTTTTAAAATCAAATTTCGCGCCGGCTCGAGTCGTCATCTGCGCTTCCATTTCCGCTTTTTTATTCTTGATCGCCACCGCCTGCGCCTCGGTCAATTTTCCTTCGGAGACCAGCTTGTTCAACCGATCTTCAAATTGTTCCTGCCGTTTTGTTTCCATTTCCTTGCGATTGGCTTCCATTTTTTCGCGCCGCGCTTGCATTTGCTCGTCAAACACCGCCTGCACGGCGCTTTCGCTTAGGTTAAACTTTGAAGCGATAACCGCGGCCAATCCGCTCATCGGATTTTCTTTGGCGACAATCTCGCCGGCAAAGGCCGCGCCGCCCCAAACCGCGACGGCCACGCAAAACACCATCACCGCCGCGGCGACAATATTTTTCCTGCTCAATTTGTTTTTCATAATTTTTTGTTTTTAGATTTTAGATTTGCCGTATAATTACGGCAATTTTTTGTTTTTCTTTGCTTTGTCCGGACTGGCAATAAACTAATACAATCGCGCGGGAACGATATTTCATCACAAAAAAGGCAAATGCCTTCGCCCGTTGAAATATCGGCGCAATGAGTTATGATGGAAGCATTGAAACACCGTTAAAATGACCAAAGGCTTACGAACATTTATGTTTGCGTTCTTTTTGCTGGCATTCGCCGTCGCGGCGCCGGCGATCGCGCTCTACGCGCAAGGATACCGCCTGAATTGGCCGATTGAACCGGGCAAAAAATTGATCGTCAAGACCGGCGGTTTTTTCGCAAAAGCCTATCCCAAGCAAATTGACNNACCAATCTTTTGCCGCGCCAGCATTTGTTTGAGATCAAAAAAACCGGCTACCAAACCTGGGCGAAGAACTTGGAAGTTCGCGAGAAAGAAGTGGTGGAGGCAAAAAACATTTTTTTGTTTCCCGAATTGCCGCAGTTCAAAACATTGGAAGAAAACATCGCCGATTTTTCGGTTTCCCCCGACCGCCAAAAAATCGCTCTGCGCCATGAAGACGGGACCAGCTGGAACATCAAGCTCTATGACATTGGCCGCGCGGTAACGGCAAAACTTGCCGGGCAAAGCAATTTCGCTTTAAAGGACCCCGAATTTTCCGGCTGGACGTGGATTGACAAAAACACGATTGAAATTTCGGCAAAATCAAAGGACGCTTCGGAAACCTATTTGATCGCCATTGACAAAAATCCGCCCCAGCTTGTCAAAAAAATCCCGCCGGAAGAAGAACCCGCCGGCAAAGAAGAACCGGAAGAAATTTCGGCGGTAGCGGCCGGCGAAAACGCCGCGGAAGAAAAACCCGGCGCGCCCCGGGAATTGGCGCGCGGGCAAAACGGCGGCGCGGACTATTATTTGGCAGACGACGGGTTTATTTATAACCAGGAAAACGGCGGCGAACCGGTTTTGGCCGCCGCCGGCCGAATCGACGTCGCCGCGGAGGCCGGATACAAGCTTGAAATTTTTGGTGATTACTTTTTTGTCGCCGCCGCGGATCGCCTGATGGCGATCCGGAAGGACGGCAAAGAATTTGAAAAAATCCTTGACGGCGCGCCGCGGGGAACAAGAATGGCGCCCAACGGCAAGAGAGTCGTCTATTGGTCAAATTCCGAAATCTGGATTTTTCATTTGGAGAAAAAAACCGATCCGCCAACGGCGGACGGCGGCGAAAAAGTGTTCATCGCGCGCTTTTCCGAAAAGATCACCGACTGCGACTGGTTTAATTCCGACTATTTGATTTTTGTTGCCGGCGACCGCGTCAGAACCGCCGAGATTGACAATCGCGACAAAATCAATTTTGCCGAAATCGCCGAATTTTCAAAAATCAGCGGAGAAAATTCCGGCGAGGGAAAAATGTTTATGGATCAAGACAAAAAAATTCTCTATCTGCTGGCCGGAAAAACTCTTCGCCAAACCAATCTTTACGAATGAAACGGGGTCTCCCCCGTTTTTTGTTCCCCCGCCAAAATTTTTTCAGCTATGATGCTTCTATTCAAATCCAAGGTATGACATTTCTATTATCATTTGACAAAAAATTTGGTTGACTTGATTGTTTGCTTTTGATACCATGGCCTTATGAAAAACATCATTCAATTTCACATCTACAAGGGCGATAAATACTATGTGGCGCAAGGCATTGATTTTCCGGTTGTCACTCAAGCTAAAACCCTTGACGAGCTGGCCAAAAATATTAAAGAAGCGGTGGAATTGCATTTGGAAGATCAAGACTTATCCGAACTTGACCTTGCCCCCAATCCGTCAATTTTGCTCAACATGGAGTTGGGTAGCGCCGTATATGCCTAAATTGAAAGTTATCTCCGGCAAAGAGATCATCAAAATTTTTGGTGATTTTGGCTTTGTTATCAACAGTCAAAAAGGCAGTCACGTCAAACTAAAACGGATAATAAATAACCATCAACAAGCTTTAACTATCCCAAATCATTCCGAATTGGACAAAGGAACATTAAAAGCAATTTTCAATCAAGCCGCCAGATATATCCCCGAAAGCGATCTGCGTAAACATTTTTATTCCGAATAACGCAAAAAAAACGGGGCCTCCCCCGTTTTTTGTTCCCGCGCCCAACCGCTTGTTGAGGATTATGCCCTTTTGACAAAATCATCCAAAGACAAGCCGTGGTAACCACTCACTGGGGTAGCGCCCGCAGGGCGCGGGATTCTTCCAATAACTGCCGGTATCCGGCAAAGAAGTTCTGTTTGGAGCGGCGCCAGAGCGACAGCAACACCGAGAACAAAACGCCGAACGCGCCATCCGCAAGCAAGTAGTGATGCGCAAAATTTTCGGCGGTTCCCGCTCGATTGACGGCGCCAAGGCACACGAGGTCAACACTTCGGTGATCGAAACCCAATTGCGCCAGAATCACGGCCAATCATTCTTCAGAGTCATGTTGCCGCTTATCAATCAACGCCGCTCAAAATTGTGAACAGTTACAAAGCCGCCCCGAACGGGGCGGCTTGAAAAATCTTTAAACCGATAAGATGTTTCATAAAACCACCGGTGAAATGAAATTTTTGCCTTCGGCGAATTTCTTGGAAATCACGTATTGCGCCGGTATTTTGACGTCCGCGGCCAATTTTTGCAATCGCAAAACATCTTGGGGAGTGCCGGTAAGCTTGATTTCAAAAGCGATTTTTTTATCAAGAATGGCATCAATCTCGGCGGTGTTGCGCTTGTTATAAAAACTAACCTTCCCATATCCAAACAACTGATTAATCACCGCGTTTTCAAACAATTGAGCATCATTAACGCCACCCATCACCTGCAATAATCCGGTATCGCTAAAATATGCCTTTCGGCCGCCCGCAACCGCCTTGTCAATGGTTTTTGCGTGGCGAGGCAATAATTTTATGACAAAAGCCCCCTGCAAAAATTCCAAATAACGGTATATTTTGGGGCGGTTTGTCCCCAACTCTGAAGCCAACCTGGTAACGTCTATAAGCGATCCGATCCGCGGCGCCAAAAGCAACAATAAATCACGAAGCTCTTGAATGTCTTTATAGTCGGATAATATCTTTAAATCTTTTTCAAAAAAAGAGGAAAAAATATTTTTTAAAATTTGTTTTTTAACATCAAAATCGGTTTCCAGCACCGCCGCGGGAAATCCTCCATAATGGACAAAATCATCATAATCAGCTTCAAATTTCTTGTGATTGAAAATATCGCTGTTGCACAAAGCTTTTGATATTTCACCGGTTAACGCTTCTTTTTCTTCGATTTTGCCCTTGAAATACAAATACTCCCGAAAACTAAGAGTTGGCAATTCAAAAAGAAATTTTCTACCCGAAAGCGACTCGGAAAATAAATTTTTTAAATAATAATTTGATGATCCGGTAACAATAAATTTAACGCGGTAATGATCAATCAAATATTTGATAATTTTAGTTGTCTCCGGATAAATTTGGATCTCGTCAATGAAAACCGTCAATCGCGATCGAGCGGATTTTTTAGCCGTTTTCTCCAGATTTTTATAGACATTATTATAGTCAATATCTTCAAAGAACTTTACATCCAGCGGATTTTCAAAATCAAACCACAACTTGGGGCAGTCGCCCGCCCAGTCAAAAACCTGGCGCATCAGGGTGGTTTTGCCTACCTGCCTCATACCGGTGATCACCAACGCCTCTTTATTGCCAAAATATTTCACCAAATCATTGAATAAAATCCTTTTCTTAATGTTTTCCATAGTGTAATAAAATAATTACAAAAAAGCGTAAATATGTAATAATTATATTACACTATAAATCAATGTCAAGCAAAAGCCGTCCCGAAACGGGACGGCTTTTTTTGTATTTGAATTCTTCTAACAACTATTAACTATAAACTGTTAACTGGCGCGTTACCGCTTCGCCCATTGCGGGGCGCGGCGGGCTTTTTTCAGGCCGGGCTTCTTGCGCTCTTTCATCCGCGAATCGCGAGTGAGATAGCCGGATTTTTTCAGGCGCTTCTTGAAGTCGGCGTTAAACAGCACCAGCGCCCGGGTAATGCCGTGGCGCAATGCCTCGGCCTGGGCATTGACGCCCCCGCCTTTGACGATCGCGGTGACGCGAAAACGGTCGGTGCAATTCATTTTCACCAGCGGCGACTCAACAACGTTCTTAAATTCCGCTCCTTTGAAATAAAGACCGAACGGATGACCGTTAACCATAAACTCCTTGTCGCCCTTGGTGTAAAGACGCACGCGCGCGGTCGCGGTTTTGCGCCGCCCCACGGCTTCATAATATTTTTCCGTCTTCTTCGCCGCCGTCTCTTTCAGGGCGCCAGTCGCCGGCGCAACCGTGACGGGCTTCGCCGCCGGTTTTTTGATCACCGCCGGCTTGGATGCCGCGGGTTTTTTGACCGCAACCTTTGCGGCGGGCTTCGCCGCCGGTTTTTTTTCAATGGTTTCTGCCATATTATTGTTTTACGGTTAACCGCTTGATCATTTTGTCGCGCAATTTGTTGTTGGGCAACATACGATAAACCGCCCGGCGCAAAACTTCGGCGGGATTTTCTTTCATCAGTTTCGGCAAAGGCGTTTCGTTCAATCCGCCGATGTGGCCGCTGTAGCGGTAATATTTGCGCTCTTCAAATTTTCTGCCCGTGATTTTGACACCGGCAAAATTCTTGACCACGACAAAATCGCCGGCGTCAACATTCTTGACGAATCCCGGCTTGTTTTTTCCCCGCAGAATCACCGCAACGTTCGCGGCCAGCTTCCCCAGGGCAATTCCGGAAGCATCAAGGGTATGGGTTTCTCTTTTCGTGGAAATCATATTGGCTCGTTTTAGCTTATTTCTCTTCTTTTTTCGGCTTGGCGGTTTTCTCTTTTTTGGGTTTTTCCGCTTTGTTTTTCTTCTCCGCTTTTTTGCCGGATTCCGGCGCGGCAGGCGTTTTTTCGGCCGGCCGGTCAAGCAACTCCACCATCGCCATTGGCGCGCCGTCGCCGAAGCGCGGCGCAATCTTGATCACCCGCGTGTATCCGCCGACACGATCCTTGAACCGCGGAGCGATTGATTTGACCAGCTTTTCGGCCGCGGCGGGATTCAAAACGGATACCAGCGCGCGGCGCGACGCCAAATCGCCCTTCTTAGCCTTGGTAATCAACTTTTCCACCATTGACGCGGCCTGGCAGGCGCGAATTTTCGTGGTTCTGATCTTTTCTTGCATCACCAGATTGACCGCCAGCGATTTCATAAACGCCCGGCGCTGATCGGTTTTTCGGCTGAATTTTTTGCCCTTGATTCTTTTGTACATAGAAAGTTAATTCAAAATTCAAAATCATGCGGTGAAAGCGTTCTTGAACATATCAAAGTGATTCACCAAAATCTCGGATGCCCTTGAAAACGCGGTCTCCGGCGTGATCGTGCCATCGGTCTCAATGTCAAAAATCACTTTGTCAAAATCCGTGCGATCCCCCACGCGCATATTTTGCGTTTTGAATCCCACTTTTTTCACCGGCGTGAACATCGCGTCAATCGCAATCGCGCCGATCTCCAATTTTTCTTTGCCCATCCGCGATTCCTTTGAAAGGTAGCCCGTCCCTTTTTCCACCTTGATTTCCATTTCCAGCTTCGCCGTTTTGGAAGTAAGATCGGCAATATGCACGCCGGGATTGGCCAAAGTGAGCTGGGAGGGTAATTCCAGATCCGCTCCGGTGACTTCTTTTTCCCCCTTGGCTTTCAACACGCAGGTTTGCGGCTCGTCGCCGACAATGGAAAACCTCAATTGGCGGATGTTGATCATCAATGCAATCGCGTCTTCGGAAATTCCGGGAATGGTTGAAAACTCATGCGGCACCCCCTTGATATTGACCTGGGTCACCGCCGCGCCTTCCAGCGAAGAGAGCAGAACCCGGCGCAAAGCGTTGCCGACGGTGATGCCATATCCGGGATAAAGGGCTTCAATTTCAATCAAGGCCGAATTTCCTTTTCTTTCAACTACTTTTGGGGTCAAAGGCAATGGAATCATATTCCAAATTAAAATTTAAAATATAAAAGTTAAAAATTAAAGCTTATATTTTAAATTTTAAGAAGTTAAGCCGTAGGATATCGAGCGTAATTCCATCCTGCCCGCGCCCATATCCTCAACGACCATATTGAATGCTTTAATCAATTATTAATTATCAATTATCATTTATAATTTATAATCAATTTTATTTGGCGTAGAATTCAAAGACGGAACCGATCTCCGCCGGCGGCATTGCCTCTTCCAGCGTGGGATCGCCCACTCTTTTTCCCTCAATCTTGTCCGCGTCCAAAGACAGCCATAACGGCGGTTTTTGGGACTTGAGCGCGGGTTTCAACTGAGTGAAATAGGCATTGCTCGCTTTGCGCGCCACCACCGACACCACATCTCCCTTGTTAATCCGGCGCGCCGGCAAATTAACCGGCTTGCCGTTGACCAAGAAAGACTTATGACTCACCAGCTGGCGGGCCGCCAAACGCGAGGGAGCAAATCCCAGGCGGAAAACCACGTTGTCCAAACGGCTCTCCAAGGAATCAACCAGCGCCAGCGGCAAATCCGCATTCCGGCCTTTCTGCTCCAAAATCGCCTTGACATAATTCTTGAATTGCTGTTCGCGCAGACTGTACCACGCTTTCATCCGCTGTTTTTCCCGCAGTTCGCGGCCATATTCGGACAACGAACGAGGACGGCGCTTGCCTTTCTTGCCGGGGGTCGTCGCCCGGCGCACCATCGCGCATTTTTGGTTGTAGCAACGGGCACCCTTTAAGAACAGCTTGGCGCCGGCGCGCCGGCAAATTTTGCATTTAACGTTGGTTTCCATTGAAGAATGATTAATTAAACTTTGCGGGGTTTGCGGGGTTTGCATCCGTTGTGCGGGACCGGCGTGACATCCTTGATCGCGGCCACGTCAATTCCCCGCGCCACCAGCGACCGAATCGCCGAATCGCGCCCGGAGCCGATACCTTTCACTATCACCTTGACCCGTTCCACCGAAAACTTCTTGATGATCTCGGCCACCGCTTCCGCCACCTTGGAGGCCGCAAACGGCGTCCCTTTCTTGGTGCCCTTGAAGCCGATGCTTCCCGCGGATTTGGCGCACAAAACATTGCCCCCTTCGTCGGCGAAAGAAACAATCGTGTTATTGTAGGTGGAAGAAATAAAAACCTTCCCCTGGCGCGCCCGCGCCGGATTCTTGACCGTGTATTCCTTCTTGACCTTGGCTTCAACCGCATCCCGCTCTTTCAGCAGGTCTTCCTTATTTTGAACGGCAACATGCTTCTTACCCATCGTAGTAAATTTAAAATTTAAATATCAAAATGGAAAATCATATTGTTTAAATTTTGTTTTACAAAATTTAAACAATTTTCCTTAATTTTGATTTTTGATTTTTCAATTTTTAATTTTTATGTCGGGCTGGCGGCCGGCTTGCGGCCGGAACCCGCAGTTTTGCGCACATTGCCCCGCACCGTGCGGGTATTGGTCTTGGTGCGCTGGCCTCTCACCGGAAGATTTCGCGAGTGGCGCATTCCCCTCCAGGAAACGATATCTTTCAAGCGCTTGACATTCATCATAATCTCCCGCTTCAAATCGCCTTCCACATGGTAGCGCTTCTTGATAATCTCTTCAATGAGTTTCATTTGTTCAGGCGACAAATCCTTGGCTTTCGTCGCCGGATCAATCTTGGCCTCCGCCAGCACCACTTTCGCCGAAGATCTTCCGATCCCGTAAATATATCCCAGTGCAATCCCGATTTGCTTGTTGTCCGGGATGTTAACCCCGATTATCCGTGGCATATTTCAAATTAAAAATTAAAATCAAAAAATTAAAAACAAAAAAACTGTGCGCGCCATCCCTTGTGCGCATCGCAATGCCGACCCTCGCGGCTACCCCTGTTTTTGCTTGTGCTTGGGATTTTTTTTGCAAATAACGTAAACCCGCCGCGAACGCTTCACGATTTGGCAATCCTTGCAAATTTTCTTGACCGAAGCTCTTACTTTCATATTTTTTAACCGATAATCTTCATTTTGCCGGCAAGACTCGCCCGCAAGCGTCAGTTGGCGGCTTTGCCGCGATAAACGATTCTTCCGCGGGCGTTGTCGTAGGGACTCATTTCCACCGTTACGTTGTCGCCGGGAAGAATTTTGATGCGAAACATTTTCAATTTTCCCGCCAGATGGCAAAGCACTTCCCGCCCGTCGGAAAGCCTGACGCGAAACTTTGCGTCCGGCAACGATTCAAAAACTTGGCCTTGAAATCTGGGATCTCTTTGTTTTGTCATTGGCACAATTTTAAATTCTAGCAGATAACGGTTTGAAAGTCAACCGCCCGACAGCTCCGCGGAAGAAAACGGTTTATTCCAAGATTGTCTCAATATCAATCCGATCCAAATCTCGCGGCACATTAAACCGCCATGGCGGCGACAGCCGGATCTCGGCCTTTTTGGTGCCCGGACGGCTCATCAAAAACATTTTCGCTTCTTCGGATTTTTTTTCGGAAAGTCCCTTTTTTAAATCTTCGGGATGCATCCCCGAGTATATCGTCGCCGATACCGCCAGATCAAACGAAGGCAGTTTTTGTTCTTTGTCAACGCCGGCGCCTTCATATTGGACTTCAAAACTGCTCTCCTCGCAGATCATTCCCTCGGGAATCTGGCCTAAAACGAATTCTTTGCCCAGCGTGTCAAGATCGGCCTTCCGATAGGCGATCGCTTCCGCTTTTGCCGCCGCCTGCCCGCCGATTCGCGCCGCGTTATCGCCGGCCTTAGCCGAAATCTCCGGCGCGCCAATATCAAATTTAATTTCATTTTCATCGGTGATTTCCAATCCCTGTTCCCGCGCTTTGGCAATTAACTCTTTCTTGATTTCCTCCTTGGCCGAATCCTGGATCGCGATTTTGGCATTTTCCAAGTCTTCCTTGGTCACCTGAGGAACGATTTCATTGGAGCCGCCGGTGAATCTCTCAAACGATTGTGCGGTGATGAAAGCGTATTGCGGCG
>DIWQ01000055.1 GCA_002423555.1 Patescibacteria group bacterium UBA6102
CCGACGGCGATCATCTTTCCGGACTCCTGGCGGTGCTTGAAAATTACCAGGTGGACAATATCGTTTGGTCGGGAATCGGCAAAGACTCCGCCGAATGCCGGCAATGGGAAGAGATGATTGCCCGGGAGGGCGCCCGCATCTTTGAAGTTTCGGCGCGGGATAAGTTCACTCTTGACGGCGGCGCCGTCGTTGTGGAAATTCTGTCGCCCGAAACCGAATCTGCCGGCGCGAAAGAAAGTTCCAACAATCTTTCGGTGGCGGCAAGAATCATCCACAAAAACCGCGCGTTTCTTTTCACCGGCGACATTGACGCGAAGAAGGAGGAGTTGATTTTCCGGGCCAATCCCGGTTTGCGGGCTGATGTTTTGAAAATCGCCCATCACGGCAGTAAATATTCGGCCAATGAAGAATTCACGGCCGGATTGGCGACTGCCGCCGCGGTGGTTTCGTGCGGAAAGAACAACCGCCACGGCCATCCGCATCCGGAAACCTTGGATTTGTTGGAAAAATATGATATTAAAACATTGCGCACCGACGAGGACGGAAACATTGTTTTTCGCACGGACGGGGAGCGCATTTTTCTGCGAACAGAAAAATAATTAAAAATTAAGAGCGAAAAAGTAAAAACGAAAATTAAAAATTAAAAAATACAACTTGCTCGGTTTTTAGCTTTTAGTTTTCGTTTTTAGATTTTCATTTTTAAATTTTAAATAAAAACATGGATTTTCCAGTATTCAAAACCAAAATTGAAGGCAAGGATCAAAAATTCAATCTTACCGATGCCAAAGAGCGGCGGGACTACTTTCTTGCCAAAGCGGGGGCGGAGATTGAAAAACTTAAGAGCTACGCCAAGGACAACACTTTCATTGTTTATCTTTTGGGCAAGAAGAACTCCGGCAAGGGAACCTATTCCAAAATGCTGGCCGAACTGCTGGGTCCCGGATCACTGGAGCATTTTTCCGTGGGCGATATGATCCGCGCGGTGTCGTGCGACATCCATGATCCGGCCAAAAAGCTGGAATTGGAACTTTATTTGAAAAAAAACTACCGTGGCTGGACGTCGCCCGACGATTTGATTGCCGCCATTGAGGGCCGCGACACCAAAACGCTTTTGCCCACCGAGTTGATCTTGGCGCTGGTGAAGCGCGAGATTGCCAAACGGCCCCGCAAGACGCTGTTTATTGACGGATTTCCGCGGGATATGGATCAGGTGTCCTACTCGCTGTTCTTCCGCGATCTGGTTGGGTTTCGCGATGACGCTGATGTGATGGCGTTCATTGATGTTCCCACGGCCGTGATTGAAGAGCGCATCAAATACCGCCGGATATGTCCGATCTGCAATACCTCGCGCAATACTAAGCTTTTTCCGACGGCGCGGGTTGATTATGACGAAAAATTGGAAGAATTCCATCTGATTTGCGATAACCCGGATTGTTCGGGGAACGGCCGGCAGAGAATGGTGGGTAAGGAGGGGGATAATTTGGGTATTGAGCCGATCCGCGAGCGGCTGGAGATTGACCAAAAATTGATGGAAAAAGCAATGACACTGCACGGACTTCCCAAGATATTTTTGCGCAATTCCGTGCCGGTTGATGCGGCCAAAAATTATGTTGACGATTACGAATTGACGATGGCCTATGATTATGAGTGGGACGCGGCGGCCAAAAAGATCAATATTATTGAAAAGCCGTGGGTGGTCAACGATGATCAAGGCGTGCCGTCATACAGCCTGCAAGCGCCGGCGGTGGCCGTGTCCTTGATCAAGCAATTGGTGAAAGCGCTGGGGATATAATCATATAATCATACGCTTCGCTAAACATATTAACATCGTCCCGCGGTTGCGGGACTTTTTGTTGCGGTTTGCTTTCTGCCGGAAGTTTGGTAGATTGAGATTATAATAATTAAAATTATGACCAAAAAATTAACCGCGGTTTATAAAAAATGCGGCAAGTGGTACACCGGCTGGATTGCTGAAATTCCCGGAGCGAATACACAAGGCAAGACATTGGAAGAAACGAAAGAAAATTTGAAAGAAGCGCTTGCCTTGATTCTTGAAACCAACAAGAGCGTTGCCAAGGAATTGGCGCAAGGTGAAATTGTGCGCGAATCAATATCTGTGCCCGTAAATTAAAACAATGAAAAGAAAAGATCTGTTGAAATATCTTTTCGCAAACAATTGTCTTTTAGTGCGGGAAGGCGGCAATCACAGTATATTCTTCAATCCGGCAACAAAATGTTACAGCGCGGTGCCGCGCCATTCGGAAATTAATCGATTTTTGGCCAGAAAAATTTGCGATGATTTAAAAATAACGCGCGCATACTGATATTTGACAGCAATATTGGGCGGGTTATAATCAAGGCAACCCTGTGGTCTAAAGTTTTCCAACACATATATCAGGGGGGCCGGATATGGTTCTTCGCCGTGGCGGAGACCTTCGGCGCCCACTTTCATTTCGGGATTACTTTTTCCTCGCAGGGTTATCAAAAAAATCCTTATCAATGAAGGATTTTTTTGATGCCGTCTCTATATTATATTATGGTCGGGGAAGGCAGAATCGAACTGCCGCTACACCCACCCCAAGGGTGCGGACTACCACTATCCGATTCCCCGGACTCGGGACGCTTTCCGAAATAACTGTCGCGCCATACGGGTAGTATTATATGGAGGCAATTCTGAAAAACGTCCTTAACCAACAAACCCGTTTTGCACGGGTTTGTATCGCGAAGGAAATATCTCGTTCCTCGGCGCGCGGCAGTTTATTTCGCTTTGTGCAGGGTTTTGAGGCATTTGGCGCAGGCGACAATTTTGGTGCCGTCGGGCAAAGTGGCCGACTGCAGATTCGGTTGTTGTTTTCGCTTGGCGGTGGGGTTGAATTTGGTGGCGCGCAGACGCACCCTTTTCCATGCCATCATTCCTTTTTTTTCGCAAAGCTGGCAGATTCTGGACATAATTTTCTTGAAATCCGAATATTCGAATGCTCGAAATCCGAAACGTTAACGCTGACGAACCAATCATAAGATATTTTCCGACGATTGGCAAGAGGCGGGATAAATGCTAGAATACAAAAATCAAAATTGAGATTGGAAAAGTAAAAACGAAAATTAAAAATTAAAAATTATCAATACGGATTGTTTCATTCTTAATTTTTAGATTTTGATTTTTAATTTGGAATATGGAATTGATTTCAACCGCGTTTTTAATTATCGCATTGGTGTTTTCGGTGGTGATCCACGAAGTGGCACACGGATCGGCGGCGGCGGCGCAGGGAGATTTCACCGCCAAATACGCGGGCCGGCTGACGCTCAATCCGCTCAAGCATCTTGACTGGGTCGGGTCGGTGCTGGTGCCCGGATTTTTGATCGTTGCCGGCGCGCCGATACTTCTGGGATGGGCCAAGCCCGTGCCGGTCAATCCGCTGAATTTTCGCGACAAGAGATGGGGAGACGCCAAAGTTTCCATCGCCGGTGCCGCGGCGAATCTGGGTTTGGCGCTGGTTTTCGGCCTTGCCTTGCGGTTTTGGCCGGAAGTTTCCGGCGCCGCGGCCGCCAATTTTTACGCTTTGGCGCAGTCGGTGGTGATCATCAATCTGGTGCTGGCGGTTTTCAACATGGTTCCCGTGCCGCCGCTGGACGGTTCGCATGTTTTGTTCGCGCTTTTGCCGGCATCGCAAAACGAATTCAAAGTTTTCCTGCAAAAATACGGGTTTGTTTTTTTGCTGGTCTTTTTGCTGTTTTTCGTTCCCGTCATCTGGCCGATCGTCGCGTTTTTATACCAGCTGATCACCGGCATCCCGCTGATCTAGTGCGGCAATCGCGTTTGCGCCGCATTAACAGTCATTGCTGAAACACCGATGAACCGCCACTGTTTGACTTTTATTTTTTTTTGTGATAGTAATATTTTGTTTGGGCTAAAAAAACAGTCTCAAGAAAGGTTTTTGTTTTTACTTTTTCAATTTTCATTATTTTTAATTTGAAACATGGCAACGATTCACCAGCTTATCAAGAGCAAGCGCACCAAGCGCGCGCACAAGACCAAGTCGCCGGCGCTTTCTTTCGGGTTTAACGCTTTGAAAAACCGGCCGCGCGATTATGTGTCGCCGTTCAAGCGGGGCATTTGCACCAAGGTGTTCACGGCGACTCCCAAAAAACCAAATTCGGCGTTGCGTAAAGTGGCGCGGGTGAAGCTCACCAACGGCATGGAAGTGACGGCCTATATTCCCGGAGAGGGCCACAAATTGCAGGAGCACTCCATCGTGTTGATCCGTGGCGGCCGGGTAAAGGATCTGCCGGGCGTGCGCTATCACGTGGTGCGCGGCAAGCTGGATTGCGCGGGCGTGGACAAACGCAAACAGGAAAGATCCAAATACGGCGCCAAGAAACCCAAGTAAATAAAATCCTAAATTCCAAATCCTAAACCCTGAACAAATCCAAAATTCAAATATTAAAATCTAAAATAAAATCCGTATTCCGTTTTGAATTTGAAAATTTTAGCTTTGAATTTGTTTGGGGTTTAGAAATTAGATTTTTTAATTTTTAAGAAACATGCCTCGAGGAAAAATCACCAAAAGAGAAATCGCTCCGGATATGGTCTACAACAGCGTGGCGATCGCGCAGATCATCAATCACATTATGAAGCGGGGCAAGAAGAACACCGCCAAGAAGATTGTCTACGGCGCGTTGGAGATCATCAAGGAAAAAACCGGCAAAGAACCGCTGGAAGTTTTTGAGTCGGCCATGGAAAACGCGCGGCCTTTGTTGGAGGTCAAGTCCCAGCGCGTCGGCGGCGCGACCTATCAGGTCCCCAAGCCGGTAGCCAAGGATCGGGGCACGGCGCTGGCGGTCCGCTGGCTTTTGGGCACGGCGCGCAAGAAAAAGGGCCAGCCGATGAAAGTGAAACTGGCCGAGGAGCTGATTGGCGCGTCCAACAATACGGGGGCGGCCATCAAGAAAAAAGAAGACACGCACCGCATGGCCGAGGCCAACCGGGCGTTTGCACATTTCCGTTTCTAGGAATTGTTGAAGAAAGCCGATGCGTGAGTTTTTTCGGCTTTTTTCGTGGAATCAAGATATATCGTTGAAATTTTTTGCAAAAAATTTCAATTCCAAAAATTTTAATTTTTATTTTTAACTTTAAATTTGAAACATGGCTCGACAAGCTCCCCTTGAAAAATATCGCAATTTCGGCGTGATCGCCCACATTGATGCCGGCAAGACCACCACTTCGGAACGGATTTTGTTTTATACCGGCTTGTCGCACAAGATCGGCGAGGTGCACGAAGGCGCGGCGATTATGGACTGGATGGCGCAGGAGCGGGAGCGGGGCATCACAATCACGTCCGCGGCCACGACTTGTTTTTGGTCGCCGGGCGAATATCTGAGCAAGCAAAAAACCGACGAACATCGGTTCAACATCATTGACACCCCGGGGCATATTGATTTCACCGCCGAGGTTCAGCGGGCACTGCGCGTTTTGGACGGCGCGGTGGTGGTTTTTGACGGTGTGGCCGGCGTTCAGCCGCAATCGGAAACCGTTTGGCGGCAAGCCGACAAATACGCGGTGCCGCGAATTTGCTTCATCAACAAAATGGATCGCATCGGCGCCAGCTTTGAGCGCAGTTTGCAGTCAATTTGGAAAAAGTTGAATCCCAACGCGATTGCCGCCAATATTCCCATCGGCGAAGAGGACAAATTGAGCGGCGTGGTGGATCTGATCAAAATGAAGGCATTGCGGTTTACGGGAGCCAACGGTCAGGAAGTGGTGGAAGAGGAAATTCCTGCCGATATGGCCGAAATGGCCAAAGAATGGCGCGCCAAGCTGGTGGAAAAGATTGTTTCCGAAGATGAAGATCTGATGAACAAATATTTGGCCGGCGAAGAAATTCTTTCCGACGATTTGCGCCGCGTTTTGCGATCGGCCACCATCAAAGGCAATATCATCCCGGTTTTTTACGGATCGTCGCTGAAGAACACCGGTGTCCAGCCGGTGCTGGACGCGGTTTGCTATTATTTGCCCAGCCCGCTTGATTTGCCGCCGGTGAAAGGAATGGAAGTGCGCGGCGAAGGGGAAGTTTTTCGGAAGCCCAACGACAACGAGCCGTTCGCGGCGCTGGCGTTCAAAATTGCCGCCGATCCCTATGTCGGCACGTTGACTTTTTTCCGGGTTTATTCGGGCGTTTTGCAAAAAGGGTCTTATGTTTTGAACACTGCCACCGGAGAGAAGGAGCGCATCGGCCGCTTACTGCGGATGTATTCCAACGATCGGAAAGAAATTGACGAAGTGCGCGCCGGCGACATTGCCGCGACCGTGGGGTTGAAAAACACTTCCACCGGCCACACTCTGTGCGACGAGAGCCATCCCATCATTTTGGAAAAAATATCTTTCCCGGAGCCGGTGATTGACATTCGGATTGAACCCAAGACCAAAGCCGATCAGGAAAAGATGGGGTTTGCGCTCAAAAAGCTTTCCGATGAGGATCCGACTTTCCGCGTGAAGACCGATCAGGAGACCGGCGAGGTTATCATCGGCGGTATGGGCGAGTTGCACTTGGACATTTTGGTGGACCGGATGAAGCGGGAATTCAAGGTGGAGGCGAATGTCGGCCGGCCTCAGGTGGCTTACAAAGAAACCGTGAAAACTTCTGCCGAGGCGCAGGGAAAGTTTGTCAAACAATCGGGAGGCCGCGGCCAATACGGCGATGTCCACATCCGGCTTGAATCGCGGGAGCGCGGCGCGGGCTTTGAGTTTGTTGACGAGATCAAGGGCGGCGTGATTCCCCGGGAATACATCAATCCCACGCGCAAAGGCATTGAGGAAGCGATGGAAAAAGGCGTGGTGGCCGGCTATCCGATGGTTGATTTGAAGGCGACGCTGTATGATGGTTCGTTCCACGAAGTGGATTCTTCGGAAATGGCGTTTAAGATTGCCGGCTCTATGGCTCTGCAGGCGGCGGCCCGGAAAGCCAATCCGGTGCTTCTGGAACCGATTATGAAACTGGAAGTGACGATTCCGCAGGAGTTTTTCGGCGATGTTATCGGCGATCTTTCTTCGCGCCGCGGACGGATTGAAGAAACGCAGGATCAGATGGAATCAAAGATCATTGACGTGAAAGTGCCGTTGTCGGAAATGTTCGGTTATGCCACGAATTTGCGGTCGCTCACGCAGGGGCGCGGAACGTTCACGATGGAGTTTGATCATTACGAAGAAGTGCCGGCCAACGTGGCGCAGGAAATCGTTTCCGGCAAACGCAAGTGAAAATTTGACTTTTCAAAAAATTTGAGTAATATATAATTGTCATTATTTTGTCTCGTTAAAATACATAACAAAAAAACTATGGCAGAAAAAGAAAAATTTGTCCGGGGTAAATCCCATTTAAACATTGGCACCATCGGCCACGTTGACCACGGCAAGACCACATTGAGCGCGGCGATTTTGCACTCGCTCGGTTTGAAGGGCAACAAGGTGGCGATGAAATCCATTGACCAGATTGATTCGGCGCCGGAAGAAAAACAGCGCGGCGTGACGATCAATATTTCCCATCTGGAATATGAAACCGAAAAGCGGCACTACGCCCACATTGATTGCCCGGGCCATGCCGACTACATTAAAAATATGATCACCGGCGCGGCGCAAATGGACGGCGGCATTTTGGTGGTTTCGGCCGCGGACGGCGCGATGCCGCAAACCCGCGAGCACATTTTGCTGGCGCATCAGGTTGGTTTGCCGGCGATGGTGGTGTTTTTGAACAAATGCGATCAGGTGGACGATCCGGAAATGATTGATTTGGTGGAATCGGAAGTGCGCGAACTGTTGAAAAAATATCATTTCCCCGGGGACGAAATTCCGTTCGTGCGCGGTTCCGCGCTCAAGGCCTTGGAAGGCAAGTCTGCCGATGACGAAGCGGTGAAAGCGGTGATTGAACTGATGAACAAGGTTGACGAATACATTCCCGAACCGGTGCGCGACACCGAAAAGCCTTTCTTAATGGCGATAGAAGACGTGTTTTCCATTGCCGGCCGCGGCACCGTGGCGACGGGCAGGATTGAAAGAGGCGTTGTCAAATCAAACGAAGAAGTGGAAATCGTCGGAATCAAGCCGACTGCCAAAACCACGGCCGTTTCCATTGAGATGTTTCAGAAAATTTTGGATGAAGGGCGCGCGGGCGACAACGTCGGCATTTTGTTGCGCGGCACGAAAAAGGAAGACATTGAGCGCGGCCAAGTGCTGGCCAAACCGGGGTCAATAACTCCTCATACCGAATTTACGTCCGAAGTTTATATTCTGACCAAGGAAGAGGGGGGCCGCCACACGCCGTTTTTCTCGGGATATAAGCCGCAATTTTACGTGCGGACCTGCGACGTTACCGGCGAGGTGACGCTGAATCCCGGAGTGGAGATGGTGATGCCCGGAGATACCGTAACTTTCAACGTGAAATTGATCAATCCGATCGCTTTGGAAGAAAAGTCCAAATTTGCCATTCGCGAAGGCGGCAAAACCGTGGGCGCCGGAGTGGTAACCAAGATCGTTAAATAAGGAATTAAAATCAGCAAGATGGCAACCGCGACAATCAAGAAAAATAAAGAAACAAAGGAGGCCGCCCGCCCGAAATTGAGAATCAAATTGCGGGCGTATGATCACAAGGTCATTGATAACTGCACCAAACAGATCATTGAAACGATCAATCGTTATGGTGCCGAGATTTTGGGTCCGATTCCTTTGCCGATAGAGATTCACAAATACACTGTCAATCGTTCAACTTTCGTGCACAAGGACGCGCGGGAACAGTTTGAGATCCGGGTGCACAAGCGCCTGCTGGACATTATGAACCCAACGCCCAAGATCATTGATTCCCTGCGCAATTTGACTTTGCCGGCGGGCGTGGACATTGAAATCAAAATGTAGCCGGCGCGCGGAATCGTTTGCCATTACCAGAACAAGAATATAGCCATTGAGAAGACCCGGGCTATGCCCGGTTTTCTATTGCCTTCAATAAAGATTATGAAATTCATTTTGGGAAAAAAAGTCGGAATGACGGAAATGTTTGCTCCGGACGGAAAAAAAATCCCGGTGACTTTGGTTTGCGCCGGTCCTTGCACGGTGACGCAGATTAAGACCGCCGAAAGAGACGGTTATCGCGCGGCACAGATCGGCATTGAAGAAGTTGCCGCGGCCAAAGTTGCCAAAAGCCGCCAAAAGAAACCGTTTCGATTTTTGCGGGAATTCCAGATTGACGCCACTGCCGAATTGAAGGCGGGAGACGTTGTTTCCGTGGCGAATTTTCAGGAAGGCGACAAAGTCAAAGTCGCCGGAATTTCCAAAGGCAAGGGATTTCAGGGCGCGGTGAAGCGGCACGGATTCAAAGGCCAGCAAACCTGCACTCACGGCACGAAGCACGAATTGCGCAATCTGGGATCGGTCGGTATGGGCGAAGCCTCCATCCGCAAGGGCAAAAAAATGCCCGGCAGAATGGGCGCCGAAAGAATCACTGTCGGAAATTTAAAGATCGTCAAAATTGATCCGGAAAACAATTTGCTGGCGTTGAGAGGCGCGGTTCCGGGAAACAAGGGAACTTTGCTGGAAATCAGAGGAAGCTAAGTTAATTATGATATTATTCCTTAATTTTTAATTTTTAACTTTGAACTTTGAATTTTAAATTTGAAACATGGAAGCCATTGTTTATAATCAAAAAGGAGAGAAATTGAATGCGGTGAATTTACCCGAGAGCGTGTTCGGCTTGAAAATGAACCCCGATTTGGTGTATCAAGTGGCGGTGACTCAGGCGGCCAATCGTCGCCGGATAACGGCCCATACCAAAGACCGGGGAGAAGTTTCCGGCGGCGGCAAAAAACCCTGGCGCCAGAAAGGCACTGGCAGGTCGCGGCACGGTTCCAACCGTTCGCCGATCTGGCGGCACGGCGGCGTGGTTTTCGGCCCCAGAAACGATAAAGTTTACGGCGGCAAGATCAACAAAAAAATGCGCCGCAAAGCGCTGGCGATGGTTTTGTCGGCCAAAGCTTCCGACGGGATGATGGTCTTGGTTGATAAGATTGAGTTTGACGTGCCGAAGACCAAAGTTATGGCGCAGATGCTGGAAGCGATAAAAAAAGTGAACGAGAATTTCAAAACCGGAAAGGTTTTGGTCGCCCTGCCCGAATTTGAAAAAAATGCCGTCTTGTCGGGCAGGAATATTCCCGGCGCCGAGATGATTGAAGCGGCAAAATTGAACACCCTTGATTTGTTGAATGCCAAATGCCTTTTATTGCCGTCGGCGGCGGTGAAGGTGGTGGAACGGATTGTCGGCGGCGGTGAAAATGAAAAGAGTGAGAAAAAATCCGAAAAGCAAGAAAAATCCGAAAGAAAACCGTCTGCGAAAAAAACTACCAAGAAATAAATTTTATTTTTTCAATTTTAATTTTTAATTTGGAACATGGCGATTACCGACATTTTTAAAAAAGAAGAGGCCCAAAAAGGCAAAAAAAAGCCGGGCGCCAAGCCTGCCGCGGAAAAAACGGATAAAAAAGAAGCCCGCCGGCCGAAAAACGCCGGCCGTGCGATGAGAGTTTTGGCGGGCGTGCACGCGACCGAGAAAGCGGCGAATATGGCCGAAGGAGAACGGTATGTTTTTAAAGTGGCTAAAACCGCCGGCAAAAAAGAAATTGCCCGCGCGGTGGAAGATTATTACGGCGTGGATGTGGTGAGCGTGAATGTGATCAACATTCCCGGCCGCAATCGCCGCAATCGCCGCGGCATCTATTTTGAAAGCGGCTATCGCAAAGCGGCGGTGAAGATCAAAAAAGGGCAAACCATTGAGGCGGCGGCGACCAAATAGCCCGCCTGGCAGTCGTTGAATTTTATCATTTTATTTTATGAATTCCATTTTAAGCAAAAAAAGGCCGGAAAAACATCTGCTGAAATCATTGAAGAGCAATGCCGGAAGAAATTTTTCGGGCCGGATCACCGTCCGCCATCGCGGCGGCGGCGTGAAGCGGATGTATCGCATGGTTGATTTCGGGCAGGAAAAATTGGGAATTGAGGGCGGCATTGTCGCGCTGGAATACGATCCCAACCGCACCGCCTACTTGGCGCTGGTGGAATATCGGGACGGCACTCGCCGCTATGTTCTGGCCTGCGACCAGTCTTTGGCCGGCGACAAGATTGTTTGCGAAGAAAACGCCGAAATTAAAACCGGCAATCGGTTGATGTTGAAAAACATTCCCGTGGGCACCGAAGTTTGCAACATTGAATTGCGGCCGGGAAAGGGAGGCCAGCTGGCGAGATCCGCCGGATCGTCGGCCAAATTGATGGCCCATGAAGGCAAATTCGCGCAGTTGCAAATGCCTTCCAAGGAAATTCGCCGCGTGCCGGCGGAATGTTTTGCCACCATCGGAAAAATTTCCCATCCGGAACACCGATTTGAGGATTACGGTCGCGCCGGCGCCAAGCGCCGCAAAGGATGGCGGCCGACGGTGCGCGGTTCGGTGATGAATCCTTGCGATCATCCGCATGGCGGCGGCGAAGGCAGAACCGGTATTGGCATGAAAAGAGCCAAAACCCCGTGGGGTAAGCCGGCGATGGGGGTGAGAACCCGCAATCGCAACAAGTGGACGAGCAAATTGATTATGAAGAGAAGAAAATAGCCAAAAATCGGAATCAATTTAATTTTAAATTTGAAATATGGCAAGAAGCATCAAAAAAGGTCCTTTCGTGGATGAAAAATTAATGGAAAAAGTGAAAAAGGGCGGCGGCGCCGTCATCAAGACTTGGTCGCGCCGCAGTACCATTGTCCCGGAAATGATCGGCGTGGTTTTCGCGGTTCACAACGGCAAAGAATTTATCACGGTCAGGCCCAATGAAGATATGGTGGGGCACAAGCTGGGCGAATTTTCGCCGACGACAAAATTCCATCGCCACGGCGGCAAGATGCAAAAAGATCTTGAAACCAAGCAGGCTCCGGTGAAAAAATAAGTCAAATTTTAAATTTGAAACATGGCAATTACCGTCAAATTGAGACAATTGAAGATTGCGGAGAGAAAAACCCGCATGGTGGCCGATCTGGTGAGATATAAAACCGTTGAAGAAGCGGAAGCGATTTTGAGTTTTACGCCCAAGAAAGCCAGTTTGCCGCTCTTGAAGCTTTTGCGATCCGCGGCGGCGTCGGCAAAGAACACCTATAAATTTGATCCGAAAAATCTTTATATTGCGAAATTGACGGTTGACGGCGGCCCGATGCAAAAAAGAGTTTTTCCGCGCTCCCGGGGACGCGCCGACCACATTGAAAAGCGGACTTCGCACATCACGCTGGTGCTTGAACAGAAATTGGAGATTGAGAACAAAAAATAATCCGCTTTTTAATTTTGATATTTTAATTTTAAATTTGAAACATGGCTCACAAGGTTCACCCAAAATCATTCAGGATAAAAGATGCCGCCGACTGGTATTCGCGGGGGTATTACGGCGAAAGATTCCCGAAACTGCTGGAAGAGGATTTTAAGATCCGCGGATTTTTGCATCGCCGGCTGGCCGGTATCGGCATTTCGGAAGTGGAGATTGAAAGATTTCCCGGCAGAATCAACGTGCTGGTTTCCTGCGTCCGCCCCGGGCTGATCATCGGGCGGCAAGGGCAAGGGATTGAAGAATTGCGCCAAAAATTACAGATGCTGGTCTTCGGCGGCAATGCCAAGAAAAAGGGCGGTGCCGATTTGAAGGTGGAAGTCCGCGAGATCGCCAGCCCGTGGGCTTCCGCGGCCTATATCGGGCAATCGGTAGCCTCCCAGATTGAGAAAAGAATGCCCTACTTGAAAGTGACGAAACAATCGATTGAAAAAGCGATGACTTCCCGGGAAGTGGAAGGGGTGAGGATCCAGCTTTCGGGCAGGTTAAACGGCGTGGAGATTGCGCGCACCGCGTGGCTGGCCAAGGGGCGCCTGCCCCGCCAGACCATTCGCGCCGATATTGACTACGCCATTACCGAAGCGCATTGCACCTATGGAGTGATCGGAATCAAGGTGTGGGTTTATAAGGGAGAAAAACAACAAAAAAATCAAAATTGAAAAATCAAAAATCAAAATTAAGGAATAATTAATATCGTTGAAATTTTTTGCAAAAAATTTCAACTCCGAAACTTTTATTTTTTAATTTTAAATTTTTAATTTGGAACATGTCTTTATTGATGCCCAAAAAAATCAAACATCGGAAATGGCAAAAGGGACGCCGGCGCGGGTTGGGAGTCGCATTGCGCGGCGCGGAATTGAACTACGGCAGTTTCGGATTGAAGGCGATGGAAGAAAAATGGATTACTTCGCGGCAGATTGAGGCGGGCCGGCGCGCGATTTTGAGATATTTAAAAAAAGGCGGCAAATTGTGGATCAGGATCTTTCCGGATAAGCCCGTCACTAGCAAGGGGGAAGAAGTGCCGCTGGGGGGCGGCAAGGGCGCGGTGGATCACTACGCTTTTGTGGTCAAGCCCGGCAGGATTATGTATGAAATTGACGGCATCAAGGAAGAGATGGCGCGCCAGGCGCTGGAAAAGGCCGGCGACAAACTGCCGATCAAGGCCAAATTCATCAGAAAGGAAGCGTAATTTTTAAATTTTAAAAAAAAATGAAAGCCGCCGAACTGCGCCAAAAAAATATTGCGGAACTGGAAGGATTGCTTGAAGAAAAGCGGGCGAGGATTGCCCGGCTCAGATTTGATTTGGAAGGAGGCAAGACCAAAAATTTGAAAGAATACCGCCAAATCAAACTTGATATCGCCCGCATTAAGACATTATTAAGCGAGGGAATGTCTGCGGACAAAAATTAAATTAAAAACCGATACATTTTTTATTTTTACCTTTTAATTTGGAATATGAAACATCAACTAACCGGAAAAGTCGTTTCCGACAAAATGCAAAAAACCGTGGTGGTGATGACCGAAAGCCTCAAAGAGCACCCAAAATACCACAAGCGCTACCGCGTGAGCAAAAAATACAAAGCGCACGACGAGAACAACGAATGCAAAATCGGAGACGTGGTGCTGATTGAAGAATGCCGCCCGCTGTCCGCGGATAAGAGATGGAAGGTGGCGAAAAAAATCGCCGCGGGCCGGGAAGAAGAGGCGGTCAAAGCCGCGGGCGCAAAAGAAGAGGAGTGATTGAAAGTGCCCGCATTGATTTTTTTTCCGATTCATAGTATATAAATGAAGTTGCGGTAATTTTAAGCCGATTTCCGAAATTATGATCCAATTGAGAACAATGCTAAAAGTGGCGGACAACAGCGGCGCCAAGATGGTGCAGTGTTTCCACGTCGCCGGCGGCACGAGACGCCGGTATGCGGCGGTGGGGGACGTGATTATGGCCGCGGTCAAGATCGCTGAGCCGCGCAAGCCGGTCAAGAAGCACGATAAGGTCCGCGCGGTGGTGATTCGCCAGAAAAAAGAGTATCGGCGCGAGGACGGGACTTATATCCGTTTTGACGACAACGCATGTGTGATTTTGGAAGGCAAGGGAAAAGAACCGAAAGGCGGCCGCATTTTCGGCCCGGTGGCCAAAGAGCTGAAAGCCAGAGGATATGACAAAATCGCCGCTATGGCCGAGGAACTCATATAAAATCAATTTTAAATTTTTAGGATGAAGATTATTAAAGGCGACAATGTGTTGGTGATATCGGGCAAGGATCGTTTAAAGACCGGCAAGGTTTTGCGGTCTTTGCCGGCGGTGGGACGGCTGGTGGTGGAGGGCGTGAATGTCGCCAAAAAGAGCCGGCGACCGAGAAAGCAGGGGGAAAAAGGCCAGATTGTTTCCCTGCCGATGCCGATTGACGCTTCCAACGTGAAACTGCTGTGCCCCAAATGCGGCAAGCCGGCGCGGGTGGCATACAAGGCGGCGGAAGGCCGCAATCCCAAAGAAAAGAACAAGACCAGAATTTGCAAAAAATGTTCGGCCGAAATTTAGCGAGCGGTTGAGGAAATTATCTTTTATTATGGCGGGCTTATACGAAAAATATAAAAAGGAAACGGTGCCGGCGCTGGTGAAGCAGTTCGGCTGGCGCAACGAAAATCAGGCGCCGCGCCTTGAAAAGGCTACGGTCAATTGCGGTTTCGGCCGGATGGTTTCGGGAAAAACAAAGGATGAGCAGAAAAAGATCCAGGAAGCGATTGCCCGCGATTTGACGCAGATTTGCGGCCAGCGCGCGGTGATTTGCGCGGCGCGCAAGTCAATTGCGGGGTTTAAGATCCGCGAAGGGCAGAGCGTCGGCGCCAAGATCACTTTGCGCCGCCGCCGGATGTATGATTTTTTGGAAAGAGCGATTACCGTCGCCCTGCCGCGTACCCGCGATTTTCAGGGAATTCCTTCCAAAAACGTGGATCGGGACGGCAATTTGACTTTCGGGATTAAAGAACACATCGCGTTTCCGGAGGTTTCTCCCGAAAAGATAAATTTCATTTTCAGTTTTGAAGTTACCGTTACCACCACGGCGCGCAACCGCGAGGAAGCGCTGGCGATGTTTAAGTCATTGGGGTTTCCCATCAAGAAAGATTGACTGCCGGGATTGAATAATTTTTAAACTTTTCGTTTTTAATTTTAAATTTGAAACATGGCGACAAAAGCGCAAATCGCAAAATCCAAACGAACACCGAAGTTCAAATCACGCGTGGTGCGGCGGTGTTTCCGTTGCGGCCGAAAGCATGGCTATATGAGAAAGTTCGGATTGTGCCGGATATGCTTCCGCGAAGCGGCCAATCAGGGATTGATTCCCGGCGTGGCCAAAAGCAGTTGGTGATAAAAAATTAAAAATAAACATTAAAAAATCAAAATTAAGGAAAATTGCATATCGTTGAAATTTTTTGCAAAAAATTTCAACTCCGAAACTTTTATTTTGATATTTCAATTTTAAATTTGAAACATGGATAAAGTAGCAGACATGTTAACCGTGATTCGTAACGCGCAAGCGGCCGGCAAACCGGCGGTTGCCGTTCCTTATTCCGCGTTAAAATACAATATTGCCAAGATTCTGGAAAGGCGGGGCTATGTCGCGACGGTTGAAAAAAGAAGCCGCAAGGCGAAAAAAAACGGCAAAGCGCGCCCTTGTCTGGAGATTTCTTTGAAATATGTTGATAGCGTCCCCGCGATCACCGGATGCGAGAAAGTTTCCCGGCCCGGCCAGCGGATTTACGTTCCCGCCAGCGATATCAAGAGGGTCAAGCAGGGCAAGGGAATCGGCATCATTTCCACTTCCAAAGGATTGATGACCGAATATGATGCCAAGAAACAAAATATCGGCGGCGAAATACTGTGCCAGATATGGTAAAACCAAATTTAAATTTCAAGAAATTATGAGTCGAATTGGTAAAAAACCGGTAAATATTCCCGCGGGAGTGACAGTGGAGGTAAGCGGCGATGAGATAAAGATCAAGGGCGCCAAAGGCGAATTGTCGCGCCGTTTCGGGTCCAAAGTTGCGATTGTCCGGGAAGGGGACGCGCTGAAAGTTTCGCCCGCCGAGGGAAGCAAGGCCGCCCGCGCCATGTGGGGCACCGTCAGAATGCACTTGGCGAATATGGTCCAAGGGGTTTGCGCCGGTTTTGAAAAGCAACTGCAAATTGAAGGAATCGGCTATCGGGCCGCGGTTGAGGGGAAGGATTTGGTTTTAAATATCGGGTTCACCCATCCGGTGAGGATCGCCGCGCCGGCCGGTATTGCGTTTAAAGTGGAAAAGAACATTGTTACGGTTTCGGGTTGCGACAAGGAAACGGTGGGAAAGATTGCCGCGCAGGTCCGCCGGGTGCGCCCGCCGGAACCATACAAAGGCAAAGGCATCCGCTATGTCGGCGAAAACGTCCGGCGTAAGGCGGGCAAAAAAGCCGCCGGGGCTTCCAAATAATTAAAACGAAAGAAAAACGGAAATCTATGAGCATCAGCAACAAAACACGCCATAAATTCGTGAGAAGAGCCAATCGCCACCGGCGGGTGCGCGCCAGGATTGCCGGCACCGGCGAAACGCCGCGGCTTTGCGTTTTCCGATCAAATCGGCATATTTTCGCCCAGTTAATTGATGATCGCCGGGGAAAAACTTTAGCCGCTTGCGGCGACGGGGATGTGAGTGCCGAACAGACCGCGGAAAAAAGCGATTTGTCGGGAAAATGCGCTTCGGCGTTTGCGGTCGGGCGCCGGATCGCCCGCCTTGCCGGCGAATTGAAAATTTCCCGTGCGGTGTTTGATCGCGGCGGTTACCGCTATCACGGCAGAGTCAAGAGTTTGGCGGAAGGCGCGCGCGGCGGCGGATTGAAATTCTAATTTTAAATTTTCATTTTTACTTTTTAATTTGAACATGGAAGCATCACAAACAACTCCAGTTAAAAGCGAAGCGGCAAAGCCGGCATTCAAGCCGTTCCCGTCCGCCGGTGCGCGGCCGCAATTTAACCGCAATCGCCCGGGGCAGGGCGGCGGTTCGTCTCGGTTTGGCGCCGGGCGTTTTGGCGGCCGTGGCCGCCAAGGCGGCGGACGGCGCGATGATGGCGGACGGAAAGACGAATTTGATTCCAAATTACTGGACTTATCCCGCGTGTCGCACACGCGGGCGGGCGGGCGCCGTTTGCGTTTCCGCGCCATTGTGATCAGCGGCAACAAAGCCGGCAAGGTCGGTTTGGGCGTAGCGTCGGGGCTGGATGTGGCGCAAGCGGTGGAAAAAGCCACGGTGCAATCAAAAAAGAAGATGATTGTTGTGCCGACGGCCGGAGGAACGATTTCCCGCGAGGTGGCGGCCAAAGTCGGGCCGGCGCGGGTGATCATCAAGCCGCAACGCAAGGGCCGCGGATTGATGGCCGGCGGCGTGGTACGCTTGCTCTGCCAGCTGGCGGGGATCAAGGACATTTCTTCAAAAATGCTGGGCACGACCAAAAACAAACTTAATAACGCCCGTGCGGTGATGAGAGCTTTTGAAGATTTGTCGCGGCAATCGCGGAAGGACTCCGCGCAAAATCCGGAGCCGGGGGCCCAAAACAAAATTGAGGCCGAAAAAGAAAATCCGAAAAATTCACCGGCCGCGGACGGAGCGGCGAAAGTTTCGCAGTAGGTTTAATAATTCCATGCAGATACATCAATTAAAAAATTCTTCCGGCGGCAAGACCCGAAAACGAGTCGGCCGGGGAGGCAAACGAGGCACCTACTCGGGCCGGGGAGGCAAGGGCCAAACCGCCCGCGCGGGGAGAAATTTCCGCCCGATAATCAGGGAAGTGTTGAAGCGCTATCCGAAACTGCGCGGCCATCGCAACCGCGCCGCGGGTTTGACGGCTTTTGCCGTCAATCTTGCGGTGCTGGAGGCCGGATTTGAAAACGGCGCGGCCATTGATCCCCGAGTTTTGATTGAGAAAAACATTGTGCGTTGCGTTGGCGGCAAAACTCCCCGGGTGAAAATACTGGGGCGCGGAGATATCTCAAAAAAATTCAATATCTCGGGATGCGAGATTTCGGCGGCGGCAAAAGCGAAGATTGAGAAAGTCGGCGGCGTTGTCAACTAAGCCGTTTTGCCGCCAAGTGGCGGAGCATTTTCTTAAAATAAAAATCAATGTGGTACCAGGCGATCCTTCAGCCGTTTAGTGTGAAAGAACTGCGCAACAAGATATTTTTTGTGCTGGGCGCGTTCGCGGTTTTTCGTTTGATGGCCAACATTCCGATCACCGGCGTTGATACGGTCCAATTGAAGCAATTCTTCGGCGAATTCGGGATTTTCCAGCTGTTGGGCGCGTTCACCGGCGGTTCGCTGGATCGTTTTTCGGTCGCGATGTTGGGGCTGGGGCCTTACATCACCGCGATCATTATTTTTCAATTGATGACGATGATTTTTCCGGCGCTGGAAAGGCTTTATAAAGAAGAGGGTGAAGCGGGCCGCGCCAAATTTAACCAATACGCGCGCATCGCCACCGTGCCGCTGGCGCTCTTGCAGGGGTTTGCGATGATCGCCCTGCTTTCCGGGCCGAACGTGGGCATTTTGCATTTTGATTCGTTGCTGGAAAAGATCGCGGCGCTGTTTTCCATCACCGCCGGCGCCCTGCTTTTAATGTGGATCGGGGAATTGATGACGGAAAAAGGGATTGGCAACGGAGTGTCCCTGTTGATCTTTGCCGGCATTATGGCCGATTTTCCGCGCAACATTCGCCAGATGATTGAAGTCTACGATTCTTCAATGGCGCTCGGATACATCGCGTTTTTCGTGATGGCCGCGGCGATGGTGGCCGCGGTGGTGCTTGTCAATGAAGCCCGGCGGAACATTCCCGTTTCTTACGCCAAGCGGATGCGGGGAACGAAGATGACCGGCGGCGTTTCCACCTATCTGCCGCTCAACATCAACCCCGCCGGCGTGATTCCGATCATTTTCGCGCTTTCCATTTTGATCTTTCCGCCGATGGTGGCGCAATTCTTCGCGTCTTCCGGAGGATGGGTCGGCGATGCCGCCCGCGCCGTGGAAGGACTGTTTGCCATGGACGGCGCATTCTATATGATTTCTTATTTCGTGCTGGTGGTGTTGTTCACTTATTTTTACACCGCGGTGACTTTTGATCCCAAGCAAATTTCAAAAAACTTGCAAAAAATGGGCGGGTTCATTCCGGGTATCCGCCCGGGACAGCCGACGGCGGATTATTTGCGCTATATTTTAAACCGGGTTCTGCTTTTGGGGGCGGTGTTTCTGGGCTTGATCGCGGTGATGCCGCAGATTGTCGGACCGTTCACGGGAGTGACTTCATTTTCGTTCCTGATCGGCGGCACGTCGCTGTTGATCGCGGTGAGCGTGATTTTGGAAACCGCGCGCCAAATCAAGGCGCAGCTTCAAATGCGCGAATATGAAAATTTTTAATCGGGCAATTTTAAAAAATCTCAACGGCAATCAAATCCAAAAAGCAATCCTGCTTTTTGGGCCTCCCGGGGCGGGCAAGGGCACGCAGGCCGAGCTTTTGGCGTCAAAATTTTATTTTTACAATTTGGATACCAGCCGGGTGCTGGAAGAAAAATTCAAAAACGCCAAACCCGGCGCGCAGGTCAAGATTCATAATGCCGTTTATCCGGTGGCCGACGAGCTGGCCAAAAGAAAGAAAGGCGTGCTTTGTTCGGTGGAGTTCACGGCCTTTTTGATGAACAAAAGGATTGCCGAAATTCACGGCTTGGGGAAATCGCTCATCTTGTCGGGGTCTCCGCGATCGCTGGCCGAGGCCGAGATTGAAATGCCGTTTTTGGAAGAACTTTACGGCAAGGAAAACATCCACATTTTGTTTCTTGATTTGCCGGCGGAGCAGACGATTTTCCGCAACAGCAATCGCCGCATTTGCGAATTGATGCGCCATTCCATCTTGTATATTCCCGAAAACGCCAATTTGAAGCGCTGTCCGTTGGACGGTTCGCGCTTGATGCACCGCGACTTGGACAATGTTGAAACCATCAAGGTGCGTTTGGAAGAATTTGAGCAGACCGCCGCGCCGTTGGAAGATTATTACCGCCGGCACGAATATAATTTGAAAAAAATCAACGCTGATCAATATGTGGAAAATGTTTTTGACGATATTATTGCCGCGCTGGGGCCGGGTTTTAAAGTTTATGAAATGTAATTAAACGCCCCGAAGGGGGCGTTTTGCGATTGCCGATGATCAAAATCAAAAGTCCGGAAGAAATCGGGATTATGGCCGAAGGCGGGCGCCTTTTGGCGGCCGTTTTGGAAGAGCTGAAAAAGAAAACCGCGGCGGGAGTGTCCACCAAGGAGCTGGACGATCTGGCGGTTTCCCTGATCGCCGCGGCCGGCGGCCGGCCGTCTTTTTTGGGCGAAGGCGGCTATCCGGCGACAATCTGCGTTTCCATCAACGATGAAGTGGTGCACGGCGTGCCGTCTCCGAAAAGAATTATCAAAAACGGCGACATCGTGAGTTTGGACGCGGGGATGGTCCACCGCGGTTTTCACTCCGATATGGCGGTTACCGTGGCGGTGGGCGAGGTTGATCCGGAATTGCGGCGGATGATCAAAGCGGCTAAAAAAGCGTTAAAATACGCCATTAAAAAGGCGCGTCCGGGAAACACCTTCGGAGATGTGGGCAACACCGTTGAGCGTTACGTGGAAAGCCAGGGATTTCACGTGGTGCGCGATTTGTGCGGACATGGCATCGGCAAAAAATTGCACGAAGATCCGCAAATCTTGAATTACGGCCGTCGGCATCGGGGACCGGTCATAAAAGAAGGTATGGTTTTTTGCGTTGAGCCGATGATCACCGCCGGCAATCCGGAGATTATTTTGGCATCGGACAAACAAGCCTATAAAATCAAAGACGGCAGTCCCGCGGCCCATTGGGAACACACTCTGGCAATCGTCAATGGCGCCTGCCGGGTGCTCACTGCCTTCCCCGATACGGAGGACAAAGAGGATTGAAAAACGGAGCAGTCTCCGTTTTTTTGTTAAACGGGCGGGTTTGTGATAAATTGATAATGAGATTTAAACGTGATTTCAATATGAAAAAAAATCAATGCTGTCCGTCGCAATTGCGCTATGACGTGGTGTCCAAGGACTGGGTGGTGATCGCGCCGGGGCGCGGCAAGCGTCCGGAAGAATACAAACGGCAAAGAAAAATCATTGAAATGGATTTGCGGCAATGTCCGTTTTGCAATCTCACCGAGGCCGCCGATCCGCTTCTGGTTTTTTCCGCCGGGAAAATTGCCGCCAAAAAAACATTGCCCGGCGATTGGACGCTGGCGGTGATTCCAAACAAATTTCCGGCCTTCTATCCCATTACGGAGAAAAGCGTTTGCCAGTGGAAGATCGGGCCGGTCTACCGTTCAATGGACGCGGTCGGTTTTTGCGAAGTGGTGGTCACGCGCGATCACGATTGCCATCTCGGACTGATGGATTTGCCCGCGACCGAAGAAGTGGTGGCGGCTTACCAAACCCGTTATTTGGAATTGAAAGAGCACAAGCTGGTGAAATATATTTCAATTTTCCACAATCACGGCGCCGAAGCTGGCGCGTCCCAACCTCATCCGCATTCGCAAATTATTACCAGCCCGCTGATTGACGTTGATCTCTTGGGTGAATTGGAAAATTCAAAAAAATATTGGCGGACGCATAAAAAATGTCTGGCGTGCGAGATGAACAAGTTTGAACTCAAAGATCGTTCCCGCGTGGTCTGCGAGAACGCGGATTTCGTCGCTTCTTGTCCGTTTGCCTCCAAGACGGCGTTTAAAGTGGTGATCTCTCCCAAATTCCATTCGCCGCGGTTTGAGAACATTGATCCGGGACAGAGAAAATCTTTGACGCAAATTTTGTCGGCGGCGATCAAAAAAATCTATAAAGCCTTGGGCGATCCGGCGTATAATTTTTATCTGCACACCGCGCCTTGCGACCGCAAAGACTATTCCCATTATCATTGGCATCTGACCATCGTGCCCAAAACCGCGATTATGGCCGGCTTTGAAATTGGCACGCGCATTGAAATTTCCACCATTGAACCGGAACGCGCCGCCGAATACCTCCGCGCCCAGTGATTCAAAGGATTTGCCCCTTGTGTAATCGCAAGGGGCAGACCTTAAAGTAAAGGAACTTTTCAAAAAAATGATTGATATTTTGAGAAAAATTTCAAAGTGTCATTATTGACATATCAATTCATTATGTAATAATAAATCATACATAATCATACAAAAAATATGCGCAATATCGTTACCATTTCATTGCCCAAGCAATTGGACGAACAAATCGAGAAAGAAGTGGAGTCCGGAAATTTCGCTTCTAAAAGCGAATTTGTCCGCTATTTGATCCGTTTGTGGAAAGAAGAAAAATTGGTCCGCGAAATCAAGCAAGCAGAAAAAGAAATAAAAGCGGGGCTAGTTAAAAAATTCAAATCAATGAAAGATCTAGAATAGCGCAAATTACATGGAGATTTATTATACTCCAAATTTTACGCGGGCAAGCCATAAATTGTTAGGCGAGATGAAAATCAAAGCGGAGGAAGCGATCAATATTTTCCGCGCCGACATTGACGATCCGCGCTTGCGGCTTCATAAACTGCATGGCCGTTTTCGGAATTGTTGGGCGTTTTCGGTGGATTATAAATATCGGATAATTTTCCGTTATGGCAAGGATGATGAAGTTATTTTGATTACTGTCGGCGACCACGATATTTATGATTGAGCGTTTGGTTTGTTTTACTTCATTTTGTTTTGTAATTTGGTTGACTTTTAGGTGTGCGATAGTATGCTTAAATCACGATTATCAATCATTCGAATCATTTGAATTATATATGAAAACATACACTTTCAGAGTTATTATTGAACCGGACGGCAAAGCCTTCCACGGCTATGTGCCGATTTTGCGCGGTTGCCATACCTGCGGCAAAACATTGGAGGAAACCAAAAAGAATCTGAAAGAAGCGATCAAGTGCCATGTCCAGGGGCTTGTCAGGGACGGCGAAAATATTCCGCAAGAGGAAAATGCATTTGAATTGGTGCAAACCTTCACCGATAAGGAACTGGCGTTGACTTGTTAAAATATGGCAAAATTGCCGGCGGTAAAAGCGCAAAAATTGATCAAAGTTTTGCTCAAACTCGGCTTTTTCAAGTATGGTCAGGTTGGTAGTCACGCGCAATTTAAACACCCCGGAGGCCGGCGGACCACGGTGCCGATTCATCAAGGAAAAGAGATTTCACCCGGGACGTTGCTGGCAATTTTAAAAGATATCGAAGTTTCAAAAGACGATTTTATAAAACTTTTGTAAAATTGCTACTACTTAAAATTTGATTTGATTAAATATTTCCTGTTGTGATTTCCATATTTCGGCTACGAAAAATTCGTCAGTCGTCGGCAGGTTTGGAGTGAAACGAGTTTTACTCCCGCAAACTAAAGCCGAGTATGCCTCCTTCTTTCTTAAAATTAAAATATGAAATACATTGTGGGGAATTGGAAGTGCCATCCGGCCAACAGGATTGAGGCCAAAAAAATACTTTTGGGATATAAAAAGGGAATCAAGAAAAGCGTCAAGGCCAAGGCCGTGATCTGTCCGCCGGCGTGCTATTTGGAGCTGGCCAAAAAGATTTTAAAAAATTCCGCGGAGTTGGGCGGCCAGAATTGCCACTGGGAAGATGGAGCGTTCACCGGCGAAATTTCCGCAACGCAGTTAGAAAGTGCGGGTTGCAAATATGTGATTCTTGGCCATTCGGAGCGGCGGCATAAATTCGGCGAAACCGATCAGGCGATCAACAAAAAAATTATCGCCGCACTGACGGCGGGATTGGTGCCGATTTTTTGTTGCGGCGAAACCCGTGAACAGCGCATTGACGGGCAAATCACCGACATTGTGGAAACGCAAATTCAGGAAGGCCTGAAAGGCATTGACTTAAATTCCGCGCCGGTAATGATTGCCTATGAGCCGGTGTGGGCCATCGGCACGGGCCAGGCTTGCGATTCCGAGGAAGCCGCGGTGATAAGCCGCTTTATCAAAAACATTACCAATGAAAAAATTCCGCTGTTATACGGCGGGTCGGTTAATGCCAAAAACGCCGCGTCCTACCTCAAAGACGCCGGTTATGACGGTCTCCTCGTCGGCGGCGCCTCTTTGGACCCCAAAGAATTCTCTGCCATCTTCACCACCCTGCATTCCCTTTGACGGAATTAAAACCAAGATTATTAGAGAACAAAAATAAAATCCTGACAAATTTTGCGACCGCAAAATTTGTCAGGATTTGCCGAATTCCAAATTTCAATTTTTAATGTATGTACACTTGTAAGTAATTGAATACTTACCTGAATACTTATTTGAATATGTAACGGGGTACGTATCAAAAGCGAGTTCCATCGTTTTGGGTGAGAATTGCCGGATAAAACAAACTGCGCCGCGGCAAAGTCCCGGGCATTCCGGTGGATGGATAAAAACAAAAATATGGATGAAAATTTGCAAGATGAAAAAATCGGGCGGATTGAGGAATTTTTCAGGGTGCCCGAGCGGGTGGCGGGCGAAATCAAGAATGTCGCCCGAAAGGTGAGAGGCGGCTATGTTTTGATTGAAACCCGCCCGCGATGGGATGGCAAGCAGGGGTCGTGGACGGAATGCCCGGTGGCAAAAATAATTTTTCACAATCCTTCCCGGAAATGGCGGCTCTATTGGATGCGTGCGTCCGGCAAATGGTGGTTTTACGGCGAATACAAGACTTTTGGCAAAACTCTGGAGATCATAAAAGAAGATAGCCGGGGCTGTTTTTGGGGTTGACGGCAAAATTCAACAATAATTAACGGGCCTGTTTTAACAAAAAACATTCCAACATTCTCAAGAATGTTGGAATGTTTTTAATTTTGGTAATCGCTTATTGGGTATTCGTATTTTAGGGGCCTAACCCTCGCGGTAACGGGGGATAGGCCCCCTTTAATTTTGGATCCGGTGAGCAGTTACGATCTGGGCGCTTGACATATTTTTTTTTGATGTATTTTATGGGCAGGTCTTTAGGAGAGGAGTATTATGACTAACGGAATGGATGAAAAAGATATGGCGTTATTGGCTGGGAAGATTGGTTTCTTCAGGAATAGCAATAAATTGGCGGTTTTTATGGTAATTTATAAAAATAAAAATTGTTCCGCCAAAGAAATTTTCCAAGAAACCGGATTGTCGTTAATTCTGGTAAATCACGGTTTGCTTGAATTAAAAAGGGAATTTTTGGTATCATCAAGAAGAGGCCAAAAACATGAATATTCCTTGACTGAACTGGGGAGAAATCTTGCCGAGATTATTGAAATTCTGGCAAGATTGGGACAGTCAAAGTTTATCGTTGGCTTTGAAAAGATGAAACTTCCCGTCTGAACCTGAAAAACAGACAAATAGCCGAAGCGAAAGCCGAGGCATTTTTTTATCTAAAGGGCAATCAGGTCATTGATATTTTGGGGCGAGGTGGTAGAATACAGAGGTGTGAAGCGAAAAGGGAAATGTTAAATACAAGCACAAGAAGAAAGAGTTAAGCGGAAAAAGAATGGAAGAATATAATTCCGACAATATTTTCAGGAACGGAAATTTTTTCAATCCCACGAAGGGGAATTTGAGCTTTGACGATGCCATCGGCGAGATTTTTGCGTATATGGCCGAAGAACCGCAACGGGAATATGAGATCGTGGTGGGATGCGATTCGGCGTCGCTGGAACAGCCGCATTTTCCGGCCACGATTGTGGTGCGGCGCATGGGCGCGGGCGGGCGGTTTTTTTTGAAAAAAATCAGTTATGGCGGCAAAAAGTTTTATAATTTCAAACAGAGAATTCTGCAGGAAGTTTTGCTTTCCTGCGAGCTGGCGCTGGTGTTGCGCGAAACTTTGGAAATGCGCAAACTGATTTTGCCCGACAATTTAAAATGGGATTTTTCCTACATTCATGCCGATGTGGGCGAGCGCGGCGCCACGCGGGAAATGGTGCGCGAAGTCACGGGATTGATCCGCGGCAACGGGTTTGAACCGATGATCAAGCCGTTTTCTTTCGCCGCGTCGGCGATTGCGGACAAATACACATAAAAATCAAAAATCAAAATTGAATACAAAATACGGATACAAAAATTAAAAGATAAGAATGTTGAATTTTCAAACCGAACGGTTTTTGTTATAATCAAGCTGTCGGAGCCGATAGTCCAATAATTTCAATCAATTTATGGCGAAAAAGGTAATTGATATTTTCCCGCCGCCGCGGCGTGCCGCGGACACAATTGATGCCGAAGAAATAAAAATGCCTCTGCCGGCGGATTTGCCGGAGGCGGGTTTTCCCGCCGGTAGCGACAGCGTTTTTAATGCTACCGTCCGCGAAGATCCGAAGCCGAAAATAACGTTTAACCGGGTATTTTCGGCGCCGGACCGCCGG
>DIWQ01000023.1:0-23128 GCA_002423555.1 Patescibacteria group bacterium UBA6102
TTGCATCCGGCCGAAGAAGTTGAATAGATTGACCCCGGAACGGCAAAGACCGGTTTATGCTGTTTTCTGCCCCATTCGGCGGTGATCAGCGATCCTGATTTTTCTTTGGCTTCAATGACGATCACCGCCAGCGACAGGCCGGCGATGATGCGGTTTCGCTGGGGAAAGGAATAGTAGACGGATTTGAATCCCGGCGCGTATTCGCTCACCAAACATCCGCCGGCGTCAACCATCTTTTCCGCCAGCCCAAGATTTGTTTGCGGGAAAAACGATTCTTTGTCAAGGCCGGCGCCGATTACGCCACAGGTTGGGCCGCCGCATTCAAGGGCGGCAAGGTGGGCAATGGTGTCAATGCCCGGGGCCATTCCCGAAACAATGCAAACGCCGGCGCGCGCCAATCCCGCGGCGATGTCGTGCGCGGCCTGTTTGCCGTAGGTTGAGGGAACGCGTGCGCCCACGATTGCCGCGCACGGCGCGGCAATGTTGATGTTGCCGCGATAATAAATTTGCTTCGGCCGCGAAGGAATGGCGCGCAGGCAATTGGGAAATTCAATGTCGCCCTCGCTTATTTTTTTGATTTGGTCGTTTTCCACTTTTTCACTATACCATTTTTTCATCCCTTGCAAAAAATCAAAAATGGGGTAAAACGCAATCAGCAGTCTTTACATCCAAAAACAAAGGAGGCGACAGAAAATGAAAATTAATGCAGGCAATTTATTATTGCCGGAGAATAGGCGAGTTGCTTTAAACATATTTATGCGCGAAGCGACTGGCGGTCGATGTATGAGTGACGCCAATCTGAGCGGCCTATCTCTAGAAGTGAGAAAAGTAATCGGTGATTTGGCTATTATTGAATCGAGGATTCATTCGCCCGGTCTACTGATTTTACTTTTCTATGTCGGGACTTTAACCGGAGTCATGCAAAAGGGGCATAAAACGTTCTTATGCAAGGGGCTCAATCGGCAAGTTAGAAAGTTTGATCGGGAGTTAACAATTATACCGTCGGCATGGAGATGGAAAAAAGACAGATGTCATGAAATTGATTGTTTCGTTCAACTTTCAATTTGCGTTTATCGTTGCGATATGGAACGGCAAATCAAAGAGGGTGTCAAAAAAATTGACGAAGCAATTAGAGCTTCCGGTGTCGGGATTCCTCTGTGTTTATCTGATAGACCACTAAATTTGAAAATTTGCAAGTGTGGTCATTTGATGCTTGATGAATGGGAGGAATGTATCTATTGCGGCGAAAAATAGAGAATATCTTTGATAGTTCTCTTTTTTATTTACTGAAATATTGGGCTAAAGTGTTTATTGGTTATTTATGAATTTACTTGAAGTAGTCTGTTTAATTTTGTTGACAATTGAGGATTATTGGTTGAATTCGGTCATTGATTTCTCAATTCCTTCGGAGAGGGCGATTTAAAGACGGTGGTATTTTGGTTTTTCGTCCAATATTCATTGACTTGTAGGACGATATTTGATAATATTGTCTTATATGGAAACAAATATAAAACAATTATTGCGGCAAATCGTGGAAAGCTGGCAAGCAAGCGAATTGCCGGTGATTTGCGATCGGGAAACCGATTTGATGGATTATTTTGATCCTAACTTGAGGAAAATAATTTGCGTGACCGGTTTTCGGCGCACTGGCAAAACTTTTTCGCTTTTTAATTTTGCCCAAAAATACGGCAAAGACAAGTGCGTTTATTTTAATTGCGAAGACGAGCGTTTGCCCAGGGAGACGTTTGTTTTAACCCAGCTGGTTGAGGTTTTGGGGGAAATGTATGGGCAAAAATCGTTGTTTTTGCTGGTGGATGAAATCCAGGAAATTCCCGATTGGAGCCGCTGGGCGCGGCGGATCAACGAAACCAGCCGCTATCGCTTGATCTTGAGCGGATCGTCTTCCAAATTGTCTTCGGCCGAAATTCCCACGGAATTGCGCGGGCGCACCGTCAACGTGCAAATGTTCCCGCTCAATTGGCGGGAATATTTGAAATTCAAAAAAATTGATCTTGAAAAAACACCGCTTGAACAAAAACTCTATCTTCTGCGCGACTTCTTGAATTTTGGCGGATTGCCCGAAATTGTTTTGGCGCAAGAGGGATTGCGGCCGATGCTTTTGGACGATTACTATCAAACATTCGTCCAACGGGACATTATCGGCCGGGAAAGAATAAGAAATAAAAATGCTTTGCGCGATCTTTTGAAGCTGGTTTTAAACAGCCGGTTTTTCACTTACTCCAAATTTGCCGCCAGTTTGAAGAGCTTGGGGCATAAGATCGGAAAAACCACGGTGATAGATTATTTGCGCGCCGCGCAAAACGCGTATTTTGTTTTTATTCTGGAAACCGGTTCGCCCAGCGTCAAAAAAAGACTGCAATCGGCAAAAAAAATCTATTCGGCTGACACTTATTTTTCGGCGCGCTACGGTGGTGTGTTTTCACGAAATATCGGGCATTTGATGGAGCAGGCGGTTTGTTTGGAGTTTTTGCGCCGTTGCGCCCATGACGGGATTTTGGAAGTGTTCTTTTGGAAAGATTATCGCGGGCGCGAAGTTGATTTTCTGGCGATGAAAAACGGCCAGGCAATGGGACTTTACCAGATAACCTATGCGGAAACCATGGCCGAATTGCCGCCACGGGAAATTGACTCGTTGTTGGCCGCGGCAAAAACATTTTCTTGCGGCAATTTGACGGTGGTGACTTGGGACTTGGAGGCGGAAATTGAAAAAGACGGCCAAAAAATAAAATTTGTGCCGCTTTCAAAATTTCTGGCCGATCCGTCCTTTTTAAAATTTTAGCCTACTTAATTTCGGCCTTTTGATTGGTTTTTGTTGAGGATTTAAGGATTAATGATTAAAGATTATTTATTGAATTCGGTCATTGATTTTTCCGGGTTGTCGGAGAGGGCGAGAGAAAGAGCGGATATGACCGTCCCGATGGCTTGATCAAACGGGGTGCGATCGGCGGCGGGGATTTTTTTGAGTACGTATTTGTCGGCGGGGATTTTTTTTGCTTGTGCGATCGGCGAGGCGATGCCGATGCGAAAGCGGATAAAGTTTTTGGTTTTCAGTTGGTCAATGATTGACTGCACGCCTTTGTGTCCGGCCGCGCCGCGGTTTTGAGAGATTTTAATTTTGCCCGTCAAGATGTCCAAATCGTCGTTTATCACCCAAAGATCGGGGCGGGATTTTTTCGGGCGGATTTTTAGATAATTGAACAATTTCGCCAGCGCTTTGCCGGAATTGTTCATCAGCATCTGCGGCTTTGCCAAAATCACGGTTTTGCCGAAGATTTCTTTGCGCGCGACCAAAATGCCGTCGGGCATCATCGCAAATTTCGGAAACTCAAACCGCCGCGCGAATTCGTCAACCGCAAGAAACCCCGCGTTGTGCGGCGTGTTCTGGTATTTATCTCCCGGGTTTCCCAGGCCGATGATGAAAACGGCCGGCGTTTTTTCCATCATTTTCTTTTCCATAATTAGGCCATTATAGCATATTTTCCCGCCGGGTAATCGCAAGGGTCGCAAAGGCTGGACCTTCGCGTTAAATTTAGGGAGCGTTTAAGTAAATTGCATAGGTGACACCTATGCAATTTACTCTCTTGCGGAAGAGGATTTTTGTGGTATAATGAAAGATGTTTTCGCTTAAAATCAATTGAAATTAATCAAAAAACGCATGTCTTCAGCATTGCAAAACGCGGGTGAGTTTATCTGGGAAGTGGCCAAAATCGTGATTTTGGCGCTGGCGATTGTCCTGCCAATCCGTTATTTTTTGTTCCAGCCGTTCGTCATCCAGGGTTCGTCAATGGAGCCGAATTTTTATGAGGCGGATTATCTGATCGTTGACGAGCTTTCCTATCGCTTTCGCGAACCGGAAAGGGGGGAGGTGGTGGTTTTCAAATATCCGCTGGACGCTTCCAAGCGTTTTATCAAAAGGATTATCGGTTTGCCGGGGGAAACGGTGGAAATCAGTGGCGGACAAGTGATCATCACCGCCGGAGAAAAAAGTTGGACGCTGGATGAGGCCTATATTCCCGCCGGGTCAAAAGCGCCGGATATGCCGCCGGCAACCTTGTCGTCCGGCGAGTATTTTGTGTTGGGGGATAACCGGCCTTATTCTTCCGATTCGCAGGATTGGGGAGAATTGCCGCAAAGAAACATCATCGGCCGGGTGGAAGTCCGCCTTTGGCCGCCAAACAGCATCACGCGGATTCAGACGCCCAGCTACTAATGGGTTTGTTGCCAAATTGGCAACAAACCTCTAATGACCTGTTTTGCTATGAAACCAAAAATCCAAAGCGTCGTCGGCATGCACGACATTTTGCCCGACGATCAGAAATATTACGAAAAAATCTATGAAACCGCCAAAGAGATCGCGGACTTTTACGGTTTCTCGCGGATAGAAACGCCGATTTTGGAAGACAGCGATCTTTTCATCAAGGGCACGGGTATGACCACGGAGATTGTGCAAAAACAGATGTTTGTTTTCAAGACCAAGGGTAACGACAATGTGGCGTTGCGTCCCGAGGGGACGCCGCCGGTCGTCCGCGCTTATTTGCAACACGGGATGGCCAATTGGCCGCCGCCGGTCAAACTTTGGTATTGGGGGCCGTTTTTCCGTTATGAAAAACCTCAGGCCGGCCGTTATCGCCAGTTTTGGCAGTTGGGCTTTGAAGCAATCGGCCAGGGCGGAGCGATTATTGATGCGCAAATCATTCAAATATACTTTAATTTGTTGCGCGAGTTGGGCTTGAAGGATATCGCCATTGAAATCAACAGTATTGGCGACGCGATTTGCCGGCCGCAATATCGGCGGGCGCTGGCCGGTTATCTGAAGAACCGCCAGAACTCTCTTTGCGCCGATTGCCGGCGGCGGGTGAAAGAAAATCCGCTGAGAGTGCTTGACTGCAAAGAAGAAAAATGCCAATCGGTCAAAGCGCAGGCGCCGCAGGCGGTGGATCATCTTTGCGACGAATGCAAAAAACATTGCCAGGAAGTTTTGGAATATCTGGAAGAGCTTGGCTTGCCCTATCGCCTGAATCCTTATTTGGTGCGCGGTTTGGATTATTATACGCGGACGGTCTTTGAAATGTTCCGGGAAGGAGAGGGAGAAAAGGCGCCGGTGGCGCTGGCCGGCGGCGGCCGCTATGACGCGCTGGTTAAAATGATGGGCGGCAAGGAAACTTTCGCGGTTGGCGGCGGCATGGGAGTTGATCGTGTTGTTTTGGCGATGAAAGCCGCGGACATTGAAATCGGCAAAGACAAAAAAGTAAAAGTCTTTTTGGCGCAACTGGGCGGGTTGGGCAAGAAAAAATCATTGAAACTTTTTGAAGAGTTGCGCCGCGCCCAAATTCCGACCGGCGAGGCGTTTGACCGCGATTCGTTGAAATCGCAATTGAGGGTTGCCGACAAATACGGCGCCCGGTATGCGTTGCTCTTGGGCCAGAAAGAAGCGCTTGAGAACACCGTGATCCTGCGCGATATGGAATCGGGCAAACAGGAGGTTTTGAATTTTGACGCCGCGGTGGCGGAAGTGAAAAAACGCCTGCGGAAGTGAGGTTGACGAATAACCGAAATTGAGGTAAATATATGGAGTGCGTGTTTTGCAAAATCATTAACAAAGAGATTCCGGCGAAAGTTGTGTGGGAAAACGACCGGGTGCTGGCGTTTGAAAATATCAAGCCGGTGCATCCGGTGCACGTGTTGATTATTCCCAAGAAACATATTGCCAGCATCCAAGAGGCGGAAGCGCAAGACGGAGAATATTTGTCGCAAATTTTGCTGGCGGTTTCCGAAATCGCCAAGATCAAGGGGGTGGCCCAAAGCGGCTATCGCCTGATCATCAATTGCGGCAAAGATTCCGGCCAGTCGGTGGACCATCTGCACGTTCACTTGGTGGGCGGCGAAGAGTTGCCGTTCGCCACCGGCTAGAATTGATAATTTATAACTTATAATTAATAAATCTTATGGCTTTGGAAATCAGAAGAAAACAGCGCGAAAACGCGCAAGCGATGATGCGCCGGTTCCAAAAGGCGGTGCAACAGAGCGGCATTTTGCTGGAAAAGCGCCGCCGCCAGTTTGCCAAGCGGGCAAAATCGGACAATATGCAAAAGAGATCCGCCCTGCGCAAAATTGAAACCAAGAAAAAATACGATTTAATCAAAAAAATGCGCAAAGCTTAGTGGCGCATTTTTTTTGCTTCAAATAATGTTGAAAGATAAAATCAACGAAGACTTCAAGGCGGCGTTCAAGGAAAAAAAAGAAGGCGAACTTTCGGTTTTGAAGAACCTTAAAGCCGCTCTTCTTAACAAAGAAAAAGAAAAGCAATTCCAGGCCAGCAAGGCGGGCGAAGACATTGCTCAAGCGGTGCTTGCCGACGACGATATCATTGTCGTAATCTCCGCCGAAGTTAAAAAACTTCGCGATGCCATCGCGCTGTTTGAGCAGGGAGGCCGTGCCGATCTGGTTGCGCAAAACAAGGGAGAGATTGAAGTCCTCCTGCGTTATCTGCCCGAGCAATTGGGAGAAGACGAAATTAAAAAACTTGTCGCCGGCGCGATTGCGCAGGCCGGCGCGACCACTGTCAAAGATATGGGCAAGGTGATGGGAATTTTGATGCCCAAAATAAAGGGTAGAGCTGACAGCGGAATGGCGGGAAAGCTGGTGAAAGAAGCGTTGGGATGATCGCGTGAGGGCGAATGATTATTCGCTCCTGCAAATGCAAAAATACAAAACAAAACAGGGTATGCCCTGTTTTTTGATTTAAGCGGCGGCGTCTGTTTTTTTTGGCGTTGATTTGTTAAAATGAAATAATTTAAATTAAAATAAACATCAATGAAAAAGGATCAAAAAGGATTTGCGACGATTGCTGTCGCGCTGATAGTCGCGGCCACGCTTTTGGCCGGCGCCGGGGTTTATTTTTACCAAACGCAAATCGGCAAGCCAACGTCGCCAGCCGTTCCCGCGGTCCAAGAAACCGGGCCCCAAACCGCATCTGATCAAATTGAAACCGTCAATGTTTCCAATTGGGAAATATATCGTTGGAAAGGATTTGAATTCCAATATCCGGCAAATTGGATTGTTGAAAAAACATATTACCAATCTGCAGCTTCGCCAACGCAAGGAAACGCTTCCGAGAATATCGGTTTAAAAATATTTCCTGATATTTCAAAAAAGGAGATTGATTTTATTGGGATTGGCGGCCACCAAATAAGTTGCGATTCTTCCGAAAACCATTCAAAATGCCAATTTAATTCTTTGATTTCAGACTTTATTTACACGGACAGCGGGAGCGAGGAAATTTTAAAAATATTTGAGCCGATCATCGCCACGATCAAACTTGAAGAAAATAAATCCGTTAATACTTCAGATTGGAAAACCTACCGCAACGAGGAATACGGGTTTGAATTGAAATATCCTCAATCGTGGACTTTTGATGACGGGTCGTTTGGCGATTATACTCTTTCCCAAAACCGTTCATCTATCCAAATTAATTTTTCAAATGGCGCAAAAGGGCCGGAGGACGAATCGCAAAGCATATGTCAGCCGGGATATGCGGCGGGAATGTTTCAAATCGGCATCAAGCGGGTTGACGGCACGGGACGGCCGCACGATGATTTAGGTTTTCAAGAATTTGTAAATTTCATCATTAAAAACCCGGAAAGAGGCACGGCGCCCGGGACAATGCCCGTTTTGGAGCCGATGATTTTCGGAGGGCGCGCGGCTTTAAAATATGTTGATAGGGTAAAAGATTGCGATAAAACGAATTATTATATTGATCAAGCGCCGAATCTTTATGCGGCCGGAATGACGATTAGCGCAAACAATGAGGACAAGCCAATTATGGATAAAATTATTTCCACCTTCAAATTTACCGAGGTGAACTCAGAGCAGGAGCCGATTGCTTCTTCACACAAGCTTTTGCTTGAATCCTCTGATTTTTGCGGCGAAGAGCAAGGGAAAATATTTAATGAAGGCAGCAATTATGATGTTGGCGGCGCAAAAATTTCCTATGGCGGTTGCATAATTGAAGGAATGCCGGGGTCAACGTTGTCAATATTGTCAACGAACGGGCGCGGTAATACTTCAACAATCTGGCGGCTCAACGGGGACAGATGGAAAGGCGTCAGTGTTGTCGAGGCAAAAGATATTGATGGCGACGGCATTAAAGAGTTTGCGTATGGCGGTTATAATTATGGAGGAACTTGCACCGGGCGGATTGACGAGTTGTGTTTGTATTCTCCGGTTAAAAACGAACATTTTTGCGTCAGCGAAAGGGAAGGATGGGGAAATTATTCTTCGCCCAACTTGAAGGTGGAGTTTTGCGATAATTTGCAGGTTATCGCCGAGGATATAGGTTGCGGAAAGGCGCCTTATCATTTTGTTTGCTTTTCAAACAATTTTAAAAACGAACAAAATGAAATTTTCAAGGATTATTTGAAAAACAAAATGGATTCGAGCCGCTGATTTGATCCGCGCGGTGCAATAAGCAATTGAATTTGGCAAGAATTGATTCAAGGCGGCGATATGTTAAAATGCGGAAATGGAAGATTGGAATTCAAAAAAAGAATGTTCGGGATGCGATTGCCGCAAAAAAACGATTGTTGCCGCCGCCACGTTTTTGGTGCTGGTGGCCGGCGCGATTTTTCTGTTGGTCAGGCAAGCGCAAAGCCAACCGTTTTTCGGCGCGGAATGGAAAAATTTCCGCGAAAACGCTCTCGGAATTTCTTTTACTTATCCGTCAAGTTGGAATTTGATTGCGGATTACGATCATTACGCGCCGGGCATCTTTTCCGCGGAAATGGACAACAAAAAATGCGCCGGCGCTTCCGGGAAATGCGGCTCCGACTGCATTGACTTGCGGATACTGGCGGCAAAAAAACCGCTTGACGGCCGGGGAGACAGTTTGGTGGTTCAGCTTTACGAGGATTTTATGATGGTGCGCGATTTTTCCGTTTCCCCGCTGGTGGCCGAGATTGATTCGGGTTCCAAAAAGGTTTTTCAAGTGGACCATGGCGGGCCCACGTTGGCGTTAAATGGCGCCTGCGCCGGTCCGCTCTACCTGTTTGAGGCCGGCGATTATTTTGTTTATGTTTTTGCCGGCTATGGCGATTCCGCCAGTGGCGAAAACGACAAAATCCGTGAAATTATCAATTCAATCCGAATTGGTGGCGCGTGACTGGCACGCGTCTCCTGCGCGGCGGAAGCAAAACCCTTCCGTTTTTTGCCGTTGGTGTTTGGCGAAAAAAAATAAACCACGCCGGAGCAAATTTCCGGGATATTCCGGCGGATGAATAAAAATCATTTATAAAAATAATGAACCTGTTTCTAACAGGTTTAAGGATTGATGTTGACAATTCGTGGCCGTCCGTGATAGTTTAAAATATGTTGTTAGTAATCACATATTTTAATATAAAATATGTGAATACGAATATGGATATTGAGAAAATTAAAAAGATAATCGTCGATCAAAAAGAAGAAATAGAAGAAATCTATCGGCGCGAAAAAATAATAAAGCGGGAAATAGATTTTACGCGATTGCAAAATTTTTTGGCCAAGCCCAATATTCTTTTGATCACCGGGCCAAGGAGAAGCGGAAAATCAACATTGGCTACGTTTATTTTGAGGGACAAGAGAGCCGGTTATCTGAATTTTGACGACGAACGGCTGGCTGGATTTTGCGCTGATGATTTTGACGTTGCATTGCGGGCGTTTTACGAACTTTACGGGCAAGATATTGAGCATTTTATTTTTGATGAGATACAAAATATTTCCGGATGGGAGTTGTTTGCCAATCGCTTGCGGCGAACCAAGAAAATAATTATTACCGGTTCAAATGCTAATCTGTTGTCGGAAGAATTGGCGACGCATCTTACCGGACGTTATTTTGAATTTGTCTTATACCCGTTTTCTTTTCGCGAATTTTTGGATTTTAGAGGTATTGTGATTGAAGAAAATGATTTTTATTCAACAAAAAAAATTTCACGAATAAAGAAAAATTTAACTGAATACCTTAACTGTGGAGGATTTCCTGAAACGTTTAAATTTGGCGCGGCGATTGCCGGTAGGATTTATGAAGATGTTATTGTCAAGGATATTTTATTGCGTTATGGCGTGAAAAATAAAAAAACTTTTCGCGAAATGGCCAATTATGTTGTTTCCAATTTTGCCGGTGGCTTGAACTATCGCAAGTTGGGGCATGTTTTTTCCATCAAGGACGTGCATACGGTTAAAAACTACATTGATTATTTGAGTTCGGTTTTTTTAATTTTTGTTTTTGAAAAATTTTCGTATAAATTGAAACAAAGGTATATCACCTCCAAAAAAGTTTACGCGATTGATACGGGAATGATCAACGAAGTTGCGGTTAATTTTTCGGATAATTTCGGTCGGATCATGGAAAACGCGGTGGCGATTGATCTTAGAAGGCGGAAGAATTATTGGCAAGAAAAATCAAAAATATTTTATTGGAGCGATTATTCCGGCAAGGAGGTTGATTTTGCCGTAAAAAATAAAAACAAAATAACGCAACTTATTCAAGTTTGCCATAAATTAGACGCCATGGGACCAAAAGAAAGGGAAATAAAAGCGCTTGTTTTGGCTTCTGATGAATTGAAATGCGATAATTTATTGATTATTACGGACGATGAAGAAGGGGTAGAAAAAATTGACGGCAAAAAAGTGATAAAAATTCCTTTGTGGAAGTGGCTTTTAATCGATTATAAAAAATAAATTATGGAGGAAATAAACCAAAAAGGATTTGCGGCAATTGTCGTCGCGCTGGTTATTGCGGTGGCGCTTTTGGCCGGCGTCGGAATTTGGGTTTGGCAAACGCAAATTGCCAAGCCAGCGCCAAAACCTGCGCCAGTGGTGCAAAAAACCGAAGTCCCGGCGGATGAACCGGCGGCAAATGCGGATGGGGTGGGGACCGAAACCGCCGAATCGGAAAAATCGCCGGGGACCGAAACCGCCGAAATCACATCCGGCCAAATCGAATCTATTGATACCACCGCTTGGAAAACCTACCGCAATGAGAAATACGGGTTTGAATTAAAATATCCAGCGGATTTTTTGTGGCAAAATAAAATCGAAAATGTTGTTGTTGAAAATTGTGCCGTGGCGAATTTTTCCCAAACATCGCCGTGTCCGCAATCGGCAAGATATTCAAGTTTAAAATTATCGTTGGGCGGCAATGAATATTGGCGGTGCCGCGATTTCGAAGGCGCGGCCGGCAGCAGATATGAAAATTATTGGTATGTTGGCTTGGCAAACAATGGATGTTTTTCATTTAAATTCACGGTGAAACATACTAACTGCGGAGCTTACGGCACGCCCGATGAACCGGCATATCGGCAATGCGAAGAAAGCAGCCGGCAAAAAGATGAAACGGTAAAAACGATTGAATCAACTTTCAAAATTTTTACGGTTGGATCGGGAGCGATTAAACCAATATCGTTATCCCGGCGATATAATTCCGGTGCAATCTCAAAGATTGTTTGGGACAACGATAATTTGGCGCAAGTCCATGGATGCTATGGCGAGCAAGCTTCCGACTGCCAAGCCGCGGTGTTGAAAAAACTTGGCGCCGGCGAAGACGCGATTGAATTTTGGCGCCAATCCGATTGGGGATTGATGGCAAATTATATCGGCTATGGCGATTATCAAAGCGGATATTATGCCGTCCTTGATGTTTTGAACCCGCTGGCGGCGAACAGCAATCATCAGTTCGCTTTATATGATGCCGGTGAAAATATCTGGTATTTGATGGCGACTGATTTTTCAAAAATTGGCGACAGCGGCCGCTTGGCGAAAGAATTTCCGGCCGACCGGGAAATTTCGTTTTCCAACGGCGAATGGATCGGATTGAATAAAAACAGTGAACTGGTTTTCACTTTTAATATCACCACCGGTTGCCGCGCTTGCGGTACGGGTTATCGCGCCGTTATCGGCTATAAAATCGATTTGCAAAATTCTCAAGTTTATGCCGATCTTCTGGGATTTTGCGCCGAAGATACAGTAACTGACAGCAAATATTCGGCATGCTCGGATAAAAACCGAATCTTGTCTTTGTAATTTTTGTAAAATATGGCGAGATTGCGATGAGATTTGCTAATTGTCCAATCTTCCGAAAAATTATGAAATCGAATCAAAACGATTCGGCGATATTGTTGGCGGTTTTATCCATTGCGGCAATCGGCTTTATCGGTGCCGGAGTTTGGGTTTGGCAAACCCAAATTGCCTCGGAACCGGCGGGATTGAGCCGGTCGGCCGAACCGCAACAAAATCCGGACAATCGGAGCCAAGCTCAAGAAGAAAAGGAGAAAGAAGCAAAAACGGAGGCGGAATTGGAAGCGGAGGGTCAATCGCCGGCGGGTGAATCTAAAAGCCAAAACGCCGGCACAGATTTTGGATTGGAAAACGATAAATGCGCGGTGTTTGCCAGACCGTTCGATAAGCCCGAAGGAGGAGATAAATTTGATTTTCCGCTTAACTGTTATTTTGATATTGGTTCCGACTTTTTGAATTGGAACTTTAAAGTGCCGGAAGAAAATGAAAAAAATGTGGTATTGGAAATATCGGATTCCGCCGGGAAACCGATTCAAAATATTATAGTTGAAGATGAAACCATCGGGACACTTTTCTTTTTGGATGGAGACATTAATATTGCCGAAGACATAAATTTTGACGGATATAAAGATTTGCGAATAGTTAATGTTCGCGGGGCGAACATAGGAGGTTATAATTATTGGATATTTAATCCTGAATTGAAAAGATTTGAGAAAGATCCAGTTTTAGCGAATCTTCCTTATCCATTGTTTGATGGGAATAAAAAAACAATTACCGCGTTTCATGCGGCTAATTCTGGCGATTACTCGGCGGTTTTTAAGTTCATCGATGGTAAGTATCAAATGGTTGAGTCAAAAACGACTCCAATTAATGATTTGGCGCCTTGAGGTTGAAAGTAAGAAATTGGTTTCAATTGATTAAGTGGTATAATTTTTGTATAGGTGGAAAATTATTCAGTCGCATACTTGTCAATCGTTTTAATATTATGGCGAGGAGGAAAAAAAGAAATTATAATTTCAATTGGATAGTCGCGGGGCTGGCGGTCGGAGTTTTTGCGTGGATTGCCGCGGATTTTTATTTCAATGTCTATCGTCATCCGCAAGAAAAAGTTGATGTTGTTGAAGTTGCCGACAATCCCGAAACCGAATCCGCGCCGCCGTCCGGACAAATCGCTGAAGAGGGCGCGCCTGCGCCTGAAGGCGGGTTTGTTTTGGCGACTTATCGCGACGATCGCTGGGGCGTGGAATTGCGCTATCCGACGGTTGCCGGCGATGCGCGCTGTCCGGCGCCGCAAAAAAACGATGATGGTTTTTCGCTGGACAATTTCTATTTTTTTGCGGGAGGTCAAAATGAGGCGTTGGAAGATTTTATGGCGCGGCAGTTGCAAGGGATGGAAGTTGAGTCTCGGGAAAATATCAATACCGCCGGCCGGCCGGCGGTGAAAGCCAACTATCAAACTCCGAAGGCCGGCCTGTACGGCAGTTCGGTTTTTGTTGAAAACGACGGTCGGCCGTTTGAATTCGGGTTGCTGGCCAAGGAAGCGGCGGAAAAATGCGGCGATGCCGACGATTACGACGAGCGGCTTTACCAATCGGTCATTTCCACCTTAAAATTTGCCGACTGATTGTGTCCGATTGCGTCCGCGGGCGTTGTTTGTTAAAATGGATGAGGAGGCTTTCGCAAATAATATTATTTGTGAAAATCTCCTTGGCGCACTCCGATGGAAATTGATATTCAAATCAGAAATTTGACGCGCCGTCAGGTTAATGGGGCGCGGATCAAGAAGGCGATTGCCGCGGCGGTCAACGGAGAAAAAAAACGTTTCGCGGGTGAAGGGGCGGAGATTTCCGTGGTTTTGGTCGGCAAGAAAAGAATGGCGGCGATCAACCAAAAATACCGCGGCGTTGCTTCGGCTACCGATGTCCTATCTTTCGCGCATTGTGAAGGCGAGGAGCTTGCTCCCGGGAGAATTTTGGGAGAGTTGGTCATTTGCCCCGAAATTGTCGCTCAAGACGCCAAAACGGCGGGGCGCGGTTTTGATTATCAAACGGCATGGGTGGCGATTCACGGAGCATTGCATTTGCTGGGATATGACCATGAGAGAGGAGTAGAACAAGAGAGAGAAATGAGGCAAAAGGAAAAATATTATCTTTCCAAATTAAAAACTGAGAACGAAAAAGGAAAAACGAAAATTAAAAATTAAAAACTTTTCACCGGTTTTATCTTTTTGATTGTCGTTTTTATATTTTCATTTTTACTTTTCAAATATTTTTCATGGCGAAATCATCATTAATCACCGGGTTGGACATTGGCACCAGTTCAATAAAGATCGCGGTGGCGCAAAAACGCCCCGAAGAGGAAAATTTGGAAATCACTTATGCCGCCAGCCAGCCGTCGCGAGGGGTGCGGCGGGGAGTGGTGGTGGACGCGGAAGCCACCGCCAAGTGCATCGGCGAAGCGCTTAAGGCCGCGCAATTGGCGATGGGACATAATTTGGAAGAGGTTCATATCAGCGTTAACGGCGGCCATATTTTTTGCACCCGGTCGCATGGATTGGTTTCGGTTTCCCGCGCCGACGGCAGTATTTCCGCCGAAGATGTTGACCGCGTCTTGCAGGCGGCCAGAACAATTTCCCTGTCTTCAAACAAGGAGATTGTTGATATTTATCCGCGCGAATTCGCGGTGGACGGAGAGTCCGGCGTCAAAGATGCCGTGGGAATGAAGGGTGTTCGTCTGGAAGCCGAAGTGCTGATCGTGGCGGGATTTACCCCTTACTTGAAAAATTCGGATCAGGCGGTGTTGCGCGCCGGCTTGGAAGTGGCCAATCGCGCGCCGGCGGTGATTGCCGCCGCGGGTGCGGCATTGTCCGAACAGCAAAAAGAATTGGGAGCGGCAGTGCTGGATGTCGGTGCGGGCACCACCGGTTTGGCGGTTTATGAAGAGGGGGATTTGTCGCATATCGCAATTTTGCCAATCGGATCGGCCAACATTACCCATGATATTGCCATCGGGCTGAAAGTTGATGTGGAGACTGCCGAAAGATTGAAAGTGGAAAAAGGGATATGTGTCTTTAAAGGTGCGGACAAAAAAATCAAGCTGGCGGGCGAAAATGATAAAGCGGCGGGAGCGATATTTTCCCAAAGACTGGTTTCCCGCATCATTCAGGAACGCGTGGCGGAAATTTTTGAACTTGCCAACAAAGAATTAAAAAANNAAAGTTCCCGGCGCCGAAGAAGTTGCCAAAAAAGTTTTTCAGCTCACTTGCGCAATCGGCGCGCCCCGAAATTTTTCCAACATTGAGAGCGACCCGTCGCTGGCGGCGGTTTGCGGGTTGGCGCGGACGGGATGGAAAGAAAAAGAAGAGGAGTCTGCCGGCCCTTCACGATTTTCGGCGGGAGGATTGGGCAAAATCAAGAAGTTTTTTAAAATTTTTATCCCATAATTATATTCAGCGAATCATAAAACAAACGGAAGGCCGTGATAAAAGTTTAAAATTGAAAAATCAAAATGAAAAATTAATATATATTTTCCTTAATTTTAAATTTTGATTTTTGCATTTTGAATTTCCGAAGGATATGTTCAATCCAATCAATATCAAAGTGGCGGGAGTGGGAGGATCGGGATGCAACGCGATTTCCCGCATGGAAAAAGACCGGATTCGGGGAGTGGAGTTGATCGCGCTCAATTCGGATTACCAGGATTTGAAAAAAGTCAAAGCGGATGTCAAAATCCAGATCGGCAAAAAACTTACCCAGGGGTTGGGGACGGGAATGAATCCGGAAATGGGCCGCAAGGCCGCCGAAGAACAAAAAGAAGAAATTCAAAAGGCGCTGGCCGGTGCGGGGATGGTGTTTGTTGCCTGCGGTATGGGCGGAGGCACGGGTTCGGGCGCGGCGCCGGTGGTGGCCGAGATTGCCAGAAACGCCGGCGCGCTCACCGTGGCGGTGGTGACGCGGCCGTTTTCCTTTGAGGGCGCCTATCGCCAGCGCGTGGCGCAAGAAAGTTTGGACGTTATCAAGGGTAAGGTGGATTCGCTGATTTCCATTTCCAACGACAAGTTGCTGGCGGCGCTGAATCCCGACACGACTTTGGCCAACGCCTTTTGGCTTTGCGACGAAGTGTTGCGGCAGGCGGTGCAGAGTATTTCTGACTTGGTGTTGTCGCCGGGGATCATTAATGTTGATTTTGCCGATGTGCGTTCAATATTAAAGGATTCCGGACGGGCGATATTCGGCATCGGTCGCGCCCGGGGGGAAAAGCGCGCGGAAATCGCGGCGCGGGCGGCGATGGAATCACCGTTGTTTGACGCGCCGGCGCGCGGCGCCAAGGGTTTGCTGTTCAATGTTTCCGGAGGATTGGATATCAGTTTGTCCGAGGTTGAAGAAGCCGCCAAGATCATCACTTCCGAGATCAATGCGCGGGCGCGGGTGATTTTTGGTGCGGTGCACGATCAAACTTTGCCCAAGGGGGAGATCAAGATCACGGTGGTGGCCACCGGCTTCTAAAACTAAATTTCAAATTCTAAATTCTAAATAAATTCAGAATTTAAAAATCAAAACAAAAAAAGTATTTTTTTAAATTTGAATTTTAGATTTGTTTAGGGTTTAGAAATTAGGGTTTAGAATTTTTTAAGGGGGATTTGACGGATTTTTTGGGTGGGCTAAAATGGGTTATTGTCTTTGTTAAAATCTCTGATTGCCGGTTTATAAACGAATATGAGCCGATTTTAAAATCGTTTCAATTTGCCGATAAACGCGGAAGAATAAAAAAGCCATGGAGAATAAAATCACCAAAGTGCAAAAACGGGATGGCCGGATCGTTGACTTTGATTTTGACCGGATTGTTAACGCGATTTTCAAGGCGATTACCGCCACCGGACAGGGCGATGAAATCCGAGCCAGAAAGATGGCCGAGCAGGCGCGCAAATTGTTTGTCCGCCGTTTTAAAAACGGCAGTGTGCCCGGCGTGGAGCAGATTCAAGACATCATTGAAGAAGTGTTGATTATGGAAGGGTTGGTGGAAACCGCCAAATCCTACATTCTCTACCGCGAGCAAAGACGGCGGATCCGCGAGGCGGCGGTGGCCAGCGACGAGGCAATGGACCGGGTGGACCAATATCTGGAAAAAATGGATTGGGAGGTTCAGGAAAACGCCAATATGGCCTTTTCTTTGCAGGGGCTTAATCATTACGCGGTGTCCTACATCGTGAAGAAATACTGGCTCAACAAAATCTATCCCAAGGAAATCCGCGAGGCCAACGAGTCGGGCGATTTTCATCTGCACAATTTGGATACCTTGGCGCCTTATTGTTCCGGCTGGGATCTCTACGATTTTCTTCGCCGCGGTTTCGGTGGCACGCCGGGGAAACTGGAATCAAAGCCGCCCAAGCATTTGCGCACGGTTTTGGGGCAGGCGGTGAACTTTATCTACACCCTGGCGGGCGAAGTGGCGGGCGCGGTAAGCTTTTCCAATTTTGACACATTGATTGCGCCGTTTATTTATTACGACAATTTGAATTACCATCAAGTCAAGCAGGCGATGCAGGAGTTTTTGTTCAACATGGCCACGCCCACGCGGGTGGGATTTCAGTGCCCGTTTTCCAACGTGACGTTGGATTTGACGCCGTCGCCGTCGTTTGCCAAACAGCCGGTGATCATCGGCGGCGCGCCGCAAGATAAAACCTATGGCGAATTCCAGGAAGAAATGAATATGCTCAACCGCGCCTTTTACGAGGTGATGCTGGAGGGCGACAAGAATCAGCGGGTGTTCACTTTTCCGATTCCGACGGTGAGTATCACCAAAAATTTTGATTGGGACAATCCGGCGATGGAGCCGATGTGGGAGGCCACGGCCAAATACGGCGTCAATTATTTCACCAATTACATCAATTCCGACATCAGCCCCGAAGATGTGCGCTCAATGTGCTGTCGCCTGCGGCTTGATCTCACCGAATTGCACAATCGCGGCGGCGGCGGGTTGTTTGGCAGTGGCGCGCTTACCGGGTCCATCGGGGTGGTGACCATCAATATGCCGCGGCTGGGCTATCTTTCAAAAACCAAGAAAGAGTTTTTTCAGCGGCTGGAACGCTTGATGGATTTGGCCAAAGAGAGTTTGGAATTGAAGCGCAAGGTGATTGAGGATTATATTGAAAAGGGGCTGTATCCTTATTCCCGCCATTATTTGTCCAACATCAAAAAATCCCGCGGCCAATATTACGGCAATCATTTTTCCACCATCGGATTGGTGGGGATGAACGAGATGCTGGTTAATTTTCTGGATGAAAATATCGCCTCTAAAAAGGGGAGGGCGTTTGCCTTGGAAGTGATGGATTTTATGCGTGAACGAATGGTCGCCTACCAAAAAGAAACCGGTAACATTTATAATCTGGAAGCAACCCCCGGCGAATCCACCGCTTACCGCTTGTGCTTGAAAGACAAGGCCAAATATCCCGACATTGTCGCGGCGGGCACAAAAAAGAGTCCCTACTACACCAATTCATCGCAATTGCCGGTCAATTTTACCGACGATGTGTTTGAGGCGTTGAAATTGCAGGACGAGATCCAGTGCCGCTATAACGGCGGCACGGTCCAGCATTTGTTTTTGGGGGAGAGATTGTCCGATACGCAGAGCGTCAAGGCGCTGGTGAGGAAGATCTTTGAAAAATTCCGTTTGCCCTATATCACGCTCACGCCGACATTTTCCATCTGCCCCACGCACGGCTATATCGCCGGCGAGCATTTCAAATGTCCCAAATGCGCCATTGAACAGCCGTGCGAAGTCTACACCCGCGTGGTGGGCTATCTGCGGCCGGTGGCGCAATTCAACGCCGGCAAACAGCAGGAATACAAAGACCGCAAAGAATACCGCGTCAAAAAAGAAACCCTGGCGGGGTAGTTGCCGCCGGCCAAATCTTTTATGATAAAACCGCAGAGAAAATTCGTGCGGGTGGAATTGGACAAACGAGTAATCGCCAAATTCCCGCCGTTTGTTGAATACGCGCTTGATTCGCTGGCGCCGGAACAAGAGATGGTGATAAAAGGCGGGCTTGCCCGCCTTTGTTGCATTGAGGCGCTGGCGTTTGCCAATGATGGATTTCCCGATCAAGAACGGCAAGCCATTGAGCGCCGGATAAACGATGTTGATATTATTATTTTTCACAAGGGCACTTTGCCCAAAAGCAAGGATTTTTTGGTGGAAAAATTTTTGCGCATCCGGCAGAATCTTGACGCTCAAGGGATTGAACTGAAAAGCGAAGACGCCGAACCGGTAAAAGGGGAAATCGGCGAATATGCTTTGCGTAAAATTTTGTGCGACGCCGATTTGACCATTAATGAATCGATTCTGGCGCCCAGCGGCGGCCGGTGGGTCCTTTGGACCACCAAAGAATGCCTCCGCGATCTCAGGGAGGGGGTGGGGTTTTTGAATGCCAAGCCGTCGCACTTCCGTTATGAAAGGGGCCGGTTTATGCCCAGCAATTTGGGCTGGATGAGGCTGGTAAAATTTTTGGCCGAGGGGAAGATAAGTTCAATCTATATGCCGCGCTGGTGGCGGGAGGCGCATTTTGCGTCAATGAAGCAAAAGATGGAGGCTGGCGATCTGCCGTGGGGCGCGTTGCTTGGTTTATATTCACTGTCGTTGATGGAAAAGAAAGCCGGCGGAAAACCGGAATTGCAAAGTAACATTATGAAGATTCTAAACGCACTGCGTTTTACCGATATCATCAATCCGGACGAATATATTGCCAAGCAAAAAGAAGGGTTTGCCGCCAAGGGCCAGCTTTTTGAATTGAAGAAATTCGCTTTTGAAGAGATCATTGATCGGGCGGTTGAAAAGAAAAGCCAAGTTTTTGACCGGCGGCACGACCGTAATGTGATCAAAAATTCGTGCGAGCATTTTTGGGAGCAATATGTTTGCGACGGCTGTGCCAAACATTGCGCGCTTAAATTATGCACCCAGTGTCCGGCCGTGGAAACCATGGATCTGCCCTGCAATGATATTATCGCCCGCGCCGCCTGGCCGGAAGATGCAAAATCCCTATGGCGCTTGCCTCGCAAATGAGTTTTGCCTTTTCCGCCGGCCGCATTATCTGACAAATTTTGCGACCGCAAAATTTGTCAGATTTTCCAATCCGTTCCATCTTGTTTCATCCATCCTGAAATCCGTTCGGATGATATTTTGCGCGGCTCTTGGTTAAATTGGCGGGCGGGGTTATAATTGACAATCGCGGGAAATTATTCAAGATAAATCATTATGAAAATTTGCGGACTGCAAAAAACAACGTTGATTGACTATCCGGGGCATGTGGCGTGCACCGTGTTCACGGCCGGATGCAATTTCCGCTGTCCGTGGTGTTATTCCAAAGAATTGGTTCTGCCGGAGCTGATTGCCCGACAGCCCGAAATTCCGGAAGCGGAGGTTTTTGAATTTTTGAAAGAAAAACAAGGATTGTTGGAAGGGGTGGTGATTTGCGGGGGAGAGCCGACATTGCATCCGGACTTGCCGCAATTTTGCCGGAAAATAAAGGATTTGGGATTTTTGGTGAAATTGGATTCCAACGGTTCAAATCCCAAAATGCTGAAAGAATTGATTGATAAAAAATTGATTGATTACGTGGCAATGGACATCAAACTGCCCAAAGATCGCTACGCGGCACTTTTTGCCGGCGCCGCCAGGGGTTCAACCCCTGTTAAATCTGCAGGGGTTGAACCCCTGGCGATAAGAGTGGATGATATTGAGGAAAGTATAAAGATTTTGAAANNATCGCCCAAATATTTTTTGCAGAATTTCAAACCCGGGCGCAACATTGATCCCGAATTTGAAAAATTAAAGCCCTTTGCCGACGAATTTTTTGCCGCGGCGCTGGCCAAAATCAAACCCTATGTGCCGTCCGTCCGCGTCCGCGACTTGTGAACAATAACAGACCTGCCAATCAATAATTGATGATTAGCGGACATTCCAACATTCTTGAGAATGTGAGAATGTTTAAATGTTTGGACGTTTTAATTAAAAGGGTCCGACCCTTTTAAAATGTTTTATGGTGCCGCGATATGATTTGGAAAAAATTAAGTTTGGGGTGGACCAAAAAACTTGGGCGCGGGCGGTGGAGCTGTATGAGGCCGATAAAGTGAGCGAGGTGGAGGAGTCCTATATCGGTTTTACCGCGCGGGTTTCGGGCACTCATCCCTATGACGTGGCGGTTTCCGAAACGCATTACGATCGCGGCCATTGCAATTGTTTCGTGGGCCGGCAGGATATTCTTTGCAAACATATGGTGGCGCTGGCGATTTGGGCGGTCCGGCGGGGCGCGCCGCTGTCCGATGAGGATAAAAAACAAAAAAACAAGGTGTCATTTTGCGGTAGAACCGGCGATTTGGATGATAAAGAATCGGTGCAAGTTAAAGAAAAAATTCGCGAGGCGCAAAAATACATCAAGGCCTGGCGCGGGCCGTCAAAAAAATGGGTTACCTAAAATTGGCGGGGGTCCGGACCTGTTTTGGTTGGGAAGAACCCCTGATTGCCAAAATATCAAATTGACTTTGACGGTATTTGTGTTAGTTTGCGTTATGCTTTACTATAAAAACAATAGCGGTAAAAATATGAACAAAATAACGCGCGGACAAATAAAATTTCTTATTTTCAAAAAGAAAGGCGATAAACTTTTTACCGGCGTGTGTTTGGATTTTGGAATGGTGATTCAGGGAAAAACGATAGATGAAGTTAAGAATGAGCTAAGCGTGGTTTCGTTGGGTTATTTAAAAACCGTGAAAAAAGAGAAATTAAGCGAAGATTTGCTCAACAATCAAGCGGAAAAAAAATATTTTGATTTATACGAGGCGTTTCTAAAATCGGCAAAAGAAGAAAAACCGCTAAAATCCGCGATAAAAAGCATCGATGAATGCTGTGTGAGCCTCAATAATCTCAAAAATTATTGTTATGCCTAACGGACTGCTCAATTGGAATTTTAAAGATGTTGAGCGTTTTCTGAGGAAGCACTATTTTAAGCATGTTAACACGGAAGGATCCCATTTTTATTATCGCGGATGTGTGGATGGCCAAGAAAGATTAACGTTCGTCCCGTGGCACCGAGGGAAAAGCATACCGCCAAAAACTCTTGAATCAATCATTCACAAATCCGGGATTCCCAAAAACTTTTGGAAAAAATGGGGTAATGGCAATAAAAATATCCACTACGAAGGCGTGCGGGCGCGAAAATGATTTTGCTGTTTGCATCACGCGATAAACCCGCACCGGTGAAGGGAATCATTGAAATCATTTTATTCCCCTGCCAAACATCGCCGGGGCAAAGCCCCGGGGTATTCTGGCGGATGAGTAAATAAATGCCTTATCCGCAGGTGTTTTTATCCGGGTGTTTGGCGATGATGGCCGGGGTGGGGGCGGCGTCAATGATTTCAATTTCGCGCTTTTTGTTTTGGGTTTTGGCGGCGGCCGCCGTTTTTTTGTTTTTTGCGGGATTGGCGGCGAAAAATCATAAAATCGCGGTAGCGGGAATTTTGGCGGCGGCGTTTGTTTTGGGCTTTTGGCGGTTTGATGCGGCGTGGCAAAAAACGGTTGACAACGATTTGGCGAAACTAAACGGCCAAACGGTTGAAGTTGCCGGAACGGTTGTCCGCGATCCGGTTTTGAAAGATTCAAGCCAGCAGATTATCTTGCGCCCTGACGGAATTGAAGGCAGCATTATGGTATTGGCGCGCCGTTATCCGGAATATGTTTACGGCGATAAAATCCGATTTATTGCCCAATTGGAGGCGCCGCAAAATTTTTCGGATTTTGATTATAAAAATTATCTGGCCAAGGACGGAATCTACGCGATGGCGCGCTGGCCAGAGATTGAGCCGGTGTCGGAGAACAACGGCAATCCGATTTACGCGGGATTATTGCGAATAAAACATCATCTCAAGCGGGGAGCGGGCGAAAGCCTGCCGGCGCCGCAAAATTCGCTGTTGATTGCGATTTTGCTGGGAGATCAAAGCGGATTGGGGGAAGAATTAAAAGAGAAGCTGAACGTTTCCGGATTGCGCCATTTGTCGGCGGTTTCCGGCGC
>DIWQ01000023.1:23268-28762 GCA_002423555.1 Patescibacteria group bacterium UBA6102
GATGGTGTGGCAAAATCCGCTCATTTTGCGTTTTGATGTCGGATTCCAATTGTCGTTTTTGGCGGTGCTGGGAATGGTGTTTTTCGCGCGGCCGGTTGAGAAGAAAATCGGTTTTGTCCGTCCGAAATTCGCGCGCCAAGCGTTATCGGTGGCGCTGGCGGCGCAGATTTTCACTCTGCCTCTGGTGGTTTATAATTTCGGTTATGTTTCGTCTTACGGGTTGCTCGCCAACGTTTTGGTGGAGCCGCTGGTGTCGTTTATCACGATTTACGGATTTGTTTTGGCGATTTGCGGGGCGATCAGCCCGGTGCTGGGATGGATTCTGTTTTTTCCCATTTGGCTGGCACTGTCCTATTTGCTGGCGGTGAATGATTTCTTCGCCGGGTTGCCCGGCGCCAAAATGGAATTTGAAGTCGGTTTTTTCTGGCTGGCGCTTGCCTACGCCGTTTTGGCGGCAATCGCCCACAGAATCAAGGAACGCGAAAAACTCGCTTTCCCGCGTTAGACCGCCGGAAAATTAAAGGGGTCTATCCCTCGTTACTGCGAGGGTTAGATCCCTTTAATTTTTACTAAAATACCATCATAATAGTAATTCAGTAATAATTTAATGCGATTATACCCTTGACAAAATCAGAAAAAGGTGTATAATCAAAGACGGAGGAAATGAGATGAAAAAATTAGGTCTAGCAATAGGTCTAGTATTAATCCTTGTAATTGGATTAATAGGGTTCACGACGGCGGACATCGATATTCCGCCCGTTGAGGAAGAGAGCTTCGGCGGGCGAGTTGGGATAATCCCGATAATGTTCGCACAGCAGAACCAAACTAATGAGAGTCAGGTCAACTGCACAGTCATCATTTTGATGATGTGCAATTGTACCCCTGATTCTCTTTTTTCTTTTTCAAATGCGAATTTCGTGGAGGTTTGGCCTCCGTTTTTTTATTGACACTTGGAAGCGGCATATTGTAATATGGCATAAAGGTTAAAAGATATGTTAAAAATCACGAAAACTATTTTTTCGTAAAATTATGGGAATTGAAACTTTGGAGCCGGAAAAAATTGAATCTCCTGAAAAGCAAGGCGTTATTGAAAATTTGGCGGGAATGCTTAAGGATCGCACGCGGGGATTTATCGGTAAGGTTGGGGCTTTGGGCATTACGCATCCGAGTGCGCGGGGATTAGCGATGGTTGGCACCTTGATGGCGACAAGGATCATGATCGTTGGTACGCCAGATTTTGATTTGCTTACGGGGGGAATGGTGGGATTGGACGAAATGGTTGAGAGTTTTGGGGAGGCAGTTAGCCAGCAAGGAGTTACTCCGGAAGCCGTTGACATTGACCCGGACAAAGTTTTTTATGATAAGAGTTGGTGGGATAATCCCGGCTACGAAGACAGATGGCCGGCAGATCCTTCAGCCGGTGAAACGCAACCAGATGTAATAGTTGAAAACAATCTGCACAAAACTAATGAAAAACAGGCCATTGAATGGCTGGGCAAGGGAAACGAAAATTGGATGGAAAATCCAATAGAAAATAAAAATCAGTCTCCGTATCCTGATGATTCTTTTCCTCCAAATAACGACGATAAAAATTCATTTGATACAATCGTCAAAGAGATAAAAAATAATCATGGTAGTTTTAAAGCCGGCGGTACCCAAGAAACCAGTTTTAAAGCCGGCGGTACCCAAGAAACCAGTTTTAAAGTCGCCGGTACTCAAGAAACTAGTTTTAAAGCCGACGTTGCTCCAAAAGGAGGAATAAGTTTCCCGGGAAGCGGGGAGCAAAATCCTATGGAACTGGACGAGGTTGGCGAAGGAGAGAATTCAAAGATAGTAGATACGAGTTCAGTTAGCTGCGATGGCAAACCGGAAACTGTAGAAATAGGTAAAGTTGTCCAAGGCGAAGTTCCAAAAAAAGTAGGAATAGGCGATGCTGTTAATGGTCATAATCAGGAAGCAGTGCCATTGGGAAATCAAGAGAAACCGGAAACAGTGCCATTGGGCCAAAATCCCGATGGCGGGGATCATAAGAAAATAGCTTATTTGGGAAAGCTTTTGAAGAAAATTAAAGGGTCCTAATTTTTTTAAAGCCAAAGTTTTCTTGGAGTAAAGCAAGAAGGTTGCGGCGAAAAATACTAATTCATAAAACCATGGTTCAAGCTACGCCAAAAATTAAAGATTGCCTGGCCCGTATTTACGAAATATTGGAATTTACATCCGATGATATTGACGCCACATTGAAAGAGTTAGCCAAGATTCAACAAATTGCGGTGTCAACGGCATTTCTGGGAGTTTTGACTCCGGAAGAAATTAAAGCAATCAATGACGCGGCGCAGAAGAGTAGTGAGGAGAAAAAGGCAATAATGGAACAAATTGCCAAAGCGCACGCCGGCGATGAAAATTTCAAGGTTCGGATGCAGGCGGAAATGAAAAAAGTAAACGACGAGCATATCGCTTATCTCAAAACTCGCGGCGACGATGCGCAAAAAGCCGAAATTGCCAAAATTCTGGCCGAGATTGAGTAGGCCGTTGCGTTTTTATATTTAACGGGGACGATTCTGCGTGATCGTCCTTTTGTGTTTGGCGGCCATGATTCTGGCCTGTCAATTTTTAGGCATATAATAAACGTTATAATGATGTTTTCAGGCAAAATTGTGTGTATATTTTCAAAAGAACCGTAAAAATAAAATTATCCGTGATTTTTTTAAATCCAATCGTGCGGCACAGCGGAGCATCGGAATACCCCGCAACTTTCGCGGTTTGGTAACCACTTACCGGGTTTAAAATTAAAGGGGTCTATCCCTCGTTACCGCGAGGGTTAGACCCCTTTAATTTCGCGCTTAAAATTCTTTTGCCAGGGTCTAACCGCTCGCGATTATCCCTCGGATTACCTCGGAAAAGCGCGAGGGATAGACCCTCAAAATACAATCCCCAGTGAGCGGTTACGCGGTTTGGTCTTGACAAAATTAAATATATATGCTTTAATAAGAGCGTGAAGTTAAACTTGGCCATCATCATGGTGGCCGCCAGTGTAATTCTGGCAATGGGACTCGCCGCGGCGAGCTCCATAGAGGGCTCTTTTATAGAAGAGCCGGAAAACGAAAGCATTGAGAACATTCAGAAGCAGGTTCAGATAGCTTCCGAAATCAGTAAGTTACGGCAACAGGTACCCAAGGGGTACTCTATTGTCAACGAAAGCATAGTGGGCGGCTATTATATCGCCTACTATGACAGTGACGAGGTGGAAACCGTCCCCTGCGAGGAGGACGTCCCCGGGAAGTTCACAGTGTGCTTCCATTTCGTGGATGACTGTCATGTTATGGTTCACAAGATTGGGTCTAATGAGACCACAATCTATGACCCAAGGGTTTGGAAGCTAGGTAAAGAGTATGGCAAAGGTTAGCCATACTCTCTCTTTTTAATTTCAGGGCGAATAATTCTTTGCCGCCACAAAGCAAATGCAAATTACAGGGGTTGAACCCCTGTAAATTTTGGCGCAATAAAATTTTTTTTGGTATGATGTAAGAACGGCAGTTTAATAAAAAAGATTTTCTTTGAAGATGAAAACGGAAACGGAAACCAAAAATCGCCGCGCGCGGAAAGCGTGGGTGGTGGGCGTGAATATGGGTTACGGCCATCAGCGCACCGCGCACACGCTTCGGTCGCTGTCCGGCGGCGAAGTGATCAATGCCAACGATTACCCGGGAATTCCGCCGCGCGACCGGAAAATCTGGCAGGAAAGCCGCCGCTTTTACGAAGCGATCTCAAAGTTCAAACGCATTCCGATGGTCGGCCATGCGGTGTTTGCGGCCTATGACCGGCTTTTTCAGCGGATCGTTGATTTCTATCCGATGAAAGATTTGTCGCGGGCGCCGTTTTTGACGAACCGCACTTACGGACTAATCAAAAAAGGCTGGGGAAGGCATTTCGTGGCGCAGTTGGAAAAAGACCCGCGGCCGCTGGTGACCACTTTTTTCATCACGGCGTTTATGGCCGAAGAATTCAATTATTCCGAAGAAATTTATCTGGTGGTTTGCGATGCCGATATCAGCCGCCAATGGGCGGCCAAAAATCCGATTTCCAGCCGCATCAATTATTGCGCGCCCACGCCGCGCGTGGTGGAACGGTTAAAGCTCTACGGGGTGCCCAAAAAAAGGATTTTTCTGACCGGCTATCCTTTGCCCGAGGAAAACATCGGGGACGAGGGCGGTATTCTTAAAGAAGATTTGGCGCAACGGCTGGCGAATTTGGATCCCAACAATGTCTATCTTTCAAAATATTGCCAGCTGGTGAACAATTCTTTGTGTGCGCCGACTTTAAAAACGCGGCATCCGCTCACAATAATGTTTTCCGCCGGCGGCGCCGGCGCGCAGGGCGAAATCGGATTGGCGCTGGCGCGCCAGCTAAAAGACCGGATTGTTGCCGGCAAATTGAAATTGATTTTGTCGGCGGGCATTAACGAAAGAGTCAAGTATTTTTATGAGCGGGGCGCGCTGGCCGCGGGACTGGACGCGGAGGAAACCCCGGGATTGGAAATTCTGTTTGAAACGACGATCGCGGAATACTTCAATCGTTTCAACAAAACATTGCGCGCCACCGACATTCTTTGGACCAAGCCCAGCGAACTTTCGTTCTATGCCGCACTGGGAATTCCCGTCGTGATTGCGCCGCCAATCGGCTCGCAGGAAGATTTCAACAAAAGCTGGCTGTTGAAATCAGGATTCGGTTTGGAGCAGGAAGACCTGCGCTGTATCGGCCAGTGGCTTGACGACTGGCGGGAAAACGGTTATCTGGCCGAGGCGGCGATGGAAGGCTTCATTGAAGGGGAGAGGATGGGCGCGGCTAATATCCGAAGATTGGTTTTCGATGCGGATGAATAAAATTAAAAAGTAAGAATGAAAAATGAAAAACGATAATTTAAAATTAAAAACCAGGAATTCCAAAATTTTCAATTTCCAATTTTCGTTTTCAATTTTTAAATTTTAATTTTAAATTTGAAACATGATTTGGATTTTCGTGGCGCTGGCCGCTTTTTCTTTGTTCGCGGCGATGGCGCTGATTGATAAATTCTTGCTTTCCGAAAAAATCGGCGATCCGCGGATATACGCTTTTTATGTGGGAATTTTGAGTTCGGCGGCACTGGCGCTTTTGCCGTTCGGATTTTGGAGCCATCCCGCCCCGGCGGTTTTCGCGTGGGCGTTTTTGGCCGGCGCGGCGCAAATTTACGGCAATTTTTTCTATTTTTCGGCGCTCAAGCGGATGGAAGCCGCCCGCGCGGTGCCCGTGGTCGGCAGTCTGGCGCCGATTGCCGCGTTTTTTCTGACGGCCGCGGTTTCCGGGGGCGCGGCGGTTCTGAGCCAAAAGGAAATGGCGGGATTTTTTTTGCTGATCGCGGGCGGCTGGATGATAATGGCGCGCGGAATTTCAATTAAGAAAGAAGCGATTCTGTTTGTTCTGGCCGCGCCGCTATTTTTTGCCGCCAATGCCGTGGCGG
>DIWQ01000010.1 GCA_002423555.1 Patescibacteria group bacterium UBA6102
CAAGACCGAGATCGGCAACTACAAAAAAAACGGTAACTGGGCATTGGATGATAATGGCAACGGCAATTGGGACGGGACATCAGTTGATAGGGTTTTAAATTTCGGAGACTCAACCGATCTGCCTGTCACCGGAGATTGGAACGGCGACGACAAGACCGAGATCGGCGTATACCGATCATCAACTTATTTATTTTATCTTGCTTATAAACAAAATATGGTTTGTGTTCCCAAAACCTGCGCCATGTTGGGCAATTACCGGTGCGGATCGTGGGATGACGGGTGTGGCAACACACTCAATTGCGGCGCGTGCGCCAGCGGCAAAACCTGCTCTGCCGGGCAATGCGTTTCAAATTGTTCCGGTCGCGCTTCCAAAAAATGCGCCGATGGTAATCTTTATTGGTACAATTCCTGCAATACCAAAGAGGAACTGGCCCAAAGCTGTGTTGCGGAGAAAAAAACCTGCCAAAATGGCGCGTGCGTTATCTCCGGCGGCGGTTCAGGCGGCGGCGGAGGAATCGTTGAGCCCGAAGAACCAAAACAATTAACCCGCGCCGAGATCGTTGTCAAAATCGCCGAAATCAAAAAACTTTTAATCCAGCTGATTATTCAATTAATCGCCGAACTGCAAAAACAGTTGGCGGCAACGCAATAGTTCAAAAAAGATATTTTAGAGTTTTTTCCATTGCCTCCGGTGGCGTTCAATCGGCGGAATTTTTGATCAAAGAATTTGTCGCAATACTGCCGAGATTCTGTTTTCGGGGTGATGATTCTTGGGTATCTATTATCGGGCAAAAGACGGCAAGTGCGGAAGCGGGTTTGACAAGCCTTTTTTTGTTTGCGAAAATGGGAGAATGGGAATGTCTTTTTTCAAAAACAAAAAAGCAAATTAAAAATTCCCGAAAATTTCTATGAACAAAGAACTTGTTGACTACATAAAACAGCAATTGTCGGTGAGCGTTTCAAGGAATAAGATTGTTGACATTCTGCTTGAGCAGGGATGGCATCAGGCGGAAATTGACGAAGCGTTTTCGGCGGCGGAGGGCGACGCCATCCGGGAAAACGGCGGCACGCCGCGGGAAAACGAATTTGACGGTGCCGTCGGAGATGGTGGCGGGCGCAACAAGAAGATACTTTTGGCGGCGGGGGTGGCGGTGTTGGTTCTGGCGATGATTTTTGCGGTAGCCGCTTCATTTATGGGAAAGGGCGAAAAAAAAGAAGCCGCGCCATTGCTGGATCAAGAACCTCCGGCGGCGGAAAGTTCTCAAACCGAAACCGTGGCCACGGAGGATGAGCAAGTTGATCCCGCGGTTATTGACGAGATTTCCCGGCTGGAACAAACAATCACTCCGCCACTGGGCTGGACTTCCCGCCAGGCCGTGGTGAGTTACCGGCCGATGGCGCTGTTTTTCAAGCCGGAACAGGAAAAAGACGATGCCGGCAACAAAATTTTCAATGAAGTTGTCAACATCGTGCGCGACAATTTATTAAGCAAAGAGGAAGAGTATCTTGCCAAAGCCAAGGGGTTGTTGCAAAGCGAAATTGAAAATTATAAAAGCCTGTCCGAGCGGAAAATCAATTTGAGCGACGGATCGCCGGCAACGCTGATTGAGGGTTCATTCACCCAAAAAGAAATGGCGGTGAGAAGTATGCAACTTTATGCGGCCAAGGACAACCGGATCTATATTTTGAGCGGCGTCGTTCTGGCGAAGAATTGGGATGCCGAGAAGGATGTGATCGGCGCGGCGTTGATGTCGTTTAAATTTCCGGAGTATTGATTTTTGAAGTTTCGGCAGAGTTCCCGTTTTGCGGGAGCTTTTGCCATTTTGCGGTATGCCCAACAAAAACGATTTGTCGGATTTGGCGAAATTTTCCGCGTGGCTGACGGCGCTGGTTTTTGCCGCCGCGTTCCTTTTTTGGTGCGCCGCCGCGCGGGCGGAAGCGATTTTCGGCGACGATGTCCGCGCGGCGGCGGCGAAGATCTCGGAATATTTTTCGCAACAGGATTCGCAATCGGGAAAGTGAAAAACAACTGATAACTGATAAATGATAAATTATCAATGATTAATGATAGATGATAGGACAAAAACCATTTATGTTGTCGGCGCCGGCGGCCGGACGGGAATGCTGTTCTGCCGGGAATTGCAAAACGCGGCGCGGATGATCGGCGTCGCGTTTCCGGCGGAAATTGAGAACATCAAATCCGGAAAGGCAAAGATTGCCCGCGGCAAAAATCCGCCGGAAATCTTTGCCGCCGAACTGGTGCCGCCGGAAGATTTTTCGTTTGCGGCGGCAAAAAATCCGCCGGATTTTTTGTGGCTGGCGACGCGCAATCCCGTGGACAAAATCACGGCGTTTTATTATCGCCATTTTGCCAATCAACAGAATTTTCCCGCGTTGGTGTTGTCGCAAAACGGGCTGTCGGCGGCGGCGGATGCGAAAAAGGGATTGCAAGAAGCGCTGGGACAGGATGCGGACAAGGTTGCGATTGTCCGCGTGTCGCTGATCAACGGCGTTGATCTGAATACCGATGGCGATGGGACATTAACCATCGGTTATAAATTACCAATAAAACTGGGGTTTGGCACGGTAAAAACTTACATAGGTGACACCTCTGTAAGTTTCTCCGCGAGTTTGGGGTTGGGAGAGATTTTTAAAAAGGCGGGTGTTAAGGCGCGGGAATTCCGGGGGAAAGAGGTTTTGGCGATGGAAAACGCCAAATTGTTTTTGAACTTGATCGGCATGGCCGCCGCCACCGCGCAAGGCTCCGGCGAGCCAACGGCGGCGGTTGAAAATACGGATGTTGGCGCGGGGTCACCTTCGCGCAAAACTACGGCGGACCAAGGATGGCGGGATAAAGAAATTTTCAAAAAAGAGATCGCGATGTTGCGGGAACTCGTGTTGGCAGTAAACGCGGCCCGCGGCGGATTTGCCGCCAAATTGGGCGGCTATCCGGTGAAATTGCTGGCGCGGTTGGCGTTGTTGCCGGTTTGGTGGTTGGCGCCGTGGCGCGGAGTTTTGGCCGCCGCGATCGCCAAAGGCAGAAACCGCCCCAAAGATCTGTCGGAAATTGATTATTACAACGGAGAAGCCGTGCGGCTGGGCAAGAAAGCGAATGTGCCGACGCCGGCAAATGAGGCAATCGTTGCCAAAGCCCGGGCGTTGAAATGTAAAATGCAAAAATCAAAATGAAAAATGACAGTGCAAAATGTAAAATTTAAAAATGCAAAAACGCCATTTTTTAATTTTAAATTGTCATTTTTCATTTTGATTTTTAAATTTTACGTTTTAAATGAGTTATTCACAATTGACATTGCGCCTTATCTTATGGGAAAATGAAGCAATAAATTGTCTATTTTAATTTCTAACATCCAAATATGGACATAAAAAACTTTTTGGGAAAACTTTCCGCCGAGTCCGGTAAAATCAAAATCGCGGCGCTGGCGGGCTTTGTTTGCGTGGCGGCGATTGGGGTCTTAGTAATACTTAATAAGGGAATTGTGAGCGCAAAAATTGATTATAACTATTATGGAAGGTATAGTGAGCCCTGCGGAAGCGGGTATGAAGAAGATGATTATGTGTGCGACAGAGATAACCCGGGTCAGCAACTTAGATGTACCAATTTGAGCACAGGATTGAAATGGAATCATTACGGAAAGGCGACTGGCGATGGCGTTTGCCTTAATCCAACAGCAACGGCACCATCGGTGGCGTTGGCTCAAGAGAATCCGAGTGCTTCGTCTGACGCCAGAGCGGTGGCGGATGGGGGTGTTTGTCCTTTCGGGGCAAATGTCACCGGAACATGTAGCATTTTGGAAGTATCAGCCAATGAAAAATATTGTGCCAGCGGATACTGTAATAAGGGAATCTGCGGGCCGCGGCCGTCGTTGGCAGTGCCAAAATGCACGATCCGTGACAATGACACCAATCTTGCCATTGAACAGGTTGAGATAGGTGAGAAAACTTGCACCAAGCCCAGTATTTTGTCGGGCAACGGCGTTTATGTTTGCGGACAATCTCCCCAGAAATCCCAGGATTTATATTCAAGCGACGGATCGTTATCTTCCGAAAAAGAACCCTTTTCCGGCACGATCGTTTATAATTTGAGCTCGGAGGAAACATGCTATTCCGGATGCAGTAATGGAAAATGCAACAACGAGGCCAAGTGCAAAACTTTGGCGCAAATAATCCAAGGCCAGTTTTCAAGATATCAATCCAAAGTTAAGGATTGCAAGGAAAGGTGGGAGGGATCAACCGATGAGGATAAGGGGTATAAATGCTATCAGTGCTACCGAGAAGCGAAAGAAAGCATTATCAATGCTCTTGCAGATTTTGGCGAAAAAGAAAAAATTTTTGAGGCGTTTGGGAAATTGGCCTATCCGAACGGGTTAAATTGCGTTGACCGGTCGCTTGTCATTTCCAACAAAAGTCTCACGGATTCTCCGGTGCAAAATATTGTCGCCGATGACATTCTTTGCGCCAGAACCGATACCGGCACCGGCGGAATGACGATGAACACGGCGTGCGGCAAAATCAGCGTGACCGGAATACAAAAAAACAAAATTTGCGTCGGCAAAGACGGGGAGAATTTTTCTTCTTTTTTGCGCGGCAAAAGTTTTGATTGCAAAATGACCAACAACGGTTGCGGTTTCGCCGGCTGGATATTGGGTGATTCGCCGGAAAAATGCAATCCGGGAGAGACAAATGTTTTCACATCAAGCGATTATTTTTCAAAATCTGGCGCAAAAAATGGGAATGGGGTGCCGGTGATGGGATGGGGCAAGGGCGCGGATCGGTATGGATGCGAATATGTCGCGTATTCGCAGTTTGCGAAAGTAAGCGACACGGATAAAAGCAAAAATTTATACACGTACGTCCAAATTCCCACAGGGGATTGCTACAAAAGCGGGGCGGCGATCACTGCGGCAAGCGACTTTAGCTGTGCCGATTATGAGCTTCCGAAAAGCGGTGGCGATGAACCCGTTCCTGATGACTTATCAAATTGTCTCACCCTTGACGGAAAATCGGTGCCGAAGGGAACAAAAGTGTGCGGCACTCAGAGCAAAAACAAAATTTATGAGTGTGCCGTTCAGAATGAAAACGGAAAAGCGGAATGGGACGAGATTGAAGATTGCGCTGCCAGCGGGAAAGTTTGTGTGATCAATCCCGACGGAGAGGCGCAATGCGCCGCGGGGGGAACCGAAGGGTTAACTTTCAAGTGCGACGCGGCGGCGGGAGAAGTGGCGGTTACCGACAAAGCGGGCAAGGTGTCCTATATCGCCGGCGACCGGCCGCAGGATTGCGATCAGCTGGCGACGGCGACCGACGAGGAAAAGGCCGCCTGCAAACAAGAATTTCCCTGCGAAAAGGCGTCGGGAGAGTGTACTTTTAAGATTACTCCGGGAAAGCCCAATTCCAGCAATTCCAAGTGCAAACAGGGATCAATGTTCGGCGTTTATGTTCCGTTCACTTTAAAGACGCAAGGTGATTGCAGCGGAATTTCCTGCTGGGTAACCAATGATTATGACGACGGCAAGTCAACGGCGGCGCCGCAGTCAAGCATCACCGAGTCCACCGCGACTTCCAACTGGTCCGCTTGCGTGTTCCCGAAATCAAGCTATAGCAGCGCGTCCGGCCAAGATGAATCGTCGGAAAAAAATCCGGAGAAGATTAATTTTCGGATTGAATGCCAGCAGGGCGGCAATCGCGCAAGCGCCGACACAAGCTGTCCTTTTCCCAGTGCCGATGACAATGCTTTCCGCGATGATAAATCAAAGGAAGACGAAGAAAAAAAAGAAGAGGAGGAGCAGAATAAGACCGCGCCGAAGGTGACGATTTCCTCCCCTTCCGGCACGGTTGATACCAAAACGGCGGAGTTGTCGGTGTCAACGGACATTGAGGCGGACTGCAAATATATGCTGTCGCGCGACGGTTCTTTCAATGATTTTTCCGGCGGAATGTTTATGAGCGGCGGCGGCGGTAAGAGCCACACCGCCACCTTGAGCAACCTCACCGGTGCCACAGTGACAGACTGCAAATACAACCACACCGTGAAAGTGATGTGCAAAAATTCCAAGGCGTCCCAGGACGCGAAGTCGGCCGTTGGTTCGGCGCAAACCAATTTTTCGGTGGACTTGTCGCAAAAAACCGAGAACGCGCCGGCGGTGGTGGCGGTGATGGAACCCAAATATTCCGTCGCCAATCCGGTGTTGAAAGTGACCACTGACCGTCCCGCGGATTGCGAATACAAGAAGGACGGCGATTTTTCCGCCGGGGGCGGCACAAAGTTTGACACTACGGGAAGCTATGTTCACAACACGCAGTTAAACGATCTCAAGACGGGCGATCACACTTACTATGTGGTGTGCAAGGACAAGGAAACTTGCGCGGCCAACAAACCCGGGCTGTCGGTAAAATTCACGGTGAGCCTTTCCGACGATCCGGCCAATGCGCCCAAAATCGCGAGCACCACGCCCGAAACGCAGACGATTGCTAACCCCGCATTGTCGGTGACCACCGACCGGCCGGCGACTTGCCAATACAAAAAGGATGTTTCCTTTACCTATGATGACGGAGGCGGCACGCAGTTTGCCAATGACGGCGAATATGCGCACTCGGTGTCGCTGGCGGATTTGCCCGACGGCAAACACACTTTCTATGTTGCGTGCAAGGACAAAGCCAGCGGCGCGAAAAAAACTCTGGAAACCGCGATTGCCACCACGCTTAATCGCGGCGGTGCCGCGGGGGCGCCGGTGATTTCCAACACCACGCCGGCCAGCCAAAACACGAACAGTCCCACCTTGTCGGTAATCACCGACCGGTCGGCGACTTGCCAATACAAACAAGATGCGGATTTCACCTATGGCCAGGGCATGCAGTTTGCGATTGACGCCGGCACGGGGCACAGCACGGTGTTGGCCAACGCCGCTGACGGAACGTATGTTTTCTATGTGGTCTGCCAGGATCCGGCCACCCGGATTTCCAGCGCTCCCGGCGCCCAAATAATTTTTACCGTCAACACCGCTTCCGGCAATTGCGCATCGCTGTCTTCCAATGATCGGCAAAACGACAATGAACGGGATTATGACGACGAAGACGACTATGACTCAACGTATGTTTGGAGGTCGGCAGCGGCCGGCACCGTGGAAATGTTTGAAAAAGTTGATTGGTATGCGGGCTATCAATTCGCGTCGGAAGAAGACGGCTATGCCACTCAGCTTTGCGGTTATTTCGATTCGGGCGCCAGAAATCGGGTGAGTTTGTATGACGGCAATTACAAGGAATTGGCGGGAGTTGAAGTTGAAGGCCGGGGAGGGTGGAATTGCGCCAATATTGCGCCGGTCAAGGTGAAGGCCGATCGGCGGTATTATGTGATTACCCGCGTTGAAGACGATGCGATCTATTTCTCTTATAAGTCGGGACTTTTGCCGCGCGAGGCGGGAAACACGGTGGTTGAATATGGCGTCCGCCAGCCGGGCGCGGCGGGAGATTTTGGCGAAGATTTGAAGAAATACGACTATATGGTGTTTGGATTGGTGGATGCCAAGATCAAATTCGTTGAAGACAATTCGCGCGGGCCGCAAGTGTCCTCGCCTTTGCCCGACGGCGACGATGAAAAGAGCGATTTGATCTTGTCGGTGCAAACCAACGAGGATGCGACCTGCAAGTTTGATCGGGAAGATTTGGAATATAAGGAAATGGAATATACTTTCGGCGCCACGGGGCAAAAATTGCACCAGCAAAAAATCTGCAATTTGGACGACGGGCCGTTCACCTGGTATGTGCGCTGCAAGGGCGCGACCGACACCAATGACGGGTCAACCGCAATCCAGTTTGAAGTTGACGATTGACGCGGCGAAAATACGGGTCTGGCCCTTGCTTGTTGCAATGGCCAGACCTCTGAGCAAAAATGATTGATAAATGATAAATGATAAATAGCGGATAGCAGGCCTATTATTTTTTGTCGGTTATCAATTATCAGTTATTACTTGCCAAGTATTGCTTTTTAAGAATCAATAATTCAACAAAAATATGGTTTTGAGCCAAAAAACAAGGAAATTTTTATTGTCAATAATTTTATCGGCTGGGATATTTTTTTGCGGAAATAATTTTGTTGTTGTCGCCGATTATTTTGGTTCGGGAGGGGCCTTGGGTGGTGGCGGATTTAGCTGGAGTCAAGGGTGGAGTTCGGGGATTTTTGGTTCTGTCGGCTTCGGCAATTTTGCCAGCGGCGGCGTCGAGGGCGGTGCGGGAATTTTGAGCGAGGCGGATATGAAATTGATCGTGGAAGCATTGATTGATAGTTATTTTATTGATGCAAATGTTGATTTTGCGACTTTTTTGCAAAACTATGTTTCTAAAGACGGATTGAGCGGAAAAGAAGTTTATAATAAAATGATATCTTCGACGAAGCCTCAATATTACCAGTCTTTTATGAATTATATGGATACCCCAGAGGGCAGGCTTAAAGCTTCAAAGGAGTTAAGTGCGGCTTTTGACATAACCTTGCCGGCATCGGGGACGCCGGCGAGCCAGACTCCTGAAACGCAAACGGAAGGCAATGCCGAGGATGATTTTGTTGATGTTGTTACCGGAGGCTGTCTTTCGGGAATGTGGACGGATGGGTTGTTCGGGGTTAGCCTGGAAGAGGATAGCAGTCCCAGCAGTCCGAACTATAACAAGATTATGGAAAATTATTGGTTGAAAGATGCCAAAGGCAATATTATAAGAGATAGCAAGGGGAATCCTATCGTTGATGTTGGTAAATATAGCAAAGATGTGAGTTTAACCGCGGATGAAATTAAAGAAAAATATAGCAGTCAGGGCACCACTGGCGGATCAAAAACTACTTCTGGCGGAAGTGGCTCCGGTGGTTCTGGCGCCGGTGGCGGGAATGAACCGGCGACAAATACAAACACAACCTGCACTTCCTACACTTACGGCGAGTGGAGCGCGTGCGCGGGGGGGGTGCAATCGCGGTCAATATTGCACCAATATCCTTCCGGATGTACCGACACCGCCACGGCGGTGCTGACGCAGAACTGCACCATGCCGGCGGTGGCCTGCGCTTCCTACACTTATAGCGATTGGAGCGCGTGCGCCGGGGGCAGTCAAACTCGCGCCATTGTAAGCAGGTCGCCCTCCGGGTGCACCGATACTTCTTCGGCGGTGTTCACCCAAGCCTGCACGATGGAGTGCACGGCGTCTCAAATTCCGTTGGTGACCAATACCACTGCCGCGACCCAAAGCGTGAGCAATGCCACATTGTCGCTGATTACGGATCGGCCGGCGGATTGCGAGTACCGCGAAAACGGCGGGTTCACTTTCGGCACCGGCACCGGCACCGGTTTTAACGTTACCGGCGCCTACAATCATAATTCCGGGCTCACCGGCGTTACCGCGGGCGCGAAGACCTATTATGCGGTTTGCAAAGATGCCACCGCGAATTGTTTTTCTGCGTCGCTGAAGATTGAGTTCACCGCCGAATCGGCTTCCAGCACCGAAGAAACTTGCGCCGATTTAACTTCCAATGATCGCAAGAACAATGCCAATCGCTCCTATTTTGGCACTGCCGGCGCCGATTCAACGTATTTGTGGCAAGCGGTGGAAACCGGCACGCGCGACAAATTTGAAAAAGTTGATTGGTACGCGGGCTATCAGTTGACGCCGGAAAAGGACGGCAAGGTCAATCAACTTTGCGGAAATTTTCCCGCCGGCGCGGTCAACCGGGTGTCGCTCTATGACGGATCATACGAGGAACTGGCGGGGGCGGAAATCACCGGCGATAATTTTTGGCGGTGCGTTGATATCGCGCCGGTGCAAGTCAAGACCGATCGCCGCTATTATGTGATTGCCCGCATTGAAGACGATCCGGTTTACTTTGAATTTAAATCCGGTATGTTGCCCAAAGCGGCCGGCAATGCGGTTATTGAGGTTGGCGTTCGCCAATCGGCATCATCGGGAGATTTTGGCGAAGATGAAAGGAAAACTTACGATCATATGATTTTCGGGTTGGTGGATGTCCGAATTTCGTGGGCGCCGCAAACGTTATCCGGTCCGGCAATCGCTTCTTTTGAGCCCCAGGGAAATGTTGACGACGATCGCGCCGTCCTTTCGGTGGAAGCTTCCGGCGCGGCGGAATGCCGTTTCGGCCGGGAAGACGTTTCCTATGATCAAATGGACTATCCGATGAATAAAACCACAACCGGCAAGTTTACCGGCAAAGTTTGCAATCTGGAAAAAGGAGCGTACACTTTCTACGCGCGCTGTAAAGACGGCGGCGGCGCGAAAAACAACGTATCGGCGGCGACAACTTTTACGATCACGCAATAAGCTACGCCGGGGCAGAGCCCCCGATGTATTCCGGCAGTTAAATAAAAAAACGTTTATGGCATTAACAAAAAACAATCTGGCGCGAACGGCGGCGTTCGGAATCGCGCTGGCGGCGATTGCGGCAATATCTTTCCGGGCGGTGTTCGCTTCCGGACCCGTTTTGAAAAATGTCAATCCCCAGGGGACGGTTACTTCTTCGTCGGTTAACATCACGTTGGAAACCAACGATCTGGCGCGGTGCCGCTATTCCACCAGCGACACGGGCTATGAGAGTATGGGCAACGATATGTACACTCCCGACGGCCTTTATCATTCGGGGAATATCGGCACCTTGAATGACGGAAGCTACACTTATTACGTGCGTTGCAAGGATTTTGAAGGAAATGCCAACGATGCCAGTGCGGTTGTGAGTTTCAAAGTCGGCGATATTGATTGTGTCGGCAGTAATTGTTCCTCAACCCCTCCCGTGACGCCTCCCGCCGGCGGCGCCGCGCCGGTGATTTCCGGCGCCTCTCCGACGGGCACCGTGACCAGCAAATATGTTACTTTGGCGGTGAACACCGACAAATCCGCTTCGTGCCGCTACAGCTGGTATGACAAGCCATACGAACAGATGACGCTGGCGTTAACCAGCAACAACGGGCTTTACCATGTGGCGTCGGCGACCTTGGGCAACGCGGGCAATTACAATTATTATGTGCGCTGCAAAGATAGCGCCGGCAACATTAATTCTCCGGCGGGAAAAATTTCATTCTACTATTACGTTTACGTTGCGCCCAAAACTACAACGGTGGCAACCACTCCGGTGGCGCCCGCCGACACCGTGCCGCCGACGATTTCGGGATTGTCGCCGTCGGGCACGGTAACCGCCAAAGAGGTGTCTTTGGCGCTTGACACCGACGAAACGGCCACTTGCCGTTATGGTAAGAGTGATGTTGATTATGAATTAATGCCCGAGAGTTTCGGTGATGCCGGCACTCGCCACAGCAAAACGATCACCGTGGAAGCTCCCGGAGAATATGGTTATTATGTGCGCTGTATTGACGCCGCCAAAAACAAAAACACGACTTCGGGGCAAATCAATTTCACCTACTCTTTGCCGGAAGGACCGAAAGTTTCCAACCTTGAACCGTCGGGCGGAGTGGTCTACCAGAGCAGTGTGGCGCTGATTGCGACCACCGACAAATCCGCTTCGTGCCGTTTCGCGGAAAGCGATACCGACTATGATCAGATGGGCGATTTTTTTGACACCAGCGACGGACTGTTCCATCAGGCGTTTGTGGATCTGCCGGACTACGGATCCTATTCCTATTATGTGCGTTGCACGGACGAAGACGGCGTTTCAAGCGATCGCGCGGAAACGATCAGTTTTGAATATCAAAACCCCAATCCGGAACCCGAACCGGAAGTTGTTGAACCGGAGCCGGTGGTTTGCGAACAGATTCAGATCGGCAACAAAAACGGCGAGTGTGATCCGACAACGGACTGCGTTTGCGATCCGGATTGTCCGGTTGAAGGACAGGACGCGGATCCTGACTGCGCCGGCGTGAGCCAGACTTCGGGCGGTGGAGGCGGCGGTTGGGCGATATTGCTTTTGATCGGATTGATCCTGCTGATAATCATTGTCATTATCATCATCATTGTCCGGCGGAAAAGCGCCGAAGAAGAAGATGTGGAACTTCCATAATCGGGGGGATTGCCTGATTATCAATTATTGATAATTGACAGAGAATAGCGAGTTGATGGTTGATTTTTCAAAAACGCGCCCATAGGGCGCGTTTTTCGCGGCTTTTTTCAGAGGGTCTAACCCTCTGATCAGAGGGTTAGACCCTCTGAAAATTACCTTTTGAAAATCTTATGAAAGATTATAGGAGATTTTTTTTATCTTATAGATGATCTTTCCGTTCCCGTCCAAAGAGGCGAATTCGCCGGCTTTTTTGCCCAAAAGCACCCGTCCCACGGGCGATTCGTTGGAGATGCGCCCCTTTTCGGGATCGGCTTCCAGCGTGCCCACCAGCGTCAATTCCTGATTCTTGCCGTTGATATCCACCAGCACGGTGGCGCCGACGTTGACCTGATCGCGGCCGGCCTTGGGCGGCACTTTGATGAGGCGGGCGTTTTTGATGATATTTTCCATTTCAACGAGTTTGATGTCCAGCAAGCCCAAATCTTCCTGCAAGGCGATGAACTCGGGATTTACCTCTTCGGAATGGAGCACCGCCGGCGCTTCGCCCCGGGTCTTGGCAAGTTTGATCTGTTTTAACTCTTCATATTCCTGCCGGATTTTTTTGAACCCCGATTTTGTCAAATAGAAATTTTTTTCCATATCACCCGGGCGCGCCGGCCGTTTTCGCCCGATTTGGGGCGGGCAAAAAAACGTTTCGGAGCGTCTGTTTCAAAATCATTAAATACATTGTAGGCGCAATCCTTTTTTTGTCAATTGTTGATAAATCAAGAAGTTTATTCATCCGTCAGAATACCTCGGGGTTATGCTCCGGCGCAGTTTATAATCGGGCGATTCTGTGTTTTAATGGTAGTAATGAACAAGGAATTGGCCAGAATATTTTTTGAGATTGCCGCCATTCTGGATGCCGGAGGCGAATCATTCAAGCCGCAGGCCTATCGCAAGGCGGCGCGCGCGCTTTTGGAATTGGCTGAAGACGCGGCGCTGATTTACGCCCGGGGCGGGCTGAAGGCCGTGGAAGCGATTCCGGGGGTGGGCCAAAGCATCGGCCAAAAAATTGAAGAATATGTTTTGACCGGCAAGATTGACTATTATCGGCAATTGAAAAGAGATTTTCCGGTTGATTTGGATGAAGTGGCCGGAGTGGAAGGATTGGGGCCGAAACGCGCTAAGATATTGTATGAAAAATTGGGCGTTAAAAATTTAAGACAGCTTGAAGCGGCGGCCCGCGCCGGCAAGGTCGCGCCGCTTTTCGGGTTTGGCCCAAAGTCGCAGGCCAATATTTTGCAAGGCATTGAATTCAAAAAACGATCCGGCGGCCGGTTTTTGTTGAGCGAAGTTTTCCCGGCGGCGCTTGACGCCAAAGAAAAAATTTCGGCATTGCCGCAAATCGCGCGGGTGGAGATCGCCGGTTCCCTGCGCCGCGCCAAAGAAACCATCGGCGACGTTGATCTGCTGGCCGCGCCAAAACTTGGGGCCGGAGCAAAAGACGCCGCCGCGATAATGGATTTTTTTTCAACGCTGGCCGGAATTGAAAAAATATGGGCCAAAGGGCCCACCAAAACTTCGGTGCGGATGGCGGCCGGCTTTGACATTGATTTGCGGTTGGTGGGTGAGCAATCTTTCGGCGCGGCGTGGCAGTATTTCACCGGCTCCAAGGAGCATAATATCGCCTTGCGCCGGTTGGCCATCCAAAAAGGATTCAAGCTTTCCGAATACGGCTTGTTTGAAAACGATAAAATGGCCGCGGGCAAAACCGAAGAGGAAATTTATCAAAAATTGGGACTGGATTGGATCGCGCCGGAAATGCGCGAAAACGCCGGCGAAATTGAAGCCGCGCAAAACGGCAAATTGCCGCGGCTTTTGGAATATGGCAGTCTGAAAGGCGATTTGCACTGCCATTCAAACTGGTCGGACGGCAAAAATTCAATTGAGGAATTGGCGGCCGCGGCCATGGCGATGGGTTATGAATATTTGGGCATTGCTGATCATACGCACGCGTTGAAAGTGGCCGGCGGGTTGGATGAAGATCAATTGCGCCAACGCAATGCCGAAATTGACGCGCTCAACCAAAAAATAAGATCCCAAGGCAAAATGTTTGCCGTCCTCAAAGGATGCGAGGCCAATATTGACGATGACGGCGGGATTGATTTGGATAAAGGAATTTTGGGCGAATTGGACTTTGTGATTGCCGGCGTGCATATGAATTTTAAGATGGACGCCAAAAAAATGACGCGCCGCTTGGTTGGTGCGGCCAAAAATCCCGATATTGACATCATTTCGCATCCCACCGGCCGTTTGCTCAAAGAGCGGCCGGCTTATGAATTGGAAATTGAAAAAGTGTTTGAGGTTGCCAAAGAGCATGGCGCGATTTTGGAAATCAACGCCCAGCCCCGGCGCTTGGATTTAAAGCCGTTGCACGTTCGCGGGGCGATTGCCAACGGCATTAAACTGGCGATCAATACCGACGCGCACCGTCTGGCCGAATTGGAGTTCGCGCGATTCGGCATTGCGCAGGCGCGGCGCGGCTGGGCGACGGCCGGCGATATCGCCAACACCTTGCCGTGGCCGGAATTGAAAAAAATCTTGAAAAGAAACCAAAAAAGAGTAAATTAAAGAAGGATTGTTCCATCATTAACCTTGCAATCTAAACCAATCAAAACCATATGAAATTTGAAAAATCCGCGGGCGCGATCGTTTTCCGGCGCGGCCGCGGCGGCGAAATTTATTTTCTGTTGTTGCATTATCCTTCCGCGACGCATCGGTCGCACAAAGACTATTGGGATTTCGTCAAGGGGCACGTGGAAAAAGGAGAGGGGGAAATTGCCACCGTGCGCCGCGAAGCCGCCGAAGAAACCGGTCTGACCGATCTGGAATTTACTGCCGGCTTTCGCGCCCCGATGAGATATTTTTTCCGGCACCGCGGCGGCTTGATATTCAAAACGGCGGTCTTTTATCTGGCGGAAACAAAAAACGAGAATATCACTTTGTCGGGGGAACACGATGATTTTATTTGGCTGTCCCATCCCAAGGCGCGGGAAATGCTTTCGTTCAAAAATGCGAAAAAAATTTTTGGGGAAGCCGGCAAATTTTTAAACATTGCGGGAAAATGAGTCGCCGGCGCAAACAAAAAACCGCCGCGCTTGTTTTGTTTTCCGGGGGATTGGATTCAATTTTGGCGGTGAAAATTTTGCGGGCGCAAGATATTGACGCGACGCCCGTTTGTTTTGAAAGTCATTTTTTTTCCGCCGACAAGGCGCAATCCGCGGCCGCCGCGTCCGGATTGGATTTGCGGGTGGAAGATATTTCAAAGTCCCATCTGTCAATCGTGAAAAATCCGCGCCATGGCCGCGGTGCGGCAATGAATCCCTGCATTGACTGCCATCTGTTGATGATTAAAATCGCCGGCGGAATAATGGCGCGGGAAGGATTTGATTTTATTGCCACCGGCGAAGTGTTGGGACAGCGGCCGATGTCGCAACACCGCCAATCGCTGGCAATCATTGACCGGCAGAGCGGTCTGGTCGGGAAAATTCTCCGGCCGCTGTCGGCGAAATTGTTGGCACTGACCGAAGCGGAGATCAACGGATTGGTTGATCGGGATGGATTGTATGACCTATCCGGGCGGTCGCGCCGGGGCCAGCTGGCGCTGGCAAAAAAATTCGGCATCAAAAATATTCCTCAGCCGGGCGGCGGATGCATTTTGACCGATGCCGAATATGCCCGGCGGCTGGAAGAACTGATGCGCCGCCAGCCGGATTTTGGCGGCGATGACGCGCGGCTTTTGCGTCATGGCCGCGCGGTTTGGCAAAAGGATCTGCTGGCGGTGATTGCCCGCAATCAGGCGGAATGCCAAAATCTCAAAATTATGGCGCGTGCCGGTGATTGGCTTTTTGAACCGCAAAACTTTCCCGGCCCCACCGTCCTTATCCGCAGTTTTGGCAAAAAAAATGGTCAAGGTGAAACCTTGCCCGACTCCGGCGAGATAAAAAAGATGGGACAAGATTTTGTCCGGCGATATTCAAAAAAGGTTCCGTCCCGTCCCGACATTTTAATCACTAATCACTAATCACTAATCACTAATAACTGATTACTGATTACTGATTACTGATTGTTATCTTTCGGTGCGGGCAAAACAAATCCCCGTTACTTCAGCCGCGCCGGCGCCCCGCAGAATTTTGGCGCATTCTTCCATTGTCGCGCCGGTGGTTACCACATCGTCAACCAAAACGATGTTTTTATTTTTGATTGATGCCGCGTCCGGACAAACAAAGGCGCCGCGCAAATTATTCCGTCTTTCGGATTGCGACAGTTCGGCCTGGCGCCGGGTTTCCCGGGTTTTTTCCAGGCATCGGCCGGCGATCGGGATGCGCCAAATTTTTGCCAATTCTTCGGCCAGGGCTTGCGCCTGATTGAACCCCCGTTCCCGCAGGCGTTTTCGCGCCAGCGGCACGGCGGCAAGAAAACAATCTTTCGGGTCTTGGCCGCACAGGGCGAAATGTCCGGCGATGATTTGCGCCATCGGCGCCGCCAATTCGCGAACGAAAGGATCATATTTCAGCGCGTGGATGATTTTTTGCGCGCGCCGGTTTTCATAACTGCACGCCGAGTAAATATCGGCCAGATATTTTTTGCCGCGGTCCGGGCGGTGGACCGGCGAAACGTCCAACAGCGCCGCGCAATCCGCGCAAATCAAATCGCCGTATTTTGAACAAAAAAAGCATTTTCGGGGAAAGAACAATTCCTTGGCCGCGGCGAAAAGCTTTTGCATATTGCACGCTATTGTTTGCGTCTATGTTATGATATAATCATAGGCGATAAACGATAAATTTAAAGGGTTTGTTGCCGAACAGGCTTTTTAACGAAATTTAAAGGTTTCGTCGTGAGGATTTGCAAAAATGAGAAGACATATTACCTTATATGTTGACGAATTTTTGCAAATTTGCAACAGAAAGATTTAAATTGCAGTAGAAGTCCTATTCGGCAACAGACCCTTAAAATCCGTGCTTTCCAGATTGTTCGCAAAAAAATTTTTGGGCATTGACGTCGGCACGACATCAATAAAAATGGTGGAACTGGAAGATGCCGGGCGCGGTTTGGCATTGGCCAATTACGGCCAGATTGATCTGAGCCTTGTTGAAAATCAGGAAAGCGACACTGAAGAAAGGGGGCGGGCCATGGCGGATTTTTCGGCGGCCGAGATTGCGGAAATGGTCCAGGCGATAATGGCGAAAGCGAGAATTAAAACCCGCCAGTGCGCGCTTTCCATTCCCGATTTTTTGACTTTTTTCACATCCTTTTCCCTGCCGCCAATGACCGAAAAAGAGATTGCCGCCGCGGTGATGTTTGAAGCTCGCCAGCACATTCCTCTTCCGATTGACAGCGTGACCATTGATTGGCAACTGATCGGCGGGACTTTCGGAAAGCCGGAAAAAATGGAGGTGGCGGTGACGGCGGTGCCCAATGAAATTATCACCAGATACAAAGAGATTGCCCAAAAAGCGAATCTGCAAATGATGCTGATGGAAGCCGAAGCGTTCGGGCTGGCCAAGGCGCTGGTTCCCGAAAACGAAACCGCCGCGGTTTGCCTGATTGACATCGGAATGCAAAGCACGGTTTGCAATTTGGTGCAAAACAAAATCTTGCGCTATTCGCACAGCTTTGACCGCGGTGCGGAGTATCTTCTCCGCGATCTTTCCCGGCAGATGCCGATTGAGCGCGAAGTTATTGACGCCGCCAAAAAAAAATACGGTTTTAAAATTTTTTCTTTGATGGATCCCGACGTGAAGAAAAAAATGGAGAAGCCGTTTAAAGAGGCGTTCATCCCGATTTTGCAGGAAATTGAAACGGCGCTGGCCGATTACCGCCGCAGTTCGGGAATTGATGCCGCAAAAATCATTTTGTCGGGCGGCGTCGCGGCGGCACCGGAAATAAAGAGCCAATTTGAAAATCATTTTCACAAAGAAGTGTTGATCGCCGATCCTTTTGCAAGGATTGCCTATCCCCGGGAAATTGCCGAAGAAATGAAAAACATCGGGCCTTCCTATGCCGCGGCGGTGGGAATGGCTTGCCGCGGATTTGATTTGGGGAAATCCGTCCGGTGATTAAACCTACTGCGTAAATATTTTCTACTGCAATTTCCATATTTTCGGCGACGCCGAATTCGTCAATCGCTCGCCTCGCCGAAGTCTATGGCGAAGCGCGGGTCGGCATATTTAAGCCAATATGCCTCCCTCGTTTCTGCGAAACGAGACTGCGAGCAGACATTCATCATTCGGCTCGCACGAAATCTGAAAATTTCGTTGCGTAAATATTTACGCAGTGGGTCTATTGTTTCTTTTCAAAAAAGAATGGTTTATAATAACATAAGCGGCGGGTATCGTTGTTGCAAGCGCCACTTTTGAGCTTTTTATTTGCCGGACAAAAACAGCACCGGCAATCGTTTCAAATTTTGAATTTCAGCCAAAATAATATGATCAACACAACAGTCAAGCGTCCGGGGCTTTTTCTTGAGAACGTGGTTTTTTATTTTTCCTTTCTTTTGCTGGCGCTGGTGGTGGGCGCGTTTTTCTACGTCCGGCATCTGACGGTATCGGCGGATGCGGAGTTGTCCAATCTGGAAGTGCAAATTGCGGCGACAAAGACCGAGGATCAAAAAAAATTGGAAGATCAGATCAAGATTGCCCAGCGGCAGTTGGAGGATTTTTCAAGGGTGATTTCCGTGCGTACGTCGGCGCGCGATTTTTTCGCCAAATTGGAAAGTCTGATCGTTCCCGGGGTTTATTTGTCAAAAATGGACGCCGATTTCCCGAAAATGTCGGCGTCGTTCTCCGGACATGGGAAAAATTTTTCGGAAGTGGAGCGCCAAGCGATGAAATTCAGAAGTTCGTCGGAAATTTTGAAGTCGGCCAATTTGGATAGAATATCCGTCAGTGAAGCCGGCGGCGTTGATTTTGAATCAAAGGCCGTCTTGAATCTTGGAATGAAAATTCCGGAGTATTTTTAAGGTTTGGTCTTAGGCGGCTTTCACAAATAAACCTCCACACCATACCCACATCTTTGCCCCATATTTCAAATTTCTTCGGGCGCAATATTTTCAATGTAGCGAGAGGCTACATCTCAAATATTGCTTGGTCGGAAATTTGAAACCTGAGCCAAACCTGCGGGCAATATATGGAAGTTATTTATGAAAGCCGCCTTAGGGGGCTTTCACAAATAAACCTCCTTAACAAAACAAAACGCCTATGTCAAGAAATTATTTGGAAGCGTTTGCAATTCTTATCATCGCTTTCGCCTTGGGCTTTTTTCTGTTGCTTCCGAAATGTCAGAGTTTACGGGATTTGCAAGGCCAGGTGCAAATTAAGGCCGGCGAACTCAAAGAGCGCGAAGAATATTATGCCGGTCTTAAGGCGATAATGGACGATTTGAATTATTACCGTGAAAATTTGGAAAAGATCGGCAGTGCTTTGCCCGTCGGCGCCGATGCCGCCGCCATGATGGATTTTGCGAAAAACGCGGCGATGAATTCGGGTTTGGCGGTGAAGGGTATTGAATATTCCGGTGCCGGTGCCGGTGCCGATAATGCCGCTGATCCGACGTCGCCGGAAACCTCTTTAAAAAACTATACCATTTCGCTCAAATTGAGCGGCAGTTACGGCAACTTCAAAAGTTTTTTGGCGATCATTGAAAATTCCAGCCGTTTGATCACTGTTGAGTCGCTGGGCGTCGCTTCAAAATCGGAAATTAAAAGCGGGGGCGAATCACCGGAAGAAGAATCCGTGCCATTGCCGCCGGCGGGAGAAAAGATTCTTGACTACGACGTTAAATTATCAACGAATTATTATTAGGCCGGTTGGGCAAATGTTAACCGGCGGTTTTTGGAAGCGCCGCGGCGATAATTACCCGACGATTTTAATGATCAATAATTTTTTAATATGGCAATAACTTTTCAGGAAAAAAGCAATTTGGGAAAAAAGATCGTGGTTCTGCTCGCTTTGTTTTTGATATTCGCCGCGATCGTCTTTTTCGGCTGGCGGTTTGTTAAGCAAAGTTTCACCGCTCCTCCCGCTTTGCCCGCGCCTGCGCCCGCGCTCAATATTGAAGCGTTGCAAGATCCGCGACTGGAGGATCTGGAAATGTTTCCCCGTGTTTTGCCGCCGGAAGAGGAAATCACGCGGGAAAATCCTTTTGTTGAGTCTTCAACAACCACGGCCGACGGCGCCGGCGGCAAGGATTAGCGTTGAAAGGGCAGGCGTGCCGGTCCGGCCGCCCCGTTGCTTCCGGCGGCGGGCCCTTAGTAGCGCGTTGTTTTGTATTTTCTAAAGATGCTTGAAATTTCCAATGTCGCTTTTAACGCAACAACTTATTGGTGCCGGCGCCATCACCGCCGAGCAGGCCGCCAAAGTGGAGGCCGAATTGGCGAAGGATTTGGGGAAGACCGAAGAAGAGGTAATCATCGCGCAAGGCTTTGTTGAGGAGAAGAAACTTTTTGAACTGAAAAGCCGATGGCTGGGTATTCCATTGATTCTTGATCCCCCCGAGGACCTTTCTCTGGAGATTTTGGAAACGATTCCCGAGGAAACCGCCAAGTTCTACCGAATGATCCCGTTGGGAAAAAAAAAGAGTGAATTTATGGTGGGGATGGTTTGTCCCGAAGATTTGAAAGCGCAGGAGGCGCTTAAGTTTCTGGCACGGAAAAACAATTTTGTTTACCAAGTGTTTTTAATTACTCCGGCGATTTTCAACGGAGTTTTGGCCAAATATCGCGATCTGAAAAAAGAAGTGGGGCGGGCGCTGGAAGAATTTCAGGAGGAAGAATCGCAAAACAAAGTTTCGCGCCAAAAACAGCAGGAAGAAACGATTTCCGGCGTGGAGAGCGCGCCGATTGCCAAAATCGTCAACGTGATTTTGCGCAACGCAATTGACGGCAACGCTTCTGACATTCACATTGAGCCCAGCCGGACGAAATTGAGAGTCCGCTTCCGCGTGATGGGTGATCTGTTTTCGTCAATTTTTCTGCCGCTCAACATTGCCAACGCGGTGCTGGCGCGCATCAAAATAATGTCAAATATGAAGATTGACGAGAACCGCGTGCCGCAGGACGGGCGTTTTTCAATGAAGATTGCCAGCAAAACTTATGATTTTCGCGTTTCCACCTTGCCCACGGCACTCGGCGAAAAGGTGGTGATGAGAATTCTAGACCCGGATGCGGGGCACAAAACTTTTGAAGATTTGGGACTGGACGGGCGTAATCTGCAGTTGATGAAAAAGGCGGTTGACGAACCCTTCGGACTGATTCTGGTGACCGGGCCGACCGGGTCCGGGAAAAGTACCACTCTTTACGCGGTGTTGCAGGAGATCAACAATGAAAAGATCAATATCATCAGCTTGGAAGATCCGGTGGAATATTTTTGCGACGGCGTCAACCAGTCGCAGGTGCGGCCGGAGATCGGCTTTGATTTCGCTTCGGGATTGCGCAGTATTTTGCGCCAGGACCCGGATGTGATTATGGTGGGCGAGGTGCGCGACGAAGAAACCGCGCTGTTAACCATTCATTCGGCGCTTACCGGCCACTTGGTGTTGTCCACTTTGCACACCAATGATTCTTTGGGCGTCGTGCCGCGCTTGGTGGATTTGAAAATCCAGCCGTATCTGATTCCGTCAACGCTCATTCTGGCGCTGGCACAGCGTTTGGTGCGTCGCCTTTGTCCCGATTGCCGCCGGCAAATCCCTGCTCAGGGATATTTGAAGGAAAAGATAATTTTTGAATTCAATTCAATTCCCGAAAGCTCGCGGGAGGGGATGGCGTTGCCGGATCCGATAATGATCTGGGAGCCGGTCGGCTGTTCAAAGTGCAAACGGCAGGGATTTTCCGGTCGGGTGGGAATTTTTGAAACGCTGGAAATGACGGCGGAACTGGGAGAGATTGTTTTGAAAAATCTTTCCGACTCCGCCTTGGGCGCAGAGGCGCGGCGGCAAGGGCTGATCACGATGCGCCAAGACGGGGTTTTAAAGGCATTGAAAGGAATGACTACGCTGGAAGAAGTTTTGAAAGCCACCGAAGAGGATATTTCCGCGGCGGTGAGCGGCAAGAACCCGTAAGGGTCTATCCCTCGCTAATGCGAGGGTTAGACCCTGGCAAGGAATTGCTGCAAGCGCAAAATTGAAGGGGTCTAACCGGGATTTAACATCCTCTGTAACTATTCCTTGGTGAGCGGTTGCGACCGCCTTTGCTTGACAAAAAAAATAGGTTATAATGAGCTAATAATATCACTGATTATGACAACAATTGAAAAAGATGCCGCCGGTGCCGGAAAAAAAATTCTGGTGGTGGAAGACGATCCGTTCTTGTCCGATATTTATCATACCAAATTAAAGCAGGCGGGTTTTGCCGTTGACCTGGCGATGACCGGGGAAGAGTGCATGGAAAAGTTGTCGGGCGGAGAGTATGATTTGATGGTATTGGATATCGTTTTGCCCCAATTGGACGGGTGGGAAATATTGGCGCGCGTCGGCAAAATGCGCCGCCAAAAACCGGATTCATATCTCAATCGCCTGAAAATCATCATCCTTTCCAATCTGGGACAAAAAGAAGAAATAAAAAAAGGACTTGATTTGGGTGCCGACGGGTTTATGATCAAGGCGCACTTCACCCCAAGCGAGGTGGCCGAAGAGATCAACAGAGCGCTGGAAACTCCGAAGCAATAAAAAAACCGAGCGATAAATCATAATGGCGAAAGCGGTGAGTTTAATTAAAATAAACTAAAAATTCAAAGTTGAAAATTGCAAAATGCGGCGCCCGCGCGTTTTAAACCGTTTTTTAAATTTTTCAATTTCAATTTTTAATTTGAAATATGGATTATTCCGAATCCTTGAAAAAATATTTGGCGATCACCGTGGAAAAGAACGCTTCCGATCTCCATCTGGCGGCCGGTTATCCGCCGATCATCCGCATCAACGGGGAATTGTGGGCAATTCCCAAAGAGGCGCCGCTTTCGGCGCGGGACAGTCAGGGGCTGGCGTTCGCCCTGATGACTCCCGAACAGCAAAACCAGTTTTTAAAATTCAAAGAAATTGACTTTTCTTACGCGTTTGAAGGCAAGGAAAGATTCCGGACCAACGTTTTTTTCCAGCGGGGATGCGTTTCCTGCGCTTTGCGGCTGATTTCCACCAAAATCAGAACGATCAGCGAGCTTAACCTGCCGCCAATAATGCAAAAAATGATTGATTCCGAGCAGGGGTTTGTTTTGATTACCGGGCCCACATCGCACGGAAAATCAACCACGCTGGCTGCGCTGGTTGACACGATCAACCACACGCGTTGCGATCACATTATCACCATTGAAGATCCGATTGAATATTTGTTCACGCCGGATTGTTCGGTGGTTGAGCAACGGGAATTGAATTCCGATACCTACTCTTTTTCCATGGCATTGCGGTCGGTTTTCCGCCAAGATCCGGACGTGATTATGATCGGGGAAATGCGCGATGCCGAAACCATTAGCACCGCGCTCACCGCGGCGGAAACCGGCCATTTGGTCTTTGCCACTTTGCACACCAATTCCGCGCCGCAGAGTATCCACCGCATCGTTGATTCCTTTCCCGCCGAACAGCAATCACAGGTCCGTGCCCAGTTATCCGCGTCTCTGCTGGGCATCGTTTCCCAGCGCTTGATCTTATCAAACAAGGGGAAAATGATTCCTGCCTGCGAAGTGCTTTTCAACAACTTTGCGGTCGGCAATTTGATCCGCGAGAACAAAATTCACGAAATTCCCCTGGTGATTGACACTTCCTTCAAGGACGGAATGATCTCCTTGAACAAATCGCTGGCCAATTTGGTGAAGGCCGGCGAAATTGATCTGCAGAAAGCACTTTCCTATTCGTTGAATCCGCAGGAGTTGGAAGCCCTTATCTAAAAAATTCAAAATGTAAAAATCAAAAATCAAAATTAAGGAATTTTTATATATAACGTTGAAATTTTTTTGAAAAAAAATTTCAACTCCAAAATTTTTCATTTTGATTTTTTAATTTTTAATTTGTTATGAAGTTTGTTTATCAAGCCAGAACCAAAAGCGGCGAAGTCAAAACCGGCAGCATTGATGCCGGATCGGTCCAGGCGGCGGCGGAAGTTTTGCGCCAGCAGGGACTTTTTATCACCTTTCTGAGAAAAGAAGACCGGGGCGCTTTCGGCAATATCCGTCTTTTTGAGGGAGTTTCGGGAAAAGACGTGGCGGTGTTTTCGCGCCAGCTGGCAGTGATGTTTGCCGCCAACGTATCATTAGTGGAATCTTTGCGCACCGTCGGCGGCCAGCTGTCAAACCAGAGTTTCCGCGAAAAAATCCTCAAGATCGCCCAAACCGTGGAGGCCGGATCGCCGCTGTCGGATGCGCTGGCGAGATACCCCGATGTTTTTTCGTCGTTTTTCGTCTCAATGGTGAAGGCCGGGGAAGTTTCGGGAAATCTTTCCGAGCAATTCAACTATCTGGCCGATTATCTGGAAAAGCAATATTATCTTGCCGGAAAAGTGAAAGCGGCAATGGTCTATCCGGCGGTGATCGTCGTGGTGATGTTTGGGGTGTTGTTTTTGTTGAGCTATTTTGTGATGCCGAATCTGACGGCGATGTTGCAAGAATCGGAAACGGAATTGCCGGCAATCACCAAAGCGGTGATCGCCACCACCGATTTCATCCGCGGCATCGGCGGCATTATCGTGCTGTTGTGTATTATCGCGGTTGCAGTGGCGGTGTTTCGGATTTCGCGCACCAAGGGAGGAAAACGGTTTTTTGACAATCTGTCTTTGCGCCTGCCGGTTTTTAAAAATCTTTTGAAAATGCTTTATGTGAGCCGCTTTGCCGACAATCTGTCGGTGCTGATCTCGGGCGGCATTCCCATCACCCGCGCGCTGGAGATCACGCGCGATATCGTGGGCAACGATCTCTACCGCGATGCGATCCGCAAAACCGCCGAGGGCGTGCGCAAAGGGGAAACGGTGTCTTCGGTGCTTTTCAATTATCCGGATCTGTTTCCGTCAATGTTTTCGCAGATGATTATGGTGGGCGAGCAGACCGGGTCAATGGACAAGAGCTTGCTGGTGATGGTTAACTTCTATGAAAAAGAGGCCGACCGGGCGATTGATTCAATGCTGGTGCTGATTGAGCCGGCACTGATCATCGTTTTGGGCCTGCTGGTCGGCGGTGTGGTCGGATCGGTGATGATCCCGCTTTACAATTCCATGAACGCGGTTTGACGGAGAGAATTTTGATAGTTGCATTTTTTTTGCCGCTGGCGGTATAATTAATCATTAAGATGAAAATCAAAGGTCGAAGACATCAAAAAAAGGTCAAAACAAACAAAACAAACAAAGCATAAATTATTTGAATTAAAAAACGCTTGAATCCAAATGCTGTCGGAGGGGTCCGGCTCCGGCGAGGTTTTGACGTCGCCGGAAACGGGCCGCAAAACACGGAGCGTTTCATAATTCAGATTAAATTAACCACAGATTCATTGCGAAGATATTCGCGCAACGGATCTGATAAATCAAAAAGAAAAATGAAATCCAAAAGACAAGGTTTCACGCTCATTGAATTGTTGGTGGTGATTGCCATCATCGGCATTTTGGCCGGCATGGTGCTGGTGTCAATGAGCGGCGCGCGCGAGAAGGCGCGGGACGCCAAACGGCAGTCGGATATGCGCCAGCTGGTCTCGGCCCAGTCAATGTATAGCAGTGATACCACCGGGGGCACGTATCTGGTTGGCACCGCGACGATGCCCACCGCCATCGGCACTTATTTGAATCCCGTGCCCAAAGATCCCACTACGCCCACCCCAACTTGTCCGCTTGCTACCGGCGCTTACGGTTATTGCGCGCTGGCGAATAGCGGGGCAAATAACAAGTATTTCTGCTACTATGCGCGTCTGGAAAAAGCGGTTAGCGACGGCGGTGTGAACAGGTACTTTGTGGTGGCTTCGCATGCGGGATCCCATTTAAAAATTACGATACCGACAGCGTTGACCGGCACGAATGCCGCTTCCTGCGAGACAGCGCTTTAATTTGCCGGTGATTTGGGAAAACGGCGGGAACGGTTATCCTGCCGTTTTTTTGGGGGGTGAAAGGTGAACTTCCCGGCTGGAGTGTCCGCCCATTGCATTTTTCTTGCCGCTCGCGGTATAATCAATCTGTCAAGGAAAAAATAAAAGGTCGAAATGTAAGGCAAAAAAAATAGTGATAGACGAAAATTAAATTAATTTCAAAAAAATGCAATCCAAAAGACAAGGTTTCACGCTCATTGAATTGTTGGTGGTGATCGCCATCATCGGGATTCTGGCCGGCATGGTGCTGGTGTCAATGAGCGGCGCGCGCGAGAAGGCGCGGGACGCCAAACGGCAGTCGGATATGCGCCAGCTGGTCTCGGCCCAGTCAATGTATAGCGCCGACACCACCAGCGGCACATATCTGGTCAATACCGCCGCGACAATGCCCACCGCCATTGATACCTATTTGAATCCCGTGCCCAAAGATCCCACTACGCCCACCCCAACTTGTCCGCTTACCGGTACCAACACGGGTTACTGTGCGTTGGCGAATAACGCGGCGGGAAGCGAAAAGTATTTTTGTTACTATGCGCGGTTGGAAAAACCGATCAACGACGGTGGCGTCAATAAATACTATGTGGTGGCATCGCACGCGGGGTCGTTTTTGAAAGCTACGATACCGTCAGTTTTGGATCCTGCCGTGACGGCTTGTACGACTGCTTGTTGCACGACGGCGCTTTAATTGTGGCGATTTGGAAAAAACAGCGAAAACAATCACATCTTCGCTGTTTTCGTTTCTTTTCCGTGATTTCAATCCCGCGGTTTCCATTCCGCGGTTTTTGTTTTGCCGCCGGTGTGATAAAATAAACCTGCGATATTTTTCAAAAGGGTCCGACCCTTTTAAAAGGGTCGGACCCTTCTTCATGGATTTAATGTTTTGGTTTATTTTAATATCAATACTTATTTTTGGATTGATTGCGGGCAGTTTTGCCAATTGCGCGATTTTTCGTTTCGGCGAGGGGGAGAGCGCGCTTGACGGCCGGTCGCGCTGTCCAAAATGTCGGCGCGAACTGGCGTGGTATGATTTGATTCCCGTTGCCAGTTTTTTTATCCTGCGCGGCAAATGCCGTTATTGCCAAAAGCCGATCTCTTGGCAATACCCGGCGGTGGAGCTGGCGGTGGCGGGATTGTTTTGCGCCGCCGCGTGGCGTTTTTATCCGGCGGTGTTTGCGGGCCATTTTTCTTTTTTTCCGCTTTTGGAATTGTCCGCGTGGTGGATTTTTTTGGCGGCGATGGCGGTGGTGTTTGCCGCCGACTGGCGCTGGTATTTGATTCCCGACGGGGCGCTGATTACCGGCTTGATTGCGGTTTTGGCGTTGCGCGCGGGCGCGTTGGCGCAGGACTTTTTTCTTTTCGGCCGGCCGGATTTTGCCGCGCTGGCGGATCCGCTTTCGGCGGCGGCGTTTGCCGGCGGTTTGTTTTTGGCGATGTTTTTGGCGTCGCGGGGAAAATGGATGGGATTTGGCGACGTGAAGCTGGCGTTTTTGATGGGTTTGGCGCTGGGATTCTGGCCGGTATTGCTGGCGGTGTTTTTGGCAAATCTTTTTGGTGCTATAATGGGATTGGTGATGGTGTCGGCGAAAAAAAAGAAAATGTCGTCGCCGATTCCTTTCGGGCCGTTTCTGGTCGCCGGCCTGCTGATCTCGCTTTTTTTCGCGCCGGCGATTTTGGACTGGTATTTGCTTGCCGGATAATCGGACAATAATAAAGATGCGCACCGATTCTGAAAACAACAAGGGATTTACCATGGTGGAATTGATGACGGTGGTGGCGATCATCGGCATTATCGCCGCGATCGGCGCGGCCGGTTACCGCCAGGGTGAACGGCGAGTCATTTTGGATAATCAAACGTTTGGGTTTATGCAGGATGTGCGGCGGGCGCAGGAGCGGGCATTGTCGTCGCGCGACACAAGCGAAGGGACGGCGCGGAGAGGCTATGGCATCTATTTACCGCACGGCGTCAATTATTATTTGATTTACGCGGACAAAGACAACAGCAAAAGTTATGATGCCGGCGAAGAAACCGAACGGATTTCTTTGGACGGCAAAATTATGATTCTGGATATGCAGGTGCGTAAAAAAAACACTTCCTGGACCAATGCCAATTCCGTTGACATCAATTACGCCGCGCCGGATTTGACCGCCCGGATTAACCGGGGCGGGGACGGATACGAATGGGCGAAGGTCGTTTTTTCCGTGGTCAACGGGTCGCCGACCCGCACGGCGGTGATCAATATCGCCGGCTTGGTGTATGTTGAATAATAATCGCCAAATGGCGTTGATATGAAAAACGCGTTTCCAAAATCCGAACAGGGGTTCACTTTGGTGGAGGTGATGGTGGCGCTGGTGATCGTTTCGGTGGGAATGATCGGTGCCTACGGATTGGTGAATCAGTCGCTGGCGCTGTCAAATTCCGCGGCCAATCGTTTTACCGCGGTTCATTTGGCCGCCGAAGGCGCGGAAATCGCGCGCAATCTTCGCGACACCAACTATTTGAAATTCTATGAAGGGTTGGGGGATTGGAATGACGGATTGGCCGGCTATGAATCGGGCGGCGGGGCGGATTATTTGAGCTCGGGATTGACCGCCGATCCGGCGGCGACGATAAAAATCGGCGGCGGGCTTTACGGCTATTCGGGCGGAGAAGGGACGGAAAACACAATGTTTAAAAGAAGGATCAGGGTGATTCCCAATGCATCGCCGGCTTATCTTGAAGTGGTTTCCGAAGTTTCCTGGTCCGATTCGGCCGGCGGACACACCGAAACCGTCCGGGAAAGATTATACAACTGGTGGCAGTGATCAATAATCAACGATAATTGATAAGTAATAAATAATAAATGATAAATAATAAGTTATCAATTATCAATTATCAATTATCAGTTATCACTGATCAATTATCAATTATCAATTATCAATTATAAGTTATCAATGATAAATTATCGTTAATGGAAACGACAAAATGCCAAAATAAATTCAAACGGGATCCGTCACGCGGGTTCACTTTGGTGGAAATGGTCGTGACGCTGGCGGTCTTTTCTTTGATTATGACCGCGGTTACCGGGCTTTTTTTCCACGCCTTGCGCGCCCATCGCGTGGTTTTGGCAAAGTCGCAAATGCTGGGAGAGGCCGCTTACAATCTGGAACACATTGGCCGGGGATTGCGGATGGCAAAAAAAACTTCGGACAGCGGCTGTCTTTCGGCCAAAAACATTAATTTTGAAAAGACCGCCCGGGGCGGCGTGAAATTCCAAAATTTAAATTCTTCCGGAACGATGGACTGCGTGGAATATTATTTGGGCCATCCGGGAAACGACTATGGCGCCAACGGCGCGCTGATGGAAAGCCGGAGCAATTTGGACCGCACTTTTGAATTGCCGCTCACCTCGCCGGCAGTGAACGTGGAGGCGTTTAATGTTTATGGCTACGGCTGGCCGCAAAATGACCGGTTGCAACCAAGAACCACGATCGGCCTTCGGATACGGGGGCGCCAAGATCAAGTGATGAACCACCAGATCACGATTTCCCAGCGCGATCTTGATATTGAAGAATAAAATATTATTTTGGATTACGAAACGCTTTGTATTTTGGGGTCTATCCCTCGTTACTGCGAGGGTTAGACCCCTCCAACAGCATTTGAATTTAATGGTTTTGTAATTCAAAGATATTATGTTAAATTCCAAAAAAATTAACGGCGATTTGGCTTGCGACCGCCGCGCCGGCGTGGCGATTTACATTGCCGCCGCGGCAATGTCGGTGGTTTTGGCGGTGGCGTTGGGGGTGGGGCTGTTGGTGGCCGGCCGGATTAAAATGTTAAACGAGGCGGGCGATTCAATCAAGGCATTTTCTTTGGCGCAGATCGGCGTGGAGGACGCCCTGTACCAACAGATTAATTATGGCGGCTATTCTTACAGTTGGACTGATGGGGGGGATTCCCAATATGAATTCGTGTCATATACCTGCGGCCCGGTTGATGAGTTTATTTGCATTCAATCCACGGGTAAATATCGGAACGCGAACCGGGCGATCAGGATTCGGATGTAATCGCAAAATTTTTATGGAAAGGCAAGCGGCAAAAGAAAGGATCGCCAAGCTGGCGAAACTCATCAACCATCATCGCTATCTCTATCACGTGCTTGACCGCCAGGAAATTTCCGACCAGGCGCTGGATTCCTTGAAGAAGGAGCTTTTTGATTTGGAAACCGCCCATCCGGACTTGATCTTGCCGGATTCCCCCAGTCAAAGGGTGGAGGGCCGGCCGCTGGAAAAATTTGAAAAATTCACCCATTCGTCGCCGATGCTTTCCTTAAACGACGCGTTTTCGGAGCCGGATATGACCGATTGGCAGGAACGGATCGGCCGCTTGCTTTCCGCCGCCGACCGCGCCCGGATTGATTTTTATTGCGAGCCCAAACTTGACGGATTGGCCATTGAGCTGATCTATGAGGATGGAATTTTGGCGGCGGGCGCCACGCGCGGCGACGGCAGGATCGGCGAGAACGTTACCAACAACTTGAAAACTATTGAAGCGATCCCCTTGCGCTTGCGCGCCGCGGATGAAATCGCCGCGGATTTGCGCGCTGTCGGCTTGGAAGATATGGCTTCTGCGATCACCCGCGGCGGGTGGCGGCATTTGGCGGTGCGCGGCGAAGTGGTGGTGTCGCGCCGCGATTTTGACGCCATCAACGACAATCAAAGAAAAAAAGGCCTGCCGGAATTTGCCAACCCCCGCAATCTGGCCGCCGGATCAATCCGCCAGTTGGATCCCAAAATCGCGGCCTCCCGCCGATTGGATTCAAATTGCTACAAGTTAGTAACCGATTTGGGGCAAAAAACCCACGAGGAAGAGCACCGATTTTTGGAGATTGCGGGCTTCAAAACCAACAACAAGTTCAGCCGTTTTTGCGCGAATATGCAAGAGGCGTTTGCTTTTTACCGGCACTGGCGCGATCATCGCGGCCGCCTGCCCTATGAGATTGACGGCATCGTGGTGGCGGTGAACCAAAACGATTTGTTTGAAAAACTGGGGGTCGCCGGCAAATCTCCCCGCGGGGCCATCGCCTACAAATTTCCCTTGAAACAGGCCGCCACCGTGGTGGAAGACATTGTCGTGCAGGTGGGGCGCACCGGCGCGCTCACGCCGGTGGCGATTTTGCGGCCGGTTAAAGTCGGCGGCGTGATGATCTCCCGCGCGACTCTGCACAACGAAGACGAAATCCGCCGTCTGGGAGTGAAAATTGGCGACACGGTGATTGTCGGCCGCGCCGGCGACGTGATTCCCGGAATTGTTGCCGTCCTGCCGGAATTGCGCACCGGCGCCGAAACTCCGTTTCACTTGCCGAAAATTTGCCCGATGTGCGGCGGGAAAACCGAAAAAAAACCGGGCGAAGCGGTGTTGCGTTGCGTCAATCGGGATTGTTTTGCGGTGCAAAAAAGATCTTTGCGGCATTTTGTTTCCCGCGGCGCGTTCAACATTGACGGGCTGGGAGAAAAGATCATTGAGCAATTGATTGACCAAGGATTGGTGCGCGCCCCCGCCGATATTTTTGGCCTCAAAGAAGGCGATTTGACGCCGCTGGCAAGATTCGGCGAAAAATCCGCCCGGAATCTGGTGGAATCGGTTGACGCCAAAAAAACGATCGGCCTGCCGCAATTCATCTATGCTTTGGGAATCCGCAATGCCGGCGAACAGACTGCGCGGGCGTTGGCGGAAAAATTCGGGAACATTGAAAGTATCCGGAGCGCGTCTTTTGAAGATTTGCAGACGGTGGCCGACATCGGTCCGGTGGTCGCCGAATCGGTTTGCCGCTGGTTTGCCGATCGCAAAAACACGGCGGTGATTGAAGGCCTGCTTTCCGCCGGCGTCAAGATTTTGCCCCATCAAAAAACCGCCGGGATGCTGGCCGGAAAAACTTTTGTGATCACCGGCACGCTGGAAAAAATGAGCCGCCAGGCCGCCAAAGACGCGGTCCGCGCCGCCGCCGGCAACGTTTCCGAAACGGTTTCCCGGAACACCGATTATTTGGTGGCGGGCGCCAATCCCGGTTCCAAGCTGGAAAAAGCGCGCCGGTCGGGGGCGGCCGTCATCGGCGAAGAAGACTTTTTGAAAATGATAAATGATAAATGATAAATGATAAATGATAAATGATAAATGATAAATGATAAATGATAAATGATAAATGATAAATGATAAATGATAAATGATAAATGATAAATGATAAATGATAAATCATTCTTTCT
>DIWQ01000035.1 GCA_002423555.1 Patescibacteria group bacterium UBA6102
ATTTGCGCCGGCATTTTCTTGGGATCGTAGGGCGTGGTGATCGCGTGCAAATCAACCACGCAAAAAACGCAGTCGTTTTGGTTTTGCAAATCAATCCATTGCTTGATCGCGCCAAAATAATTTCCCAGATGAATGTCGCCCGTGGGGCGAATCCCGCTAAAAATTCGCATAGAATTAAACAAATCCTAAAACCTAAATCATAAACTCTAAACAAATTCAAATATCAAAATCTAAAACTCAAAATGAAAAAGTGTTTTTGTTTTGAGTTTTGAAATTTAGGTTTTGAATTTATTTAGGATTTAGAAATTGAAATTTGGGATTTATTGAGATTATATCTCAATGATGACGGGCAATATCATCGGCTTTCTTTCGGTTTTGGCGAAAAGAAAATCGCCGATTTTGCCGCGGATTTCTTCCTTGACGTGGTTCCAATTGACCGCGCCGTTGTTTGAAACCGCGCGGCCGATAATCTCCACGGTGCGGGTGCGCGTTTCTTTGAGCAGGTCTTTGGATTCCCGCAGGTAGACGAATCCCCGCGAGATGATGTCGGGAGACCCCTTCACTTTGCCGGTGAGGCGGTCAACCACCGCGACGATCACAAACATACCGTCGTGCGACAAAACTTGCCGGTCGCGCAAAACCACTTCGCCGATGTCGCCCACCCCCAATCCGTCCACCATCACGAAGCTTGCCGGCGCGGTTTCTTTTTCAAGGACCATGTCATCGGGGCTCAGAGAGACGATCTGTCCGTTTTCCGCCACAAGAATGTTTTGTTCGGGAACTCCCGCGATGACCGCCAGCTCGGCGTTGGCCGCCAGCATTGAGTACTGTCCGTGAATGGGCATAAAGAATTTCGGATGCATCAAGCGCGTCATTTCTTTCAATTCCTCTTGCTTGGCGTGCCCGCCGGCATGAATATCCATCATTTTATAGTGATAGACTTTCACTCCCTGACGCAGGATGTTGTCTTTTAAATTTTGCACGGTGCGTTCATTGCCCGGGATCACCGATGAGGAAAAAATCACCGAGTCGTTTTTCTTGAAGCGCAAAAAGCGGTGCTCGCGATTGGCGATTTTCATCAGTGCCGCGTCGGCTTCGCCCTGCGCGCCGGTGCAGATGACAGTTGTCTGTTCGTCGGGCAAGCCGGCGATTTCTCCAAGCTGAACAAAGGTGCCTTTTTCGGCGCGGATGTATTTCATCTGCCGGCAAACTTCAACGTTGTTTTTCAGCGAATAGCCGTCAATGGCGACTTTCCGGCCGTATTTTTCCGAAAGGTGGATCATTTGCTGGACGCGATTTAGCAATGATCCGAAAGTGGCCGCGATGATGCGCCCCTTGGCATCCCGAAAGATTTTTTCCAGATTCTCAAAAATTTCCTGTTCGGAAAGGGAATGGCCCGGTTCTTCGGCGCCGGTGGAGTCGCAAAGAAGGAGCAATATCTTGCGGTCGCCGATGGCGCGCAGGCGGACGAAATCCACCGGCTTGTCGTTGATGGGGTGGTCGTCAAATTTAAAATCCGAAGTGTTGATCACACTACCGACCGGCGTCTTAACGAAAATGCCGAAATTGTCGGGAATGTTGTGGTTCATGCGGAAAAATTCCACTTCAAAGGGGCCCAGTTGGAAGCGCCCGCCGTCGTCGGCGGATTCAATGTCCAGCTTCGGGCAGGAAGGAAAATCATCTTGCCGCTTGAGGATGATGGCGCGCGTGAGCGGCGAGGCGATCATCCGGAATCCCGGATGCCAGATTTTTTCAATGATATAGGGAACAGCTCCGATGTGGTCATAGTGTCCGTGGGTGAAAACCGCGCCGACGATATTTTTGACCTTGTTTTTCAAATAATCAATATTGGGAATGATGTAGTCAATGCCGGGCATATCTTCACCGGGCATACGAAAACCCATATCCATAATCAAGATGGAATTTTGATATTCCAAAAGCGTCATATTCCGGCCCACTTCTCCCAGGCCGCCCAAAGGAATGACGCGCAAGCGCCCGTCGTCCTTTTGGCGGCTTTGAGGCTGGGGGTGGTTTTGGCTTTGAACTTGGTTTTGGCGCGGAGCGGTGCGAAAACGCTTGCCGCCGCGGCCGCGCGGCCGGCGGTTTTGCCGCGCCGCCGGTGCGGAATCGGCGCCGGAGTTGTCTTGGGTTTTTTTTGGCCGGGGCAGTGCGCCCAAAATCGCCTCCAGCGCGCCGTCAAAAGATTGCGCCGGAACTTTGGCGGGTTTTTTTGCCCGTCCGCCACCGGGATTTATCGGATTATTGTGCATTTATTTTCAGAACCGCGCCCGCCGTTGCCGGCAAGCGGTGATAATTTATTACGAAGTTACAATTTATTGGTGCGGGCAGGAGGGGTTGAACCTCCATGATGTTACTCACACGGCCCTGAACCGTGCGCGTCTGCCAATTCCGCCATGCCCGCATGCCCGCCAAAGGCGGGAAATCCTAAACTCTAAATTCTAAACTCTAAACAAATCCAAAATCACAATTTCAAAATTTAAAACGAGAATTCAGTTTTGAAATTTAAATTTTAAAATTTTGAATTTGTTTGGAATTTGGCGCTTGGTGCTTGAAATTTCAAAAATTTACAGTCGTAAATTTTTGATGTATTCTTTGATGTCTTTGGAAAAATCGGGATGATTGAGCGCGAATTCAATGACGGTTTTCAGATATTCGGTCTTGTTGCCAGTGTCGTAATATTTGCCGTTTTTGATTTCGCAGGCGTACACCGGATAGCCGCTGTCAATCAACTGATTGATTGCGTCAATCAACCAGATCTCGCCGCCTTTGCTGGGCTTCAGGTTTTCAATGATGCCGAAAATTTCCGGCGGCAGGATGTAGGCGCCATGGGTCGCCAGATTGGAGGGCGCTTCCTGAGGCAGGGGTTTTTCCACGATCTTTTTAATCTTGAAAATTCCTTCTTCCACCGGCGCCATATCGGCGATGCCGTAGCGGGAAACGTCGTCCTTTGACTCAATCCGCACTCCGGAGATCACGATGCCGCCGTATTTCCGGTGAACGTCAATGATCTGCCGCAGGCGGGGAGGATTGGCCGAAATGAATTCGTCGCCCCACATCACCGCGAATGGTTCGTTGCCGATAACGGGACGGGCGGCCATCACCGCCAGCGCGTTGCCGTATTGGGCGGTTTTTTGCCGGAGATAAATGAAATTCGCCAGGCCGGCAATCTCTTTTATGCCGGCCAGCGCCTGGGTCTTTCCCTGAGATTCAAGGAATTTTTCCAGTTCGCCGGAACGATCAAAATGATCTTCAATGGCACGTTTTTGTCCGCCGGTGATAAGAATAACGTCTTTAATTCCGGAAGCGACCGCTTCTTCAACCACATATTGAATGACCGGTTTGTCAATAATCGGCAGCATTTCCTTGGGCATGGCCTTGGTGGCGGGCAAAAATCGCGTGCCCCATCCGGCGGCCGGGATCACCACTTTGGTGATCTCTTTTGGAGATTCGTTGGGCAACGAATGCATATGGGTTTGTGTTTATAGGTTATCGCAACAAAAGGCATTCCTCAAAACAAGGAGAAAATCGTTTAGGAGCCGTTTTTTTCGGTTGGTTGGTGCCATTATAACAAATCTTCAAATTAAAAGCAATTTTTTCGCATCATTTAGGCGCCTTAGTTGCCGGGATTGAAAATTCTTTTGGTGGCGGTGTACCATTCGGCGATGCCGGCAAAGCGCCGCGAGGGATCGGCGATCGGGCCGGATTTCATCCCTTTGACGGATTGGGCGGCGATGTGCCGATATTCCGGATTGTACAAAAACACCGCCGGAGAATCTTTGATGATCAGATCTTGCAGGGCCGCCAGTTTTTCGGCGCGCGCGGCGATGTCGCCGGCGGCGCGGATTTCTTCCAGCAGTTTGTCGGCGTCTTTGTTCTCGTAGATCGCAAAGTTCAGTCCGGGATCGGCAATCTGGGTTGAATGCCAGAAGGGATACGGATCGGCGATCATTCCCAGCGCTTGCCCGAACAACAGCGCCTCATAATCCCGCGGCTTGACCGCGTCCCTTTCAATGTCGGCGGCGGGAATTTCCCGGATATTGACGGCGACGCCGATGCTTTCCCATTGTTTTTTGATGATTCCCGCCGCCGCCGCGAACGGCTCCTGGGCGGCAACGGCGATTGTAATTTCCAGTTTTGCGGCGCTGTCGCCGGAAGGGAAGCAGACCTGGTTCAGTTTTTCGCGCGTGCCGAGTTTGACGTCGCCGGTGGGGTCTTTCAATCCCTGGGGATCCAAAATGTCCTGCCGGTATTTTTCCTGGAAAAGATTAACGGCTTTCAAAGTCTGGTCGCCGAAACTTCCGGTGGCTTCCAATTCGGGCATCACTTCGCGCGCCAGACATTTTTGCAATTCCTGTATTTCGGCGGTTGCCGAGGAACCCTTGACCAAAGTCTTCGTGAATTGGAACGCCGGTTTTTTGCTGGTGGTTTTGACGCGGACGCCGTCTTCGCCGCGCGCATAACCGGCCTCGTCCAGAAGCCGCGCCGCTTCTTCGGGATCATATTTTGGCGCCGCTGGCGGCGGATTGACGCCCGCAATCGGCGAATCCACGGCGGCGCCGCGGCCGGCCAGCGCCGCGCGGATAATTTCATCCTTGCCCGCGGCGCGCGCCAGCGCGTTGCGGACCGCCGGATCCGCCAGCGCCTCGTTCTTTTTGGGATTGAAAAAAACGGCAAAATAACGGGGGATGGAATAATTATACGCCGTTGCGCCGGCGGGCACGGTGCCGTTGCTTTCGCGTGCCGCGTAGCCTTGGATGCGTCCCTGCTTGAAGGCCGCCGCCAGCGCTTCATAATCATTGAAAAACGCGAAATTCACTTGGCGCAAAAACGGCGCGGGTCCCGAAAACAAAGGATTCCTTTCCAGCTCAACGGCGGTGATGACATTGCTTTTGTCCGAAACGATTCTTTTGAATTTATAACGTCCGGAACCGACGGGATTCAGATTGTTCGGCGACAGGGAGAAGTTGTCGGCGGTTGTGTTTTCCCAAATATGGCGGGGAATGATCTTGAGCGTGCAATTTTCGGGAAAAGACGAATAGGGGTTTTGCAGCTTGAAACGAAAAACCGTTTCGGAAACCTTTTCGGTTTCCACGCCGATCCACTGCGGACGCAGGGGGCTTTTGTAGGCTTG
>DIWQ01000016.1:0-8400 GCA_002423555.1 Patescibacteria group bacterium UBA6102
ACAAATTTTGCGGTCGCAAAATTTGTTCGGATTTTAATTGTTACCGCTTCCCTCCGCGCCAAATTCGCTAATTGCCGTAGATGAAGACAAACACTCCGTTGGCGCCTTTGTCGCCCTGGTTTTTGCTCATTCTGACGATGTGGCTTTTTTGATCGTTGAATTTTTCCGGGGCGTAAACATAGTCGCCGTAGGTAAACCGGGAACATCCGGCGCCGCCGATTGGGTCGCCGCCTTCAATGAATAAATCAATCGCCGACCCCCAGTAATAGCCGCTGCAAGAGGTTCCGACTCCCTCCACGCTCCACGAAAAGCGGCTCAATGTTCCCTTCATCATCGCGGAGAATTCGTTGTGATTGACCGGGTTTCCTTCGCTATCCTGATCGTTGGCCGGGCTGGATTCTTTTGCCAATGTCATTTTAGACGATGCCGGCGCGGAGAAATCATGGTATTTGATTTCTCCGGTTGGCGCGGCGCCAAGTTTGGCGATCGCGTCTTCAAGGGCAACTTCCAGCAAAGTATTTTTCAATTCCGCGCCGGGGCGCCAATTCACGATTTTGGCGGCGGGATCGTCTTTTAACAGATAGGCCGCCAGCCAGCCGTCAACGCCCAGATAGAAGTGAACGTCAATTTTGTTGTAGGCGTAGGGATCATAGGGCTGATCATCAACAAGGTATCCTTTGACGCCAATCATACAAGTGTTGTCGGACGGTTCGGTGGAATCAAAAAAATCATCCAAAGCGGTGTCAAAGCTTGTTTGATTGACGCCGGTTAATTTCACGTAGGCGGCAATCCCCGCCTGATCTTGCGGAAAGGCCGCTTGCGCGGGAAGTGCGAATAATATACTTAAAAATGCCGCGGCGCAAACCGCCGCCAACGAACGCGCAAAAACATTTTCTGTTTGCATATTTTCTTTATTATTGTTTAACGCGAACACGCCAAAAACAAAACCGGCAATCAAAAAGCCGGCAATCCTTATGGCGATATTTTAATTGAAACTGATCGCAAACGGCAAACTTTATTTTCTGGCGGTTTTTCTCCTCCCATAGAGAAACAAAATATTTTTCCGGCGCCAACGCGCGCCGGATGTTTTAATTATACCACCCCTTGATTTTCCCGCAATCCCGCACCGCCCGCACCGCAAAAAATCACGATCACAATTCAAACAAAAAAAACCGCCCTTGATTAAACGGGGTGGTTTTTTTGTTTGATATTAAATTTTACTTTTCCAGAACTTCCACGTAAGCATATTTGACGCCGAAATTCTTGGCTTGTTCGTAGGTGGGAAACCAGATGTCAAAATGGTATCCCCCTTTGCGCCAGTGCATCCGGTCCTGCACCGAAAACACTTTTTCGCCGAACAGTTCCGGAATGCGGATCTCGGTGCCGAACGGCAAGCCATTGTTGGCCACAATGCCATCGCGGACATAAGTGCCATTGGCAGTGATAAACGGGGTGCTGTCGGTCTGCTCCACGGTGCTGGAATAGGCGGTGAGAACCACTCTCATCCGCCGCGCCGCCGTCTTGGAAGCGCTTGTGGCATCGGCCTTGGAACAAATGTCCGTCGGCGTTTTGGGTTCAATAAAAACCGCGCGGGAAATCTTGCCGCAAAACTTGAATTCGGCGGCATCGCCGTAAACCACCAGCTCTCGGATATCGGCGCTTTCCGGCGCCGTTTCCTCCTGCGCCTCAACTCCGCCGAAAGACGGCGTCAGAGACAAGCCATAAACGGTCCCCAGAATAAAAATGAACAAGCTTCGGCCAAACCCGGACAACTTCGAACAGATACTCATATGGAATTTGATCGGACATAGATGCCTTTCTATACCGCAGTTAGGGTTTTCCGCTCACTAAACACCCAAATCCATTTTTGAGTGCCAAACCCGCCTTATTCATAATGACGCCCCCCATTCTATTCCAAAAATAAATTCCTGTCAAGGGTCAAACAAGATTAAAATGCCAATAATTATTGACATTTTTAATTTGACAAAAAAGTAAAATTGACGCAAAAAACGCGCTCTGATGGCGCGTTTTTGGCTACCGTCGTCTTTTAGCGCGATTTTTCCAGATATTCCAAAACAATGTCTTTGTCGCTCCAAGGAATTTTGCGGCCGGCGGCCAGACACATTGAATCTTCGCACCCCTTGCCAGTGATAATCACCCGGTCGCCCCTCTCCGCGGCCTTCAATGCCCGATGAATCGCCTCCTTGCGATCAACGATTCGGCGGGCGTTGGCCGCGGCGTCGGCAATTTCTTGGATAATCCGGCCCGGGTCTTCGTCATAGGGATCCTCACTGGTGATAAAAACCCGGTCGCAATATTTTTGCGCCAGATGTCCCATCACCGGCCGTTTCCACCGATCCCGCCCCCCACCACACGCTCCCAACACACAAATCAATTTACCCGCCAAACTCCGGCGGGCAGTCTGATAGGCCTTCTCAAGCGAATCGGGCGTAACGGCATAATCAACCAGAACTTCAAAATCGCCGGCGAAAACTTTCTCCATCCGGCCGGGAATGGTGGCAATACTTTCCAATGCCGCACGGCAGGCTTTCGGCGGCACCCCCTGGGCACGAGCAACGGCAATCGCGGCCAAGGCGTTATAAACATTAAATTCGCCGGGCAAGCACAATCTAAAGGCCAGCCCCTCCGATTCAAACGACGACCCGCCAAGAGAAAAATCCACTTTGGCGGCGGTAATTTTTTTCGCGCTAATCCGGCCGGAAAAACTGTGGCGAATTCCGTAAACATACCGGCAAGCGGCCGGAGATGCGGCGAAAAATTCGCAGTTGGGATCATCGCCGTTGATAACGTGGATATTGCGGCAAGCGGCGAAAAATTTTCCTTTGGCGGCGCGATAATTTTCAAATCCGCCGTGCGATTCAATGTGCTCGGGCGTGAGGTTGGTCAGCACGGCCGCGTCAAAACGGATAAAGCGGTGGCGATATTGCGCGATACCCTCGGAACTCACTTCCACCACCGCGTAACGGCAGTTTTCATCGGCGGCGCGGCGTAAAAATTTTTGGAGGGCAAATCTTCCGGGCATCGTCATCCGGGAGCGGTTTTTCCAAACGCGGTCCCCGATTCTGAATTCTATTGACGAAGAAACCGCAGTCTTGAACCCCGCGCGCGACAAAATCGTAGCGATCATCATCGCCGTGGTTGATTTGCCGTTGGTGCCGGTGACGCCGATCACCTTAATTTTGCGCGATGGAAACCCAAACCAAACCGCCCCCGCCCAAGTTAACACCAAATGATAAGCGCCAATTGCGGATTTAGGCAAAACTCTTTTAATCGCCGTTTTTACCAATTGTTTTAATTTCATATCGCCATTATAGCCAAAGTATTGCAAAAATCAAAAATTATGATACAGTTTAACCTGTCGTGATTTATTTTTCAGCTTTTAACTTTTAATTCAAAATATGCCGATTACCAAATCCGCGAAAAAAGCGTTGCGCAAAAACGTCAAACGGCGCGCCGAAAACAAAGCCCGCAAGCGCAGTCTGAAAGCATTGATAAAAGACGCGCGCGCGGCGGCCGCGCAATCCGATCGCGGTAAGAAGGAGGCCATTTTGCCCTCAATCTACAAAGCGCTCGATAAGGCCGCCAAATCCGGCCTGATTAAAAAAAATTCCGCGGGGCGGAAGAAGTCCCGCTTGACGAAATTACTGGCAAAAAAATCCGCCTGACGGCGTCTGCAAAACCTCTCCGGGGTTATCCGCGGAGAGGTTTTGTTTTGCGAATCAAGGGGCTGTTGCCAAACAGGCTTTCTAACGAAATTTAAATTGCAGTAAAAGTCCTATTCGGCAACAGCCCCTTAAAGCTTGGCGACCAAAAAATCCAGGCCGGCGGCGGCAGTCATCTTGCCGGTTTTAATGTCAAAGTCGGCCTGCCGGATTAATCCATAGCTCTCCTCAAGCCGCGCGCCGCCAAAACGGCGGGCAAGCACCGCCGATTTGGAAAAAACATAGGGATGCATCCCCAGTCCGCGCGCGCCCGCGGCGGCGCACCGTTTGGCCAAAAGCAAATTCTTGAATTGCGCCGCAATCATTGCCAGCAGATAAAGAGGATGATCGCCCGCGGCGGCGTGGCAGCGGACCATCCGCAACGCTTCTTTTTTATTTCCGGCGGCGATGGCATCCACCGTTTGAAAAATATTGTTCTCGGCGACGGAAGAAACGACCTTTGCCACATCGGCGGCGGAAATCGCCCTCCCGGCGGCAAAGTGGACCAATTTGCTGATTTCGCCGCTCATCCGCCAAAGGTCATTGCCAATGGCCGCCGCCATGATCGGCGCGATCGCCCCGCCCTCCGGATGCCCCAGGACGGCAAACTCGGCAGCAATCCATCTTTCAAGATTTGCGGCGTCAAGCGGCGCGAATTCTTGCGCTTGTCCTAATTTGCCGATGACTTTCAAAAAACGATCGGTTTTTAAAACTTTCCCCTCCTGCAAAAACAGGAAATTGTGGGGGCCAGCGGCAATGTTTTCCGCCGCGGCGATCAACGCCTCCTTAGTCTCTTTTTGGAAAATCGGATTTTTGACGACAAAAAACCTTTTGGCGCCAAACAAAGATGTTTGTCTAAATGCCGCGGACAAATCCGGCGCGCGGCTTTCGTCCATATCAAAAACCGCAAAATCCGCTCCCCGGGAGCGGGTTTCATGTTCGGAGATGATTTGGCGCGCTTTTCTCCGCAAACGGAAAGTGTCGGCACCGTAAAGAAAAATCAACATTTGCCTTGCCGCGGAGAATTATTTGAGATGATTCCGCACCTTTTCAATGATTTCTCCGGGAGTGAAATGGGCTTTGATCAAGTAATCCGTGGCCCCCAAACTCAACCCCTTGTCCACATCTTCTTTTTGCCCCAAGTTGGAAAGGATGATTACCGGGATTGACACCATGAACGGGTCCTCTCTTTTTTGCGCCAAAACCTCAAACCCGTCAATCCCCGGCAAGATCAAATCCAAAAGCACCAAGTCCGGATGCCCTTCCTTGATCTGCAACAATCCCTGTTCGCCGTCCACCGCTTCCAAAACATCATAGCCCTCGTTGGAAATTTTTCTCACGATAAGCTCCCGCAGGAATTTATCGTCTTCAACAATAAGAATTTTCTTTGCCATGGGCAGAATGGATTAGTTTTTGTTGATATATTTTTGAATCTTTTCCGCCACTTCCTTGGGGTCAAATTCGGTTTTCACCAGCCAATCGGCCGCACCCAACTCTTTGGCTTTTTCCAATTCCAACGGCTGGCCGGAATTGGAAATGATAATCACGGGAATATCGGCGATATTTTCATCTTTTTTCATCTCCGCCATCACTTCAAACCCCCCCATGCGCGGCATCACAATGTCCAGCAAAATCAAATCGGGAACAATCTGCTTTATTTTTTCCAGCCCCTCCTCCCCATTCATTGCCAGCGACACATCATAACCGATCGCGGCCAGTTTTTTGCTCAAGAGTCTGATGATAAGCTCTTCATCTTCAATCAATAAAATTTTTTCCATACCTTTTCTGACATTATAACTCACCGCACCCAAAGAAGCAAATTGCCTATCAATCGGATTCCGCCGGCGGCAGTACAAAAGAAAATTTCGTGGCCCGTCCGGGCTCGGAAACAAAACGGATCTTCCCGCCGTGGGCTTCAACAATATTCTTGGCAATAAACAAACCCAATCCGGTGCCCTCGGTTTCCGCCTTGATCGCGTTGGCGCTCCGGAAATATTTCGTAAAAATACGGTCTTGCTGTTCCGCGGGGATTCCGATACCCGTATCGGTGACTTCAACCATCGCATTGCCGTCTTCCTCGCCGAGGGTGACGGAAATTTTTCCGCCGGCGGGCGTATATTTGAGCGAATTTTCAATCAGGTTGGAGGCCACCAACTTAATCTTTTCAAGATCAATTTTTACCGTGGGAACGACCGGCGCGATTTTTTCAAACGACAAATTCAAATTCTTTTGGCGGGCCATATCTTCATAGTTGGCAATCAGGCCGCGGATAACCTCTTCAATGTCGGCCACCACCGGGTTGTAGACCTGCCGCCCTTCCTCAATGCGGGTGACATTCAAAAGATCGTTGATCAAATTGATCATCCGTTCATTGGATTTATAGGTTTTGTCCAAAAACTCTCTCTGCTCGTCATTGATCGGGCCGAGATCGCCGTCCAAAATCATTCTCAGTGTCCACTTAATCGCCGAAATCGGGGTGCGCAATTGATGGGCCGCGATGGAAACGAACTCCGTCTTCATTTTTTCCACCATTTTTTCCCGGCTGATGTCATGGATGATCAAAAGAGTCCCGATCTTGCCGGCGCGGCCGGCAACTTCAAGAACACTCACTTCAAAAACCGTCTTTTCGTTCAAAGAAAGCTCCCGGCGGGAAACGCGTTCCAAGGAGCCGGCGAAAACTTCTCCCAACGGCGACATCGGCGCGAAGCGAACAATATCCGAAATCCGTCCGCCGATCATATTTTTACTCTCCGCCTTGTTAATGGAAAAATAATTTTCTATCCGCGGATTGACCAGCGCCAAACGGTCGCGCGCGTCAAAAAACATCAATCCGTCGGAAAAATTGGCGATAATCGCCATCGTTTTCTCTCTTTCTTCTTCGGCCCGGCGGCGCAAATCTTCCATATCTTCCAACATATTCATCAAGGCCACGCGGGAATTTTCGGATTCAGCCACTTTCCGCCGCAATTCCTCGGTCCGCTCCTTCATTTCTTTTTCCAAATTGGCGGCCAGTTCGCGCAACGCCCTGGTTTTGGCATTAATGCGAACTTCCAAAATACCGTTGGCCTCCTCAAGGCGCGCTTTCATTTCGCTCAATTCGGCCAGTTCGCGTTCGCGCAAAGATTGATCACCCGACAATGGCTGCGCCGGCGGCAGAGGAATGTTGTTGGAATTGATTGCTTTATCCATTATTTTGACGGCTGTTTTGCCCGAGATTTGAAATTTGGGCGCGCAGGCGCGCGTTTTCTTCTTTTAATTCAATCATTTTCAGTTCGCGCCCAACGGTGATTTTTTGAAAAGTTTCCAAGTCTTTGATTTTTGATTCAAGATCGTTGGTGCGCGCAACGATTTTTTCTTCCAGCGTTTGGTTGAGCAACTCCAATTCCCGCGTGCGGGCGCGTACGCGAATTTCCAAGACGGCGTTTAATTCTTCCAAATTCATTTTTGCCCGCTCCAATTCCCGAGTTCTTTGAGCAACCTTCAATTCAAGCTCTTCTTTCTCCCGAAGTTCCTTAACCGTGCTTTGCACCAGAATATACCCGAAAATGCAGAAAAGAACGAACAAAACGAGCATCAGCGCTCTCTGCCACAATAATTCAAGAAAGATCGGCAGGGCCAGCAAACTGGCGCCCATCAACCCGACGAATACCTCCACCAGAATGATTTTGATGCCGAAAAGCTTGTCGTGCACCGTGCGGTAAACGACATATCCCAGCAAAATGGCAATGACATAATTCACCGACACCGCAAAGAACCCGACATAACCCCAAAACTCCCCCAGCGCCGGTGCAATAATGTTGAAAATCAAATTGAAAATTCCAAAAGCCCCGGCTGAAAGCGCCACCGGACCGACCTTTTGTCGATTCTGTGCGTCGGCAAAACGGCGGTTGCGCGATAATTCCCAAAACGAAAGGGCCAGCGACGCGGCGGCGGCGGCAACGTAGAGCCAAAACAATCGCCCGGGAACAATCCACGCCGCGACCGGAATGGTGCCGCCGATGACCGCTTCCCGGACCACCAACGGCATTAAGGACGCAATGCCCAAAAACGCCCACAACGCCAGCGCAAAATTGCTTTTACGGCGGCGGCCCGCATCCAAAGGATTGGCGCCGGGAAAATTCAGCGCGAAAACGTAGAACGCGGCAAAGAACACCGCCATCAAAACGTAAACGGCGCGAAAACCCCCGGCCGCCACCGCGGCCGCAGAGGAAGAAAACAGCACGCTTGCATGCGAACTCAAGAAATCGGCGTCCATCCACAACAAAACAAAGAAAATGCCCGCCAAAAACATCCTCCCGAAAACCGTGCGCCAATTCGCCGCCGAGGCCCACAAGATCAATTGCAACCCCACCACATTCGCCAAAAAAAACAGGAGTTTCCCGGCCAATGCAAACAGATTGACAAAATCAATGAAATTCATTTTTACTGGAAACGGCAACTCCGTTTCAACGAGTTGATTCTAACAATTTTATTATAACATAAAAATCCGGCGCGGGCGCAAAGAATTAAAACAATGTCCGGTTAACTCCCGCCCCGGCGGCCGGCAGGCGCTTGGCGATTCCCGCAAGCCCTCTCTCCAACAGCGCGGCGCGGGCGCGAACCGCGGAAAAATTTTTAAAGTCGCACTTTCCCAGCACCGCTCCGAGCGGAGCATCCGCCATCATTGACGCCAATTTTT
>DIWQ01000016.1:8516-9146 GCA_002423555.1 Patescibacteria group bacterium UBA6102
GCTTTCAGCGCCGGAATCTGCGCCGGCGATACGCCGAATTTTTCTTTCACTTTGGCCGCGTCGTAAATAACGGCGTTTTTGATTCCGCGATTCACGATAAACGCCTTCACCCGCCCGTCCACCAATTGCAAGCTGTCATAATCTCCGGTCAAAATGAAAAAATCGACGACCCCGCTCTCCGTTTTCGCCGCGGCCACCACCGACGCGATCAGATCGTCAGCCTCAAAATCCGCCATCGCGAACACCGCCACGCCCCCGGCGACCAGTAACGATTGCACCGTTTCCAGCTGGCGAATCAATTCCGGCGGCGTCGCCGGACGCTGGGCCTTATATCCCGCAAACGATTTCTCGCGGAAGGTGCCGCCCTTGGTATCAAAACAAACCGCCAGATAATCAGGACGGAAATCTTCAATCGCCCGCAACAGCGCGAGAAAAAAGCCGTGCGCCGCCCCCACCGCCTCTCCCTTCCGGTTTGTGAGCGGCGGCATGGCGTGAAACGCCCGGTGAACCACCGAATTTCCGTCAATTACCACAAATTTTTTATTTTTCATAATTGGGCCGACCGCCGAAGCGAAGAAATTAAAAATTGAACTCTATGGCGCGGCTTTGCTCGCCGACAACCTCAAAGTT
>DIWQ01000001.1:0-3136 GCA_002423555.1 Patescibacteria group bacterium UBA6102
ATTCAATGAAGCCGGAAGATTGCAGGCGCCAGAGTTTGCGGTAGACGCCGTCTTTTTTGCGGATCAGGGACTGATGGGAGCCTTGTTCAATGATCGTGCCGCCTTTTAGCACCACCACGCGGTCCATTTTGCGGATGGTGGAAAGGCGGTGTGCGATGGCGATGACAGTTTGGTCTTTCATTAAGGCGTCAAGCGCGTCTTGAATAAGGGCTTCGGACTTTGAGTCCAAAGATGAGGTCGCCTCGTCCAAAATCAAAATCGGCGCACGCTTCAGAATCGCCCGGGCGATGGCCACTCGTTGGCGTTCACCGCCGGAAAGTTTGACGCCCCGCTCGCCCACCATTGTTTGGTAGCCGGCGGGCATTTTTTGGACGAATTTGTCGCAATGCGCCATTTGCGCGGCGGCGATTACTTCTTCGTTGGACGCTTCCGGCCGGCCGTAGCGGATATTTTCCAAGATTGAGCGATGGAACAAAACCGGATCCTGAGGCACCAGGGAAATGTTTTTTCTTAAACTTTCCTGAGTGATTTCGCGGATATCGTTGCCGTCAATTAATATCCGGCCGCCGGTCGGCTCAAAAAGACGCAATAACAGGCCGGTGAGGGTGGTCTTTCCCGCGCCCGACGACCCCACAATGGCCACTTGCTCGCCTGAATTGATGGACAGATCAAAATCTTTTAAAATTATCCGATCGTCTTGAAATCCGAAAACAATGTTTTCAAAATCAATTTTTCCCTTGGCGTTCGCCAAAATTTTTGCCCCGGGAATATCTTTAATCTGATGAGAAGTTTCCAGGATTTCCACCATTTCTTTGGAATCGGCCATGGCTTGATAGATTCCGCGAAACATCCGGTTAACTCCCCAAAGCTGGTGGGAGATGCCGATGATATAGGTTTGCACCAAAACGAAGGTACCGATAAATGCCTGGCCGGATTGCCAGAGCGAAATGGTGTAATAGAATGCGGCAAATTCCACAATGATAATTAAAAAATGCTGGGTAATATTGGCGACATTTGAAAGTTGCCAAGTGGTGATCGTTTTTTGCGCTTGATCGTCGGAGATTTTTTTGAAGTTATTTGATTCGGAACGATAACCGTTAAAAAGTTTTACCGAAATATAATTAACGATATTATCGGAAAGAAATCCGGTGGTTCTTGAATCTGCCGCCGCCCGAGCTATGTCATATTTGATTTTCCAGCGCGAGAAAATAAAATTGGCGGCAATGACCAAGAGCGACCAGACTGCAATAACCAATGCGATAGGCGGCGCCAGAAACGCGGTAACCGCAATGGACCCCAAAATACATATGGCGATGGGGATTAAATTAAAAACCAGATTATCCATTAATATCTCAAACGCGTAAGCGAAGCGATTGACTTTTTGAACCAAGCTTCCGGTGAAATTATTGACGAAAAATTTCCGTGAATGAAGCATTAAATAGTCAAACGATTTTTGTTTTAATTGCACCATTATTTTGGCCGTCGTCAAACTCAAGGAAAAATGCGCGATCGCGGCAAACAGCCAGTTAGCCAGATTGACGACTGCGATGACGGTGATGATGCCGATCAAAACTTCCGCCGGCGCCGATTGGCCCAATTCGTCAAAAAACCGTTTGTAAAAAACCGGAATTGCCAGTTCAATCAACTGAAAAACCACAAACGCGGCGACGCAAACCCAAAAAAGCCGCCGATGCGGCAAAACGCCTTCCCAAAGATGGCCAAAAATCGTTTTCAGCGAAATTTCTTTTTTTTCCATTTTTCGTTTTTCAATTTTCTCGCCAATTATATCCTAACCTTTAAAGGGAAAATCCGCAATTTTTCGTGCCGGCCGGTTTTGTTTTGTGAAAAATTTTTTTACGGCTATAATTAAAAAGTGAGATGTTTTTTTGATTGATGGAATAATGAAGGCTCCCAACAAATTGCAAGCGACAATCAAAGCGATTCGCACCAAGCCAAAAACGCGCCTGGCGGTTTTTAAGAATCTGCTTTCCGCCCAACAGGCGCAAATTTGCCTGATCCTGAGCAAGCATTTGGTCTATGATATTTTGAGCCGTTTGGACAACTTGGAAGTCGCCGCGATTTTGGAAAATCTGGATCCCGACGAAGCGACCGACATTCTCCAGCTTTTTCCGGCGGCGAAAAGAACCGATCTTTTGGAAATTTTGAGTTTGCGGATGAAACACGCGGTGGAAAGGCTTTTGGGGTTTGATCCCAAAACGGCGGCGGGGTTGATGAATGTGGATTACATCCAAGTGGGCGAAAACGAAACCATTGCCGAAGTGGCCAAGCAATTCAAAATCCACGAAAAGCGCACCGGCCGCCTGCCGGCGATTATCGTTTTGAGATCCGACGGCAAGCTGGCCGGATATTTGCCCGGCCACGAGTTGGGATTTGCGCAGTTAAAAGACAAGGCCAAAAAATATGCCCGCAGAATTGCCACCATCCGCCATTCGGCCACCCACGAGGAAGCGGTGGACCTTTTTCGCGCCTATCCTCATGCCAAAATCGCCGTGATCGGAGCTAATGATAACGTGATGGGCATCATCTATTCCGACGATATCGCCCGCGTCCTGCGCGAACAAACGGCGGTGTCATTATATAATTTTGCCGGTGTTGCCAAGGAAGAAAGCGTGTTTGGCGGCGCGGGGGAGAAAATAAAATTTCGCCACAAATGGCTGATCATTAACTTGGGCACCTCGTTTTTGGCGGCGTTTGTGGTGAGTATGTTTGATCAAACCATCGCCAAATATGTTTTGCTGGCGGTGTATATGCCGATCATCGCGGGGATGGGCGGCAATGCCGGCACGCAGGCGATGGCGGTGATGGTGCGCGGCATCACGCTCAAACAGATTGATTTTAAGTCTTCTTTCGGCGCACTGAAAAACGAATTGCTTTCCGGTTTTGTCAACGGCGTTATTAACGGCGCATTGGTGGCGATAGTCATCCTGTTTGCCAATCGTGATCCGTTATTGGCGCTGGTTTTGTTTTTGGCAATGATCGTTAACTTGATGGTCGCCGCCGCGGCGGGAACCATGGCTCCCTTGTTGATGGCCAGATTGGGCAAGGACCCGGCGTCGTCGGCAACAATTTTTATCACCACCGCCACCGATGTTTTGGGATTTTTCGCCTTCCTGGG
>DIWQ01000001.1:3211-39495 GCA_002423555.1 Patescibacteria group bacterium UBA6102
TTTAATCAAACCGGTTTTTAAAATTTTTAGTTTGCGTAAAAAAAAATGTGAAACTCAACTATAATATTGTTTCACCTCGTGCGGGGTTTGGTCCCCGCCACCTTCTTCGCGTTCGCGAGGGGGTTTTTTCTTATCTGCCTCATTGGCTTTAGCGGGCAAAAGTATGCCCGCAATTTCTTCGGCTTTGTTCATTTTTAAACCACCAATTGGAAAATAACAAATAATTTTTATAAATGCAAATCATCCGAAAATGTTATGTTTAAATATAGCATAAGTATAACATAAATATAACATTGTCGGGTTGGGCGCGTGGTTGCAAAAATCAGAGTTCAAAACTTTGGGAAAATTCGGGAATGTTGACGGTAATATTGGGAAGGGATTGTCGGGCGATTTGCGCAAAGGCTTCGGCTTGCGGCGCTTCGGTGTGCACCAAAAACAAGTTTTTCAATCCCTTAATGCCGGCGGCGTAATTTAACAGATCTTCCCGGTCGGCGTGGGCGCTCAACTCGTTTAACACCATTATTTTGGCGCGCACATCATATTCGCGATCAAATATTTTCACCGGATTTTGGCCTTCCAAAATTTTTCTTCCCAGCGTGTTTTCGGCCTGAAAACCGGTGATCAAAACGATATTATCGGCGTTGCCGATGCCGTTTTTCAAGTGATGCAAAATCCGCCCGCCCTCGCACATTCCCGATCCGGCGACAACGACAAACGGTCCGGATTTGCCGTTGAGCGATTTTGATTCCGCGGCGGATTGGACATATTTCAAATTATTGAAATTGAAAGCGGCGTTTCCGTCATCGCCGAATTCTCTTTTAAAATCATCATCAAAAAGATGGGTGCGGCGGGGAAAAATTTTGGTGATTTTATCTCCCAAAGGAGTGTCAATGTATATCGGCAGTTTGGGAATGGCTTTTTGTTTGATGAGCAAATGCAGAATATAAATCAGTTCCTGGGTTCTTCCCAGGGAAAACGCGGGAACGATGATTTTGCTTTTCTTGCGCGCCGCGGTTTTGACAATGTCTTTCACTTTTCCAAATATTTGCGGCATCGGTTGATGCGTGCGGTTGCCGTAGGTGCATTCCATTATCAAGGTTTGCGCCGCTTCTTGAATGTTTTCCGGAGCGCGCAATATCGGCAGTTCATCGCGCCCCAAATCGCCGGAAAACGCCAGATTTTTAACGCCGTTATTTTCGCCGATTTCCAGCGACACCGCCGCCGATCCCAAAATATGGCCGGCATCGTAGAATTTGAAACGGATATTTTTGTTTATTTTTGTCCACCCGCCGTCCGAGGAAGAATAATCCACGGTTTTGAAACATTCAATCACCCGCCGCACATCTTCTTGGGCGTAAATGGGAGCGATCGGCTCTTTGCCGGCAAGATGGGAATTGTAATATTCGCAATCGTGTTTTTGAATGTTGGCCGAGTCCAGCAGGATCAGTTCGGCGATTTCGGCGGTGGCCGGCGTGCAATAAATTTTTCCGGTAAAACCGTTTTTCACCAATGTCGGCAGTGATCCGCAATGATCCAAATGCGCGTGCGACAAAATCACGGCATTGATGTTTTTTGCCTCAAACGGCAGATTGCGGTTTTGTTGGTTGGCATCCGTTCTTTTGCCTTGATAAAAACCGCAGTCAAGCAAAAGACCGAATCCTTGGGTTTCTATCAAATGCTTTGATCCGGTAACGTTTTTTGTCGCGCCCCAAAAAGTGATTTTCATTTAAAATATTGGAATAAAGCGTTGATGCCGGCCAGATTTTTTTGCCATTCAATGTTTTGGTGCGCGGCCAGTTCCACGGTGATGGCGGAAATGCCGACCGACGCCAGCCAGTCGGTGGCATCTCCCGAAACTTGATATTGGTCAAAAGTGTCTTTGGCCGGATATCCGGACGCCTTGGCGTAGGCGTTGAGGATGGCGCGGGTTTCATCAGACATATCCGCGTTGCACATTGAGCCGTAGACCGCGTTGGATTGGCTGTGCCAAAAAACGACCGCCGCGGGTTTGTTTTTCAAAACATAATCGCGCAACGCCGCGCTTTCCGGTTCCGAAAATGCCGCACTGCCGGCGCTCACCTCTTTTTGCCGCCAAATGCCCCGGGGTTGCCAATTGCAATCAAAGTTGCGGTTCAGGTCCACATTGTTGGCGTTGAAGCGTCCCGTCTCGTTGGTGCCGGCGGGAATGTCGGCGGCGGCAAACCGCCCCTCTTTGCCGGTGATTTTGGCCAAGCCGTCGGGGTTGAGGGCGGGAATCACCGCCACCGACAAATTTTTTGGAACAATTTCGGGATTTGTTTCCAGATAGTCAATAAATTCCCAGGCCAAAAGCGCGGTGTTCCATTCATAGCCGCCATGAATGGCGCCGACAAAGACCAATAATGTTTTACCATCGCCAAAAGTGTAGGAATCGATCGGGCGTTTTTGTGCCGAATAACCGATGATTTCATGAATTGGCCCGACCACGGCAATGGTCGTACTTGCCATTTCCATGACCGGCGAAACGATTTCTTGCGGTTTTGGCGCCAACGGCTTGGGCCGGTTGAAAATTGAGAGCGTCAAAAGCCCCGCGCCAACCAGCACGAGGCCCGCAACAACAAGCGATATCAATTTTCGTCCTAAAATTTTCATTGAGCAAAATGCTTGATTATCTCTTTACTTCCCGCCCAATTTTTGTCCCATTCGGTATCGTTGGCGGCCGTCAACAACACGCCGATGGCGGGCACATTATTTTTGGAGAACCAATCCGTCATATCGCCGGAAATTGCGTAGGCGCTAAAATCCTGATTTGGCGCATAACCGGACAATCGCGAATAAAGATTCATGATGATCTCGCTTTCGGGTAGCATTTTACTATCACAGCTTGAAACATAAACTCCGCCGCCAAATCCATACCACGCCACCACGCCTGCAATAGAATGGCTTTGCGCGTAATCGCGAATCGCCGTGCTTTCCGGTTCGGAGAACGCCGCACTGCCGGCGCTCACGGTTTTGTTTTGCCAAACCGCCTTGGCCTGCCATTCACAATCAAAGTTGCGGTTCAGATCCACATTGTTGGCGTTGAATCTTGCCGCGGCGGTATCCGCGGAAGTTGAAACATCGGCGGCATTAAACATTCCCGTTTTATCAACCACTTTGGCCAGACCATCGGGATTTAATACCGGAATAATGGTAATTTTGGCGTTTGCGGGAATTTCCTCGGGGTGGGCCGTTAAATAGTCAATCAATTGGTAAGCCAGGCGCGCGGTGTTCCAGGCGTAGCCGCCGTGAATACCGCCGACAAACAAAATTTCTTCCGACCCGCCGCCAAAATGATAAGCGGTAATATCGCGGCTCTGCACCGATTTGCCGATGACGCTCTTTCCCGTGCTTTGCGGCTCTTCCGCCGGCGCTTCGGTTGATAATTCTCCCTGGATTTCGCTTTCTTGAATAACATTTTCCTCGGCCGGCAAGTTGCTTTCCGCCTCTGGCGGCGTTTGGGTTTGCGATTCTTCGGCCGGCATCGGATTTTGAGTTTCTTCGGGCGTTGATGCGAAACGATAGGCCAAGAAAACGAGTGCGGCGACACAAACAACGGCGACAACGGCATAAACGATCTTTTTCATATTCATATTTTTTGATTTGATTATTCTTTTATCGCCCATTATATCACAAAATCCAAAAAAGCGGATTTTTGCCGCGGCGTTGGCCAAAACCGCCGAAAGATTATGTGATCGCGGATCAAAATGTGATAAAATGGCATAAAGCGAAATCAAAATCTATTAACGTATCAAAATTATGGACAATCTGGCGCTTTTCTTTCTTTTTGTTTTGATCGCGATAATCATCACCTATTTTTTTCCCGCCATTGTGGCCGTCGCCCGCAGAAAAAGAAATTGGGGCGCGATTTTGGCTCTGAATTTGCTGGCGGGATGGACGTTTGTCGGCTGGGTCGCGGCGCTGGTTTGGGCGTTGATGCACGATTGCGGGGAAAACGGCAAAAAACCCGCGCCGCCGGCCGCCATTGACGGCTGAAAGCGGGCAGGGGTTGACGCTTATTTCTTCCCTCCCGCAAATGCTATGTTTAAATATAGCATAAATATAACATTTAAATTTATCATTTGAATAAGTTCATTGTGTGCCATTGTCGCCAAACATCAAACAAAAAACGCCCCGAAGACTTTCGGGACGTTTTTTTCGGACTAGGCGCGCCCCACATTGACCGCCGACGGCCCTTTTTTCACCGTCAACAACTTCAAATGTCACCGCATCGCCGATTTTGAGATCGGCATACTCAACGCCTTGCAATTCTTTGGAGTGGAAAAACGCTCAAGACCTTTTCCATTGCCCTTGCCGCGCCAGCATCGGATTAATTACTAACGCCGTTTAATATGTTGATAAATTTATCCGTTGTTGCTTCAGAAGTAAATTTTCGGGCAGACGATATTGCCGCTAGAGACATTCCCTTTCGGGCGCCTTTATTTAAAGCTAGCCAATTTATTTTTTCTTTCATTTCCTTGACTGATTCCACGATAAATCCGTTGTTACCGTTCTCAATTACTTCCTCTGCAATCCCAATATTAAAACTCACGGGTATCAATCCCTGGGACATACCTTCGATCAGTGTTAGGCTAAAACCTTCATAGCGAGACGGCATTATCAAGGCGTCCTCTCGCAATTTTGAAATATTATCTTTAATTTCTTCTTTTGTTAAGTTTTTCAGTAGGCAATGGTTTTTAAATTCGGTTTCCATCCACCGGCACACCTTTTCATCCCTCGCCAAAACAATACTTACCTTTCTAATGTTGCCGAATTCTTTATAAATTTCCGCCAGCCGATCAATTCCTTTAATTTTCATATCTCGTGCTCCATTACCAATACGCCCCAGATAACAAATACCGAAATCGCCGGCTTTTTCAGCGGGTTGAAGGTTGGCCTCAAACCAGAAATCTTCAATAGCGTTATGGATCAATCCGATTTTTTCAGCGGCTACTCCCTGGTCAATGAGTTCGTTCCTGACTTTTGACGATACTGCGATCACTATCGCGGCTTTTTGCGCGACATATTTTTCGATATCAACAAGATCATTCAAAAAACGATTATTTACCGCGTCAAAGTTAATATCGTTGGAGATTTCTTTGGCTGCTATTTTATCCCAAAACCAGCCGAAATCACCGCTATCGTCATTTGTCAGGGCGTTCCTGATGCCTGCCATAGTAGATCCGAAATGACTTATGATTTTTTTTGAATAGCCAAGATATGCGATCGCCGAATATGTCGTTCCGTACACAAAATCGCAATCCATCACCTTATCTTTATCGCGGCAAGCGCTAAAAAAAACCATCAACTCCAAGGCGCTGCGCATACTGGCCGGAAAATCATGAAAAAAAAGATCCGGATCGGGATAAACCGCGACCGTATCAATTCCTCTCTCGTTTAATTTTTTTTCTATCAGCTTGTTGATGAAATTTGTACCTGATGCGTATCTTGGATCATTGTGCACAAAAGCTATTTTCATAAATTTTTTCACGCAAAATTTAAATTAAAGCCGTGGCAACAGGATATCTTTCAAAAAGCGGCCATAAACGACATCTATGTTCAACCTTTTTCTTAGCTCTTCCCTTATTGAAGGGCTAACCGTCTCAAAAGAAGCTTCTTCAATCTTTCCCGCGGTCGTTTTGAAATCATCAAAATCGAGTACCCAGTCACCAATGCCAATTTCGCGATACAAATCGGCAATTCCCATATTTAGGCTCACTAACGCGGGAGTGCCGGAAGCAAGCGCTTCCTGCGCCACATTGCCGTATGTTTCAAAATGCGACGGACAAACGACCGCATCCATCTCTGAATAAAATAATGGAAGATTGCTATTACTCAAGGGGTCAATGAAATTAACGGATTTTTTCATTTTGCGGTACAGAATATCATCATTGTGCAATGGCTTGCTTACAACGCTCACTTTGTACCGTTTTTTATTTTCAACTCCGTAACGCGCGAATTCATTCAAAAATTTCGGATTTTTAATGTCGCACCACCTTATAACGGCGCCGATATTCTTGCCCGCACCTGCTTCTTTTTGGCGTGTTTTAAAAAAGTAATCCGGTATTGGATTCGGCACAATCGTCCAATTCTTTAATTCTCTGCCAACAACCTCCTTCTCCAGCGTTTTTTTGGCAAATATTGACGGCAAGACTATCAAATCATTCCCAATGTGGAAACTTTTTTCCATTTGTAGCAATATATCTTTCGTTTTTGGCTCATAATCTTCGGCTTCCTTTTTTAAAATACCGTGATAATAAACAATCACTTTGCCGACACTTTCTTTCTTTGCGGCAACATACAAGCACCATGGAAGATAATATGTGCAATTAACAAGAACAATGTCGGGTTTTTCTTGTTTTATCGCCGCGCGAAATTTTTCAATCACAGGACTTAGGGTCGTTTCAAAATCATTTAAATTTCGCGAATTCAAAAAAACATTCCTTAAATTATCGTAAATCGCGCCATATTTAACAAGCTTGAGATTTTTTCTATCCAACAATATATTTTTCTTGCAGGCTTGCTCGGGATTGTCGGTTTTGAAAACATCAACAGCAACCAACTGTATTTCCGGCTCTCTTTTTTGAAAGAATTCTGTGAGGGAAATAACAAATGTGTGCCTCATAAGTTCTTCCAAGCTGGCACACTGGACGTTTGTCATCACTTTCATTCCAATATATTTAGACTGTTGAATGAATAATTGCGCAATTAAGATTAACCGATAAATTTGACAAGCTTAAATTTGTTCCAAAAATCAATTATTCAACAGTTTCATATTATTTATAATCAATATAATTCAAAAGCAATTTGTGAATACGGGCGGGATTAAGCTCATTTTTTAATTCCAGTCGAAGTTTTTGATCAACCGTTTCTTCCATTATCCGGTCGATTTTTTTAAATACTTTCGCCGGCACATCAAACGGCAAAATCCATTTATCCAGTCCGAACCGCCTGAATTGCTCTGCAACGCCCATATTGGGGCTGATAAGCGCGGGAGTTCCGGAAGCCACCGCTTCCTGTGCCACATTGCCGTATGTTTCAAAATGCGACGGACAAACAACGACATCCATTTTTGAGTAAAACCGCGCCATCTTGGCATTTTCCATCGGCCGGACCATCTTAATCGAATCACGGATATTTTTTGGAATATCCGCAGCTGCCCTGACATCGCTTAACAAATTGAAAATTCCGCTTTTTATTGACTTTGAACTATGAGACGCGTATTTCAAGATGAAAGACTTATTCTTTATGTGGCGCCACCGCGCGACCGTTCCGATATTTTTCTTGGCCGCGCTTTTCCTATTTATCTTTATCGCCTTAAAGAAATGCAAAGGGATCGGGTTGGGCAAAATGCAAAAATGTTTCGGCTCCCTTCCGAAAACATCCTTAGCCACGGCATCTTTAGCGAACAAAGAAGGGAAAATATATCTTATATTGTCGGAATCAAAAGTTTTTTCTATGGCTTGGAAAACCCGGCGCATCGGCTCGGGGTAATGCTCGGTTTCTTTGGTCAGACTGCCGTGATAATGCAAGACAATATTTTTCACCGTGTCCCGCGCCGCCAACAGTAAACACCAGGGAAGATAATAAGTTCCGTTGAGCAATATTGCGTCCGGTTTTTCCCGCCGGATAATTTCTTTGTACCGGTTGATTATCGGTTTTAGATCATTTCTAACCTTGCCGATGTCATCCGCATTTTTAACCAGTTCTTTGATGTCGGGATGCGGCATTGAGGTCGTGATTACCCGGAAATTATTTTCGCTCCTTTCATCAATTTTTATTGGAGCATGGTTATCGGTTTTTACCATTTCCACTCCAACCAGTTCCAATTTTTTGGAATTTTCCCGCTTCTTCACATATGAAGACAGCGACGATAAGGCTTGGGCGATTCCGGCGAGCTTATAGAAGCGGATATTGGTTAGGATCTTCATCATGCTATGATGTCATAATTTTGCTATTTTGTCAATGATTTTTGGCGATAATTTGTGCATTTTTTGCCAAAATCATTAAAGAACCGTCCCTTTTTTACTTCACATTTTCTATCGCTTCACTTTACTTCGCTTCACTTCACTTAATATTAACCATTTTATTCATCCGCCGGAACACCCTCTGTTTGCATCGGCGATGTTTGGCGGGGAAATGTTTAGATTAAAATCCAGTCAAAAAACGCAAATAATATGCACCGATAAGCAGAAAAATTATGGCTACGGCATAGCGCAAAATTTTTTCAATTTTTTGTATCGCTTGAAAAGCCCGGCCAAGCTTTTGCGTGCTGTAAGCAATCACGAAAGAAAAAATTATCACCGGCAATCCGGTTCCCAAGGCGAACAAAGGCGGCAAAAGCAGTCCGCCCGAAGTTTTGAGCGCCAATGGAATAAGCGCGCCGAAAAACAGTACGGCGCTATACGGGCAAAAAGCCAGTGCGAACAACGACCCCAGCAAAAACGCTCCCAAGCCGCCCTTGCTCGCCAGCCAGAGCTTGATCTTTTCCGATCTTTCTCCGCCGGAAGGCAATTTAATCTTAACAACATTAAGCATTGCCAGACCCATAAATATCAGCAATGGACCAAGCAGTTTCTCGCCCCAGCCTTGAACGGATTTGGAGATTTGAAAAGATGAAAGGCCGTAATATATCAAAATCGCCAGCAAAGTGTAGCTGGCCGCGCGGCCCAAAGCGTAATATGCGCCATTGGCCAAAGTATTTTTTACGTTTTTTAAACTTTGGGAAAGATAAGCGACCGCCGCAATGTTGGTTGCCAGCGGGCAGGGGCTGATTGAAGTTAAAACGCCCAACAGAAAGGCGGTAAATGCGGGAATGGTGTTGCTGTCTATCAAAGCGTTTAAAATATCCATCATTGTTTGCCCAGCAAGCCGTTAATTTTTCCCGCCAGATAATTTTTAAAAGCCTGCGGATCATTGGTCAAGCGCCATACTTCCGCATCTTCTTGGATGTTGTCGCTTCCCTCTCTGACGGCGTTAATAAACAAAGACGACCCGCCGGCTTGGAATTTTTCGGCCAAAGCTTTGTTTTGCGGTTGGTCAATATTCACTTCCCGGAACACCACTTTGCCGGCCAAAACCTCCGGCCCGAACCTTTCCTCAACCGTCTGGCCGCTCAATTTGCCGATGGCGATGCAAGTGGTGCATCTTTGCGTGCGGTGGAACAAAAAGACTTCCACCTTTTGCGCGGGTTCCGCCGCGATGGACATATTGCCAGTGTCTTTTTGCCGGCTGGCCGCATTGTTTAAGTTGGCCTCTTATCCGTGACCCATGCCGCTTTTTACGGCATTGGCGCGTATACTACCGCGATATTGCTGACAAAGAGCGGCGTCGGGTTCTTCGGTGCTTTGGTCCTGGGAATCGCAATCGCGACCGCGGTAAGTTTGCTTATCGGCGTAGTTTTATCAAGGTTTAAGGGAGATTATTACGCACTCGGCACATTGGGCTTCAATACGATCGTATTCGGCGCTTTTCTCAACTGGAAAAATTTGACGCAGGGTTCCCTGGGTATCCCCGGAATTTCCCGCCCGGAATTGTTTGGCATAAACTTCACCAATAATTTCAATTTCCTGATCCTTGCATTGATATTTTTGATTCTGGCATACTCGGTTGCCCGTTTTGTCGCCAACTCCCCTTTTGGCCGTGTATTGAAAGCGATCCGCGAAGACGAAACCGTCATTTCCGTCTTCGGTTACGACACTTTGCATTATAAACTTGTGGTTTTTGTTATTTCCGCCGCGATGGCGGCGGTTGCCGGATCTTTATTCGCCTCATATATCACCTTCATCGATCCTTCCGGTTTTCGGGTGGCCGAGTCGATGTTCATTCTCGCGATCATTATTTTGGGCGGGCTGGCCAACCTGCGCGGTTCGCTTTTGGGCGCTTTTTTCTTGATACTGCTTCCCGAAGTTATGCGTTTTGTTGGATTCCCGTCCGATATCGAGGCTCAAATGCGGCAAGTGGTGTATGGCGTAATTCTAATTTTGCTAATGCTTTACCGGCCACAAGGGTTGATCGGCGAATACAAGTTATGAAGATTATCGAAACGAATAATTTAATAAAGCGCTTTGACGGCGTTCATGCCGTTGATCGGCTTTCGATCGGGATTGAAAAAGGGCAAATCACCGGCATTGTCGGGCCGAACGGGTCCGGTAAAACCACACTTATCGATCTTTTGAGCGGAGTTCTGGAAATTGATGGCGGTGAAATTATTATCGATGGGACGAAGAAAATTTCCAGGCTATTGCCGCATCAAGTTTCTCTTTACGGCATTACCCGCACGTTCCAGAATGTCCGCCTGTTTGAACAAATGACGGTGTTGGACAATATTTTGGTCGCCGAGACCGAAAGAAATGTTTTTGGATCGTTTTTCGAAGGGCATGCCCAATGCCATTATAAGACCGCCGAAGAAGTTTTGCGAAAAGTTGGGCTTTTGGAAAACAAAAATCGGTTAGCGGTCAGTCTTTCCTATGGCCAGCGGAAGCTCTTGGAAATTGCCCGGGTACTTGCGATGAAATCCCGGATTTATCTTTTTGACGAACCGTTCGCGGGCTTGTTCCCGGAAATGAGAAAAATAATTTCCAGTATTATCCAAGAACTAAAGCGGGAAAACAAAACCGTTATCCTGGTCGAGCATGATATGGGTCTGATCCGAGAGCTTTGCGAACATATTTTGGTAATGGATGAGGGTAAATTATTAGCCCAGGGGGATCCCGGATCCGTTTTGGGGAAAAGGGAGGTTATCGAGGCGTATCTGGGCAGATAACAACAAATATGGAAAAAGAAATCTTGCTGCAGCTCCATGATGTCTCGGTTCGCTTTGGCGGAGTAAGGGCGCTTGACGGCATCGACATTTCGCTTGATCAAGGAGAAATTGTAGCTTTGATGGGACCTAACGGCGCGGGCAAATCAACAATAATCAAAGCGATTTTCGGTTTGGTGCCGATCCGTTCCGGCGAAGTGCTATGGCACGGAAAAAAGATACTGCCGGTTCCGCACGAAGTCGTACAAAGGGGTATTTCTTTTGTTCCGCAAGGGCGCCGGGTATTCAGCTGCCTGACGATCGAAGAAAATTTGGAAATCGGCGGCTTTATTGTTGGCGATAAAAAGGAACTTAACCGGCGGATCGCCCAGGTCATGGAGACTTTTCCGGTATTGAAACAAAGGCGCGCGTCCAAGGCCGGAATGCTTTCGGGCGGGCAACAACAAATGCTCGCTTTGGCGCGAGGGTTGATGACCGAACCTAAAGTTTTGTTGCTTGACGAGCCATCCCTCGGCCTCGCCCCTAAAATTGTTAAAGAGGTGTTCGCAAAGATCAAAGAGATCAACGATAAACATAAAACCGCGATTTTGGTGGTCGAGCACAATATAAAATCATTGCTCGATATCGCCGATCGCGGCTATGTTTTGGATAACGGAAGGGTTGCTACCGGCGACGCTTCACAAAGAATACTTGAAAGCGGTATTTTGGAAAAAATATTCCTGGGTTGACCGGTCTGATCCCGGTTCAACCGCTTCGGGCCTAATAGGCTTTTGCGAATATAACCCGGTTGTTTGATTTTTTCCCGCAAAAAACGCATTTACCGGCTTCTGCTTCCACATCGAACGGAATGCATCGGATTGTCGCCATTGTTTCTTCCTTGATCTTGGCTTCGCATTCCGCCCCGCCGCACCAGTGCGCTTTGATGAATCCGGGCTTTGCGTCGATAGTTTGCTTGAAATCACCCCAGCTATCTACCGGCCGCAGGTTGTCCTTCCTGAATTTTGCCGCCTTTTCGAACAAGCTTGTTTGAATATCGGCAAGCAATTCCTTAAGTTTGATCGCGGCATCCGCTTCGGCAACAAAGCTTTTTTGACCGTTGTCGCGCCTAACATAAACTACCGATTTCTTTGCCAGATCGCGCGGACCGATTTCGATTCGGACCGGCACACCCCTTTTTTCCCAATAAAAATATTTTTCCCCGGAGCGCAACTCGCGATCGTCGAATTTGACGGCTAACCCGGTTTCGCTTTCCAATCTTTGCGCAAACTCCTTGGCGTATTTCAAAACGTTGTCGTATTCGGCCGTCCCTTGGCCGACCGGAACCACTACCGCGGAAATTGAGGCCATCTTCGGCGGCAAAACCAATCCCTTGTCGTCGCTGTGCGCCATGATCAAGGCCCCGATCAGGCGCGTGCTGACTCCCCAACTTGTCTGCCAGGCGAAATTAGGTTTCCCCTTCTCGTCCGTAAAAGAAACATTGAAAGCCTTGGCAAAATTCTGGCCCAGCATATGTGAAGTTCCCGCCTGCAGCGCCTTCCCGTCCTGCATCATCGCCTCAATGCACAAAGTCTGGTCAGCCCCAGCAAACCGTTCGCTCTCGCTCTTGTAACCGGCGATCACCGGCAATGCCATATCCTGCTCGACAAAATCTTTGTATTCATTAATGATTTTCGATGCGAATTCGGCCGCTTCCTGGCTCGTTCGGTGAGCCGTATGGCCTTCCTGCCATAGAAATTCGGTTGTCCGCAAAAAAGGCCGGGTCCTCATTTCCCACCGTAGCACGTTGGCCCATTGATTAATCAATAAAGGCAAATCCCGATAGGAACAGATCCAGCGCGAAAATGCATCATAGATAATGGTTTCCGATGTTGGACGGATAATCAAAGGATCGCTCAACTCGCCCGCCGGTTTCAATCCGCCCTTACCGTCGCTTTCGAGCCGATGATGCGTAACGACGGCCACTTCTTTTGCGAATCCCTCGACATGTTTCGCTTCTTTGGCAAGAAAGCTTTGGGGTATAAGCAAAGGAAAATAGGCGTTGCTTACCCCGAGTTTTTTAAATTTTTCGTCAAAGATCGTGTGGATCTTTTCCCAGAGGGCATAGCCATAAGGCTTTATGATCATGCACCCCCTTACCGCGCTGTTGTCGGCAATGTCCGCCGCATCGATAACATCGGAATACCACTTGGAATAGTCCTCTGCTCGGGGAGTGATCTTCTTCTGTATATTTTTACTGTCGTCATCCATAATGGATTCTATTAATAAATTTCCGCGCTTGGCGCGGAATGAAGAGAAAAAAGAAAAGAGTTCAGGTTTGTGACTCAACCTTCGCCCCATAACTGCATCTACAAAGGCCACAGATACCGCTACAAACCCTCCCTAGGGCATGGAGCTGGCTGGTAATCGGCTCATTACTTGGCCATGTTCCGCGGATCACTTCCTTCACGATATCCCGTACCACCCCCGGTGACTGATTCATCGGCCGCACGCAAAATCCTTCATCACAGATGCCGATTTGCGATCCAGCATCGATTCGTTGCGCCAGCATTTCAATGATTTGCCTGGATTTGGCGTCCGGAAATTTCTCGCCATCTAACTTCACCCCGGCGACGATGGTCACATATCCGATCCCGCGGTCCAACATCCTGAAAGGATGTACGCAACAATGAACCATCCCGCACCTGCAAGTTGTTATTCGTACGTCATTCATCAAAAATTCCTCCGGAACAATCGGTTTCGGTAATATTTTAATGTTTTTCCCTCCAATTGTCAAAATTACCCGGGCGCTCGGCAAGATAATTAAAACGCTACCATTACCGCATGCTGTCACATCAATGAATTCCCGAACTCACGCACCCGGTTTTTTTTAAACCCCATTTCGTTGCGTTTTGGGCAAATTAATAAAAAGGCGCCGTGAATAAAAAATATGTATTCCGGCAGAAAACGCTTCTTGTCTTCTGTCGGGTATATTTACACGGCACCGTGTCCGCCCCCGTTTTGTTCATAAAGAACTTCCCATTCCATTGGCTCGATTATGACCGCCGTTTCCAGATCGCAGGCAACCCCTACGAATCTGTCCGGAATAACACCTAATCCGGTTCCCGATTCCGGCAACGACATTTGACATATGCCTCGCCGGTCAACTTTTGTTATGCGCAGGCCGCGCCCTTCGGACTCGATTTTGTATGCCGCCTGGCTAATTCCGGCCAAGTACAATATCCTTCTATTCTTTGATCTGGCTTTATCGAAAAGCCCGAACGCTAATCTCTCTAAAACCTTTATCTCCGGGTTACCTAGGTTGCTGACCTCCATGGTATTTCACCTTTAAGTTAAAATAGCATTCCGAACATAAAAGTGTCAATCCGCCCCCAACCCCTGGCTTTGGCGGTAAATGACATGGCTTTTGGCGGCAATTTGTGTATTTTTTGCCAAAATCATTAAAGAACCGCTCCTTTTTTACTCCCCGTTTCCCGCCGTTTCATCTGATGTTAGATTTTAACCAGATTGAAGAAATAACCCATTATTATGATGCCAACACCGGTCGCCGCGACAAATGCCGAAAGCAATTTCCAGTCCATCGCTTTCTTCAATATCAGCAATCCGGGAATTGACAAGGTAACCGTGGCGGTCATAAACGCCAATGCCGTGCCCAGCGGCACGCCTTTGCCGGTGAGCGCTTCCACGATCGGGAGCACGCTCACCGAATTGGCGTAAAGCGGCAATCCCAAAATCGTTGCCAAGGGCACGCCCCACCAATCGGCCGCCGATAAATTATTTTCCACAAATTCTTTGGGCACAAATCCATGGATTAACGCGCCGATGCCCACCCCGAAAACCACATACGGAAAAATCTCTTTGGTGATATACCATGCATCTTGCCGCCAAACGGCGATTTTTTTGGCCAACGGCACTTTGTTGCCGCCATTTTCTTCAATCGCATCCTGCCGGGTTTTGTATTGCAAAAAAGCCGGATTGACACTCTTTTCCAGTTTTAATTTTTGAATTGCCATCCCCGCCAAAACGCTGACCAAAATTCCCAAACCGTTATATAAAAATGTCATTTTTAACCCGAAGATTGAAGGAAAAATGAACAGCGAGGCTTCGTTTACCAAGGGCGAGGCGATAAGGAAAGCAAAAGTCACGCCAAGAGGAATACCCGCCCCCACGAACCCGACGAACAGCGGAATCGACGAACAGGAACAAAACGGAGTTATCGTTCCCAGCATTGCCGCCAAAAGATAGTCGGCGCCGTACCATTTGCGGCCAGCCAAAATGTCGCGCACCTTTTCCACCGGCAGATAATAGCGAACCATTGCCATCAAATAGTTGATCACGACCAAAAGCAGGCCGATCTTGATGGTGTCGTAAATAAAGAAATTTATCGCATTGGCCCAATACTTGTTGGTGATGCCAAGCCAGTTATTGACAATCACATCGGCAAGCGATTGAACGGGTGAAAAAATATCCATAGTGAGTGTGATGCGAATAAGGTTTAATGATTGCCGGCAATAGCCTTTTTAATTTTTTCCGCATCCGCCAAACCGGTCAAAACGGCCCTGCCGTTGACTGCCAGCACCGGAAATTGCAGAACGCCCATTGCCAACGCCTTTTGGATGTCGTCGGAATAAGCGACCTCAATGCCAAGATTTAATTCTTTGGCCGCCAAAACCGCCAATTCGTGCAGTTTCTTGCAATTGGCGCATCCCGATCCGATAACCTCAACTGATGTAATCTTGTCATCCATATTTTTTGTTTGTTGGCAATTAACAATTAACAACATTCCAACATTCTTGAGAATGTTGGAATGTTTATTTGATTATTTTAAAAATATTTTCCGCTATTCTTTCCCCTTTTTTGGTCAGCGAATAATGAATCCAAACCCCGTCCTTGCGGCCCTCGATTAAACCCGCTTTTTTTAATTTATTCAAGTGGTGTGACACCAGATTTTGCGGCAAGCCAAGATGCTTGATGATCCGGCAGGCGCAATGTTCGCCGCCTCGCAAAATGCAAAGTATTTTAAGCCGGTTTTCTTGGGCCAATAACTTCAAAATCGCCGCGGCCGGCGCGAATTCTTCCTTGCGGCGGTTATTTCTGCAACATTCCGGTTTCATATATCAATCTACATTGATATTCTATACCAACCCCAAACGCTTGTCAAACAAAAAAACCGCCCGCCAGACAGCCTTTTGCAATCCCCCTCCAATACCCTCCTAACAAACCTGCCAAATTGCCCTTGGCTTCAAACAGATTTGTCTTTATTTTTCTCTGTTTCTAAAATTTTTTTTACTTCGCGATCAAAATTCGTATTTTTTGCCGTCGGCGGCAGTTATCCGGAAATTCCGGATAACTGAATTTTCATCCAATTCTTGCTCCAAAAATATATTTTTCAAATGTTCGTTGACTGTGCGCACATCAACATCAAAAAGCTCGGCAATCAATTTTTGCGAAAGCCAAACATTTTCATCCTCAATCCTGACATGGATTCTATTCCCGCCACCCAAAGATTGATATATGACAATTTGCGATTTTTGATTTTCCATAATCTCATTTTACCACAAAACCCATAATCCCATCCGACAATTTAAATCCATATTTAAATCCGTATTTAAATCAGTACCGAATCCATCATCAAATTTTCCCCAAATCTTAAGGGCTCTTCCACAAATAATATCCGCATCTTGCTTGCATCTTTACCCCATATTTCATTTTTCCTTGGTCGCAATATTTTCGTTGTAGCGAATGCTACACCTCAAATATTGTTCGGTCGGAAAAACGAAATCTGAGACAAATCTGACAACCAATCTGAGGACATTCTTTGTGGAAGAGCCCCAAGCGGTAACCATCCCCAAAATCCCTTACCCGCCTTTCCCGTTTTGCGTAACAAACAGAACACCCAACCGCTTCCCGTCTTTGATGAAATCAGTAAATCTTTCCTTGACCTCAAACACATCCATATCCCGCGGGTTTTGAAAACCATAGTTAGCGGTAATTTTATCTCCAATTCTTATGGCTGTGGGTTGAAATACTCCCATATTGTTTCAATAATCATGCGGGCGGCTTCTTCGGCGGTGGTGTTTTCGGAACCGCAGGCAGTTCGCAATTTTTTGTTTTCGCGCAAATCGCATAAATTGATAATCTCTCGCTTTAAATTTGCGTAAAGCCAATCCATCTTGTTTTTGGGCAATCCATGGATTAAATCAAATTCAAAATCCCCGGCCAAATACAACTCCAGCGCCCCCTTGATTGTTGTCGGAAAAAGCTCTTCCTCCGCGTCTTTGTTGACCATATAGTTTTGCTATTTTGCAGAATTTAATTTTACTCTTCATTAATATTTTTAAACGACATAGTTTTTGGCTATCTGGGGTAATATTTTTTCCAGTCATCTTTTAAGATGTCCCGAAGCCTTTCCTCCACTATTTTTGTTGTTTCAATTTTTAATAACGTAATTTAAAAATTCTTAATTTTCACCCGAAATTGCTGGATGTATCTCTCTATAATCATCTGGAAAAAGTTCTTTTGCATTATTATATTCCTCTCTAAAGTAGTTAAACATAAATGGTTGGAATGCCCACATCCTTTTTTCATCATTTGTTTTATTAGTCATAAATTTTTTTATTCCAACCTTGTTTATGACTTGCATTGTTTTCTCAAAGTCATCGGTAGAACAAACGGAATACGGCATTGTTTTTAATAAATCTTTTTTGATGCCTATTTCGTCAAACTTCGCGGCCACCATAGTATCTAATTCCTGGACAATAATTTTATCTCCGTAAAGATACCAATCCTCTAATGTAACTACTAATGGGAAATTTAGTTTTTTATTGTTGGGAAAATTTAAATAGAAATTATTTAAATAATCTAATATTGATTTGTAAATTTGCACTATAAAATCAGCCATCAAATTTAAATCCTCGTTTAAAATTTTGTTATCCTCTAATAAAATTTTAGCTTCGGCGCGAAGTTTTTTAGTTTTACACTCAATAAATAGATTGCAATCGCTATCCGTTAGTATCCAGTCGACTGTTTGCTTCTTATTTTTACCTACAAAGTATTCGGTTTCGCATAAAATTTGATATCTGCTATCGGTAATTGATTTTACTAAAGCTTCACCTATATAATTTTGGTAGGATTTTCCAAATGGATTAGAAAATGCCGGCTCATTGCATATCTCATAGTAAATTCCATCAGTAAACCGCCTAAATAGAAAAGTTGGGATGGGGCAAACCAAGCTATCCTTTTTATTGTAATCAGTTCTGATTAGAGGGGTTGCTCTTAATTGATTAAAGGAGTAAGAAAAATCTTGATTATATAGCTGCGTTTCTTTAATTTTTTCTCTCACGGAGACCATATCAATACAAAAATGATCCAAGAATCTGTCAAATTTTAATTTATCAATTCCACCAATAAACAAGGTGGGGGGATAATGTAAGACGAAATTATTTAAATATATACCAATAATCGCGAGCCCAAGTGTATAAAGTTCCTTTGTCGTTAGTCCGATATTTTTTTGAATAATCAGATTTAACTCTGAATTACTAAATATTTTATAATACCGTGTGATCCAAATAAGATTCGGATTTGATTGCCACGGGAATTGCCTATGTGAAATTCGATACAATTCAAGTAAAATATTTTCCTTGAATAGATTGGCATATTTGATAGAAATAATATTTTCCAAGTCTTTAATCTCATTTACTGCCTTGGAAAAATAATGCCATTGCTTAATTGTTTTTCCCGATGACGAATTATTATAATCTGCATTTAATATTATTTCTTTAACTAAAATCTCAAGTTCCCATTCGTAAACTTTTTTATCGTATCTAGAAACCGCCCTTAAAAAAGCTGGATCAACTTGAATGTCGTTTGGCAGTGCTTGGCCAAATTGAAGATATTGAAAATATGCGCGAGTTACAGCAAGCGAATCCATTAAAGGAAATTGTCTTAGATAATTCCTTAATGGCTTGTATGATTCATAAATAAGCGATTCCCTCATAAATTTGTTATCGCATTTGATTTACCTGTTATCATAAAATTATTCTCCTAAAACTTCGCTTATACTAGTTGCGACTTTGAAATTTACTCCCAAGGACTTGAAATGGACATTGCCACAATCAATTTATGGTTTTCGGTTTTGCGGCTTCCGCTGTGGTTGACGGTTTATGCGATGCTTAATAAGCTCGATATTGTGGAGTGGACGGTGATTTTTTCTGTGGGGATGATTGCGTAGCGCCAGGGTTTTGTGATGCCGTATTTGCCGATGTTTTTGTTCACCGTTTCGCAGTATTTATCGGCGGTTTGTTTTTTTGCTTGCACCGATAGATCATTAATTTCGCTCTCAGGTTTGACTTCGATCATTACGATTTCGTTTTTCAATTCGGCGACAAAATCCGGTTCATAGCGGTGGATGGAATCGCCCTGCTCGTCGCGCCAATACAAGCCGTCAAATTGGTTGGGCGCGGGCCGAAGCCAATCTTCAACCGCTTCGTCGCGATCCAGAAGATATGCCAACCTTGCTTCATCGGAAGAATCAAAACGATATTTGGAATGGCAGGCCTTGTTAAAATATCCGTAGAGCATTTTTGCCGAAAATGTATCCGCTTGCGAGTCAAGAGCAACTATTTTTTCTCCAAGTAATTCCGAAATGCCATAATCCTCCGAATATGGCTTCGATTCCCGCAGGTCCGATTCCAGATAACCTTCCGATTTCAATTCCTTATGATCTAAAATTTGCTTGTATATGTCATCGGCGATACTTGCCGCATTGCTTTCAATAATCAAGGCCAGATTGTCTTCGTCAATTGCTTTTTTGCGGTAATGCGCCACGGTTTGTTCGGCCAATTTCAAAAGCAAAGGTTTCTGCGCCGAGTCTTCGTAATTTATGAGCGGCTCGCTCAAAAGAGCCGCAATGATGGTATTCCGCGGCGGTTGCCTGGCATAAGAGCCAAAACTGCTGATCCGCGTTATTTCGGGAATTCGCCGCCCCGGAACATCTTCGTTGAATAAGTTTTTTTCGCGGTTTGATTGCAGCTGTTCTTCAAGAATCGCTCTTTCGTTGGTGTAGCCGCGCAAAACGCTTGTGTTCAAATCAAAATCAGCAATATGGATTTCGCCAAAATGCGGCGTCAATATCAAACGAGGAATGGGAATGTTTCTTTCTTCCAAAATTTTCGCGGATTGTTGCGAAATTTTGACAAGCTCCCCTCTCGTCGCGGCGCCAAACAAGCCGAACAAAGTATCCGGCCCAAAACCGGTCTCAACCGGCGCGCCGCCGGTTTGCTGTTTGTGATAGCCGGAAAATGTAAGGTTTTTAATAGTTTCTTTTGCCAGATTACCAACCAGTTCCTCTTTCTTGGTTTCAACAAATTTAGCCCTTACAATTTCATCTATATTCATCATTTGCGGCGAATTGGAAACAAATTCTTCGGCTTTTTCAACGACCTCTTTCATCACAACTTCATTTTGCGTAATTTCGTTTTTTACATTATCAAGAATAACCGGCGAAACTTGCGTCAAAATTTTAATTTCTTTGGTTTCTTTTTCGGAAATCTGTTCCACTTGGCCTTGGATAAGCGGCGAATCTTTGGCAAGCGCCACGACTTTGGCAAACTGTTCGTGAGCCACGAGCACCAGCCGATCCACCAACGGCACCCCCGTGCGTTCCCCGTAGGGCAGGCGCAGTCCGCGGCCGATTGTCTGCTCGGTTAATATCGCGGCGGCGGCTTCGCGCAAAGGCGCGATTGTGTACACATTAGTAACATCCCACCCTTCCTTGAGCATATTCACGTGAATGACGATTTCCACCGGATTATCGGCGCGTTCAAGCGAAAGCAAAAGCTCAATGTTGTCGTCGGCCTCTTTTCCGCGCAGTTTTGTGTGTATTTCAATCACTTTGCCTTTAAATTCTCCACCACGAAAATCATCGCTGTCAATCAATTTTCTAAGTGCTTCGGCGTGCTTTGTGTCTTTGGCCACCACAAGCAAAACCGGCTTTACGAGCGGTTTATTGTTTTCCGCGGCGTATTCCTTCAAAGCGTTTTTTGCCCGTTCGTGAAAAAACGCCGCCAGCTGCAATTTTCGCGCATCAGTTTCGATTGAATCAGTGTCAAATTGGCCAAAATCAACATCCGCCTCCGTTCCCACCCACGGATCTTTAACAAGCTTTCCTCGGATCGCGTCGCCAAGATTGTATGAATACAAAACATTCCGCATTTTGATCTGCCGCGCCTTTTTGCCCGTTCCCCGTGTACCAAGATATGGCGTGGCAGTCATTTCCAGACCGAACAACGGATCAAGAATATCCAACGCGCCAAGCGCCGCGTCGGCGTGGTAATGATGCGCTTCGTCAAGCATTACCACCAGATCGTCGTGCTCTTTAAGATAATCAAAATATGACTCCCCGGCGGTTTCCCACGCTTTGGTGATACCGCGCTCGTTGTCCATATCTTTCTGGGCAAATTGCTGGATATTGAAAATGTTTATTTCAATTTGATTGCCGAACAAAGTATGACTGCGTTGATTGGCATAATTTTCAGTGGTGATAACTTTGGCAGTATTGATGCTTATCTCCTGAATGCCGCGAAAAACATATTTTGGATTACTGGCCTTGCTGAAATCGTCGTAAAGTTTGCGATAGATGGTTAAATTCGGCGCGACGATCAAAAAATGCTGGATATTGTAAACCAGATACATATAAGCGACAAAAGCGCCCATCAGCCTCGTTTTGCCCACGCCAGTCGCCAAAGCAAAGGTAAAGGCGGGAAACGCTCTTTCAAATTCTTCAAACTCGCGGGCTTCGGGCACGTCGGCAAAGTATGCCTTGCTGGTTGCCAAAATATCCGCAATATCGGCGCCAGTTTTCTTTTTCAAGCGCGTTAATAATTTTTGTCCGGCGGGCGCCTGCAAATAATCGGCAAAAAGCTGTAAACTTTTTACCTGCGGCACCCGCAAGCTCATCGCGCCGTTTATGTATTTGATCGCTTCTTCTGGTTTCATAGTGTTTAGTCGTTATTCTCTTCCGCCGCTTCAATGTCAACTTCCTCCAAGGCGGTTTCTTTGATCGGTAGCAGATATTCTTTTTTGCCGAAATGACACGCCTTCAAAACCGATTGCGGGATTTTCTTGATCGTGATACGACTATCAATTTTGTCGGCTCCGGGTTCAAAATTTTTGGGACAAACGATCAGCGATTCGCCATCCAAAAGATGCGCCGCAATTTGCCGAACCATTCCGCAAGTCAGAAGCTGGGTGGTAATGTAAAGATAATTTTTCCCCTGTCCCGCGCCGTGTTTCCAGTATTCGGTTTGGCTCGGCTGATATGTAAAATTCATAAGCTTGCACATCGCCTTTATAAGCTTGGTTTCATTATAAAAACTGTCAATCACCGGATTGCCAAACTCATCCTTTACAATAAAACTTGGTGCCAGCTCATAAAACTTATATGCCCCGCTGCCTTGCCAATTCACCGCCTTACTAATGCCTCCCTGATCGCTCCCATCAATCACCTTATCCAGCCGCACCTTGCAATGCGTATAAGCATGTTCCCCCATCTCAATCCCGATATACCTCCTCCCCATCTTATGCGCCACCGCCGCGGTAGTGCCAGAGCCAAGGAAAGAATCAAGAACAAAATCAGATTTATCTGATCCAAGTTGAATGATTCTTTGCATTAATTTTTCTGGTTTCGGAGTTCCAAAAATATCTTCTCCAAACAATACTTTAATTTCTCTTTTCGCATCTTGATTATGCCCCACCTCTTGGTATGTCCATAGAGTCATAGCAACAATCCCATCTCTGACTTCCGATAAAAATCTTTTGATACGAGGAACTCCATCTCCATTTTGTCCAAAATAAATTCGATTATCTTTTTTGAATTCTTCAAATCTTTCCCTAGATAATCTCCACGAATAACCCGTTGGAGGAAAAACTTTTCGACCATTCGGCCCCGTTATTTCGTAAACATTTGACTCTACCGCGGGGCCTACAGAAAAATTATCTGATTGCCACAAACCACGCGGGTCATTATCAAAATTTTGATATCTATCATTGGCTGCCTCGCTTCTTACCAATTTATTTAATGTAAAATTTAAGGTTTTGTTTTTTGCATAAACAAGGATTGCATCATGCGACCTCGAAAGTGTTTTTTTGAGGTTTATTGGGGCATAGGATCGTTGCCAAATTACTTCATCAACAAAATTTCTTCTATCAAAAACTTCATCACATAATACCTTTAAATAATGGCTTTCCTCCGCGTCAATTGAAATCCAAATACTGCCATTGTTTGGATCAAGAAGCATCCTTAACAATTCTAATCTTGGTTTCATTAGTGAAAGCCAAGTGCTATGTTCCACACAATCGTCGTAATGATCAAAAGCACCACCTGTATTATAAGGAGGGTCAATGTAAATGCATTTTATCCTGCCTTCGTATTCGGGCAAAAGCGCTTTGAGTGCCAAAAGATTGTCGCCGTGGATGATCATATTTTCGGTGTTCGGATCGTTGGCGCAATTTGAAAGCTCCGGGTTTTCTTCCAAAATCCGCGGCTCAATATTGGCAATATCATATTCGGGATTATTCTTCCCGATCCAAGTAAGTTCTAATTTTTGTTTGTTATTATTCATAATAATTAAGACCAATTGAAAGTTTTTAGCCTATTCCTTGGTATCGTTCTGGATAATTCTGATCCTCTACACTTAATGTGCAAGCTGGTACTTGGCTCCCAAGACACGGAAATATTCGCAGGTGTTCTTTCTAGGGTTAGCCTCAAATCATCTATATCTTCCCATTCTAAAGTGCAAATCTCTTTATCGGAACATACGAGGCAAATTAATAAATTCCGGCTAATATCTATAGATCTTAGTTTATCAATGTCCATTTCGTTAAAAGTAAAATTGCACACACTTTCCCCTTTCCTACGATTTGTTATTTGCGAAGTCCATTTTATATAAATCCTATGTGTTGTAGCATTGTCCGTTACCTCATAAGCACCCCAACCATAAGAATCGTTTCTTTCTATTAGTTTCAAATTTATCAAGGGATTTCTAATAATTTGAGAAAGTACGGCCCCATGATAAAGCTCAAATTGTGCTGTAGTTGGCATATATTCTATATTACTTTCCACCGCACGGTGAACAATGGTGTGAGAGTGGTTTTTTGGTTTAATTGGGTTTCAACTTTTTCCAATAAATTTTCTTTTTTGACGTCAACATCATCCTGCGACCGATAAAGTTTTTGGCGCATTTCGTTCCGCTTTTTTTCTAAATCCTTGATCTCGCGCTGAAGCTTAACTTTTTCTCCCAAGTTAAGCACCTTCTTCGCGTTCGTTTTCATCGCTTTTATATCAATATCCATTTGTCTTAGCTCAATTTCCAAACTTTTTTTCACATCTTCGGCCCATTTATCAAGCTTATCCACTTCATTGTCAAAAAATTCGCCGTTACGACCGGCAACACTCGCCACGATGATTGTGGCTTTTTCTTGTTCCCTTTGCCACAATATCTCGTTTTTTATTTCGGATATATTTTTATTTATTTTGGCATTGAGCGTGAACAGTTTTTCGGCGATATCTTCATCAATCGCCTCGCCGCTGTCTTTGATTGCGGTTATTAAAATATTGTCCTCGGTTTCAAACGAATCAATCGTAAATTCTGATACTTGCAGAATGCCGGACGCGCCCACCAATTCTTTTATTGATGAAATAATTTGTCCGTGATTGGAATAATCAAAAATTAGTTCCGCGCCGGGCAATTTCAATGCTTTGATTTCTTGCAAAATCAGCACCGCCAACGGATGGCCTGGGCGGTAAATGTGAGCGTCGTCAATATTCTTACCGATTTTATATGGCCCTTCCTCAACTTTTTCTTCCGGAAAAGGATTTTGTTTGAGAGTGAAGGAATATTCATCATCGGCATAAACCGCTTTATCGCCCAAAAAATGCCGCGAAATGTCCCAGAGCCATTTTTCGTATGTTTCCAAATATGATTTGCTTTCCCGCAAATTCACTTTTAGTTTTTCGCAGACATCGGTGTCAAAGTTCTCCAAAAGTTTTTCTTTGGCTCCCTGCATTCCTTCTTCAATTGATCCGCCCATTTCCACTTGCAAGGCGTCAAAGGCGCGGTCAATTTCTTCATCGGTGCGGCAAGTTTGATAAATTGCGGCAATTCTTTTTTCAAAATCAACTCCGGAGGCAATGTTTCCCAGCACTTCATCGCTTGCCCCAAACACCCCTTTAAAAAGCTGGAATTTTTGATCAAGCAAGTCATATACACGCTTATCGGCGGCGTTTTTGCGGTTCACAAAATTTACCACAACCACATCGTGTTTTTGACCGTAGCGATGGCAGCGGCCGATTCGCTGCTCAATTCTTTGCGGATTCCACGGTAGATCGTAATTGATGACCAGCGAACAGAATTGCAAATTGATGCCCTCGGCGGCCGCTTCGGTGGCAATCATAATTTCCGCGTCAGTTTTAAAATAATCCACCAGCGCGGCACGAAGATCCGCGGTTTTTGAACCGGTTATTTTGTCGCTATTTTTGTTTTTTTGCAACCAGTCGGCATAAATTTCTTTTGATTTCTGATCGTTGTTGGAGCCATTGAATAATACTATTTTATCTTTATAACCGCTTTCCGTGAGCAATTTCCAAAGGTAATCTTGGGTAATTCTTGATTCCGTAAAAATAATCGCCTTTCTGGGTATATCCTGATCGCCTCGTTCCTTTACCAATTCTTCCTGCTTGCTAAACCCTTTTTCCAAAGCGGTGAGCAACGATTCTCCTTTTGAATTTTTAAAAATCGACTTGGCAAGTTCTCGGAATTTCTCCAAGTAATTTTTTTCGGCTTGGATAAAAGGCAGATCATCAATCGTGTATTTTTTCTTTTCCTTTGATTTTTCCTCGTCGTCTTCCTCCTCATTATCAATCCATTCATCCGCCGTATCCGCGAACGCCTCGTAATTTTCTTCAAGCCCGGGCGGAAGTTCGCCGTTTTCGGCAATAGATTCATTGGCTATTTCCGTTTCCAATTTCTCAATCTTGTAAACAAGGCCGTTTAGCGTGCTGGCAATGGCAAACGAAGACGATGCAAGAAGTTTGCGCAATATCAGCGTCATAAGCTGGCGCTGGCTGGAAGGCAAGGCGTATAATTTAGGGCGTTGCAAATACTCCGACATTCCATTGTAAAGCTCAATTTCTTGATCGGTGGGAGTATAATCCTGCGTTAACGGAATTCTTCTGGTATATTTGATATATTCCAAAACCTGGCGCCGCAAAGTCCGGATACAGATCGGCTTTAATCGGTTCCTCAAATCTTCAAACATTTCCCGTTTCGGCTCAATCGCGCCATCTTCACGGTCGCAAATATCCTGCTCTCGGGAAACCCGCGCGTAGTTTGCCTTAAAACTCTTTAAATCGCCAAAAACATGGTCATCAACAATACTGACTAATCCAAAAAGCTCCAATAGCGAATTTTGCAATGGTGTTGCGGTCAAAAGAATTTTGGGAATGCCGTCCAGTGATTCCTTGATTTGTTTGGCGATTTTGTTGCTTGATTTATAAACATTGCGCAGCCGGTGGGCTTCATCAATAACCGCTAAATCCCATTTTGTTTGTTTTATATACGGAGATTTTGCCCTCGCGAAATGATATGAACAAATAATAATGGAGTCTTCTTGATTGAAAGGATTAAGATTTCCCTCTTTGACAAATTGATTGAATGATTTTGCTTCGATAATAGTTGAGGGGAGAAAAAATTTTTCTTGAAGTTCAGAATTCCATTGCTTCCTTAAGCTGGATGGCACAATGAGCAATATTTTTCTTTTTCTTTCTGCCCACTTTTGCGACAAGACAAGGCCTGCCTCAATCGTTTTTCCCAGACCGACTTCATCCGCCAGAATCGCGCCCCTGGAAAGCGGCGAACGAAAAGCAAAAAGCGCCGCTTCGATTTGATGTGGATTTAGATCAACCTGCGCATTTGACAATGTTGATGATAGTTTTTCTAAGCTATCCGACGAACATCGCTTCGCAAGCTGATACGCAAAATATTTAGCGTGATAATCGGTAATGCTCATTTTGTTGATTATTCAAGCACTATCCCATTCAATTTAACTCTGTTGACAAAATAATGCGTGCTGATACGATTTAATTGGAATCGCTTTCAGACCGAATTGTGGCGTTTATCGCCGCGTTCCCGCAAGGGATAGGTTTGGAAGTTTTTTGTTATTGGGATACAGGCAGACAAAAATAAAAATATGAGCATATCCGCGCTCCAAGCTCCGTCCACTATAAACTATCACAATTTGGACCAAAAATCCATTTGAAAACACAAAAAAGCGGGGGGTGAACCCCGCGGATGTTTTTGGCCTCAATTTTTCGGTTTACATACTCGGCCTTGCGGCCGCCGACTATGAGAAGCGGAGGCAAAAAGAGCCGACACTCTTGGATAGGGTTAGAACTTATTACAAGGAAAATACCTTAGATTGACCCCCGATTGAGCTCGCTTTGCCCTTCCAAACAGTAATTTGGCCGGGCTTCGCTCGCAAAGGGGCAACCGAGCTCGGCTCCATCTTTTCGGCTAAAATGCGGTATATGTGGCGGGCGGATTTTTTGGTGCGCGAAGATGCTATGTTTAAATATAGCATAAATATAACATTAAAAATGATTTCGGTTTTGCCGGCGCATCAAATTTTGGATTATTTCAGTAAAATTTATTGCGCGATTATTTCAAAATAGAAATGTAGAAATAGCGTCAACTCTGGTTTTTGATTAACGATAGTTTTTTGCGTGCTTCCAACTTTTGATTTCGACTTTTGGAGAAGGCAGGCAAAATACATAAATGGAATAGTGGTACGTCGTCTTGCCATCCGGCAAGCCTCCTCACCACCAGCCGCAAGTACATCGAAAAGCTCGCCCTAAATGGACGAGCTTAATCATTTTTACTGCGGCTGGCTGCCGGACCTGGATTCGAACCAAGATAGACGCCTTCAAAGGGCGTTGTCCTACCATTAGACGATCCGGCAATTTTACAAAACGGGTTTATTATAGCGCAAAAACAATAAAAATCAATAAAACCAACAAAAAAAATCAGGAGTTTAGCTTCCGAACTTTAACAATCAATCTCATTGGCGTTTTTCCGGATATGGACATTCCAACATTCTTGAGAATGTTGGAATGTTTATTAACGACAGATAGTTTATTTTAATGTTCCGCAGAATATCAAAATGCTTTTTGGGGTGCAAACCAAAAATCAGGGGTTCAACCCCTGATTTTTTTTAAACAGTATTTTTTCGGTGTATTGCAAGATTATCGGGAGCAGGATTCAACGAGGGCGATTTCCAGGGGCAGTTGCGGGATGGGAGAATATTTGATCTTGCCTTGCGCTTCCAAAAAAATATCAATGATGTTTTTGATTTTTTCTTCGCCCATCGCTAGGGTTTGCGTCCGCAGAATTTCAAATTCTTCGTCGGTCAGGCCGGCAATCATTATGTTGTCGTTTTTCGCGTCTTTGGGGCCGACGATTGCCAGAACGAGCGCGTGGCGCAGATAATTCAGCAAGCTTTTGCCGTATTCGGCGACATCATAGCCTTTTTCAATAATTTCGTTTAGATGGCTTATCGCGGCGGCGGCGTTTTTTTCGGCGATAAACCGCGTGAGCTCCGCGGCAGATTTGGTTTCGGTCATTCCCAAAAATTCGCGGATGTCGCCCGCGGCGATGGCGGATTTTTTTTGCGCCGCCAGCGTCAAAATCTGTCCCAACAGGCTTTCGGCGTCGCGCACCGAGCCGCCGGCGGAAAGCGCGATCAATTCCAGCGCGGCTTTCTCAACCTTGATTTTTTCGTTGTCGGCCAGTTTTTGCAGGCGCCCGACCAGTTCGGGCAGGGATAATTTGCGAAAATCAAACCGCTGGCAACGCGACATAATCGTGGGCAGAATTTTGTGCAATTCGGTGGTGGCCAAAACGAAAATCGCGTGTGCCGGCGGTTCTTCCAAGGTTTTGAGCAGGGCGTTGGCCGCATCTTTGGAAAGCTGGTGGCATTCATCAATAATAAACACTTTATATTTGAGTTTTGCCGGCGCGAATTTGATGCCCTCGCGCAGTTCGCGGATATCGTCAACGCCGCGGTGCGACGCCGCGTCAATTTCAATCAAGTCTATTGCCCGCCCGCTTTGGATTTCCACGCAATTGGCACACCGGTTGCAAGGCTCGCCGCTGTTTGCCGCGCGATTCAGGCAATTGACCGCTTTGGCAATTACGCGCGCGGTGGTGGTTTTGCCGCAACCGCGCGGACCGGAAAACAAATAGGCGTGCGCGGCATGCCCGCTTTTAATCTCGTTTTGAATGGTTTTGGTGACGTGCTCCTGGCCGATGATGTCGGCAAACGTCTGCGGCCGGTATTTGCGATATAAAACTAAATTTTCCATAAAATATGTTAAAGCTATATTATTATTTTTCAAACACCAAAATTTTGTAGCCAAAAAAGTTGAAGATGAAAACCGCCATTATTGCGCCGATGCCGCCCAAATTCGCCCAAAGTTCGGCGGGAATTCCCCATTGCGGCCCGATTTGATTGACGATGATGTCGGCGATAAAAATATTGAGCGCCAATCCGGCCAGGGTAATGGCAAAAAATTTGCCGAATTCGCGTTTTAGATTTTGCCGGTTTTTGTTTTTGAACGCCCACAGTTTGTCGGGAAAATATTTCAGCGATGTGGCGGCGGCAAAAGATATTCCCTTGGCCACATTGAAGCCGGCGCCGGATGTCGCTCCGCTCAAAACCATAAAGAGGTTAAGCAGGGTCAGATCAAGTATCGCGGCCATCGCTCCCACCAGCAAAAATTTGGCCAACTGGTAAATTGCCAGAAACTTTTTGCCGATCAGAAACGCAATTTGCAGGCCGAGGGCCGCAAGCAAAGGAAAAACGATCAGCAAAAGCCATCGCCATCGGACGAAACTTTCTGCTATCAAGCCGCCCGAAGATTGTCCCAAAATATAATAAAAATAAACCGCCACTCCGCCGCCGATGCCCGCGGCAATGATTGCGTCATTTGCCTCCATTTTTGAATATTTTTCGTTTTTGGATGCCATTGCCGATTTTACCACAGATTGGCTTTTGCGGACATATTGACAAGGATGGGTTGGTCTTGTTATGCTGGAAGAGCAAGATTATGAACAAGAAACTTCGTTCAAAGAAATCGGTCCGCTTGTGTATGATCCTCTCGTAAAGAGCGGCCGGTTTTGGTGAATTTGTTTGCGACAATGTATGCTACCGCGCCTCTCTTTACGGGAGGCGCGTTTCAATTTGAAAATTAAAAAAGATACGGGAAGTGCTACGGGCAATCATAAAGGTTGCCCCTACAAAAAAAATACAAAATTAAAATTATGAAAATATTGGAAACAATCGGCAATACTCCGTTGGTGGAAATTGAAAAACTCAATCCCAATCCGAAAGTGAAAATCTATGCCAAATTGGAAGGCGCCAATCCCACCGGGTCAATCAAAGACCGCATCGCCTTGGCGATGATTGAACATGCCGAAAAGACCGGCGCACTAAAAAAGGGAAAAACAATCATTGAGGCGACCAGCGGCAACACCGGCATCGGGATTGCCATGGTGGCGGCAATCAAGGGATACAAGACGATGATTGTTCTACCCGAATCAATGAGCGTGGAGCGGCAAAAAATGATATTGGCTTTCGGCGCCGAACTGATATTGGTCAAGCCGGAAATGTGGCGCGACGGCGCGGTGGCGATGATCAAAGAAATGGCCGCCAAAGACAAAAAACTGGTTCTGCTCAACCAGTTTGACAACGAGCAGAACTGTTTGGCGCATTATTACACCACCGGCAAGGAAATTGCCAGGCAAGTTCCGGAAAAAATTGATTATTTGATCGCCGGACTGGGCACCGGCGGCACGATCACCGGCATCGCGCGCCGGCTGAGGGAAAAACATCCCGCAATGCGCGTCATCGGCATCCAGCCCTATCTGGGCGAAAAAATAGAAGGATTGCGTTCGGTGAAATCCGGCGTGATTCCCAAAATTCTGGAGCCTTGCCTGCCCTGCGGCGACCATCGCAAAAGCCTGATTGATATCGTGATTGAAGTTCATGAAAAGGACGCCGTTAACACCGTCCGCGGTCTGGCGGCAAAAGAAGGAATTTTTGTCGGGCAAAGCTCCGGCGCGGCGATGTTTGCGGCCGCCAAGTATGCTAAAAAAGCGGGAAAGGGAACAATCGTCACCGTCTTCCCCGACCGCGGCGAAAAATATTTGAGCACCGGAGTTTTTTCTTCATCAAAAAACAATAATAAGCCTTAACAAATTCTATGGACAACATTCTTGACACCATCGGCAGAACGCCGCTGGTGGAAATCAAAAAATTAAATCCCAATCCCGCCGTTAAAATCTTTGCCAAGCTGGAAGGTTTTAACCCGGGCGGATCAATGAAAGATCGCGTGGCGCGGGCGTTGATTGAGGATGCCGAAAGATCCGGCGCGCTGAAAAAGGGAAAAACGATCATTGAGGCGACCAATGGTAACACCGGCATCGGCATTGCCATGGTAGCGGCCATCAAAGGCTATAAAACCATCATCGTGTCGCCGGAAAACGCCAACCAAGAAAGAAAAAGAATCATTGAGAGCTTCGGCGCGCAAGTGATTGAAGTGAAGCCCGAACTCTGGCGGCAAGGCGCGCTGGATCTGGTGGAGGAAATGGCGGCCAAGGACTCTTCATTGGTGGTTTTGGATAAATTTTCTGCCAAACAAAATTGCGCGGTGCATTTCAACACCACTGGCAAGGAAATCGTCAAGCAAATCAGCGGGCAAATTGATTACTTCATTTCCTGCATCGGCACCGGCGGCGCGATTTCGGGCATTGCCCGCCAATTGCGGCAAAATTGGCCGCAAGTGAGGGTGATCGGCATCCAGCCCAAGATTTGGGGCGCGGATTCTTCTATTGAGACCGGCATATTTCCGCCCATTCTGAATTCAAATCTGCCCTGCGGCGACCATGACAAAGTGATGGTGGACATTATCGTGGAAATCGGGCAAGCCGATGCCTTTCAAATGGCCGAAAGAATCATCCGAGAGGAAGGGATTTTTGCCGGCGCCAGCTCCGGCGCGGCAATGTTTACTGCCGCCGAATATGCCAAAAAAATGGAAAAAGGAACGATTGTCACCGTCTTCCCCGACCGCGGCGAACACTACTTGTCCACGGAAATGTTTCGAAATTAAAAAAGTTGCATAGGTGACACCTATGCAACTTTTCTTGTTTTTGCAAGCCAAAACCCCCGCGGTGCGGGGGTTTTGGGAATAATTTTTAAATTATTTTTCGGAGAGTTTGTCGCGCAATCCGCGAATGGCTTCCGCGGCGGCATCTTTGCCGCCCAAGCCGAATGCCAAACCGAATGCCAGCGCAAACATTCCCACAAATCCGGTGATCACGGTGCTGATAATGGTTTCTGCCACGCCCAATTGGAGCAGGATTGCCATCACCGCGAAAGTGTAGATCGCCGTGCGAACAATCGCTCCCAAAAGGTTGCTGTATTTGATCTCCAATCTTTTCACCGATGCTCTGATGACCTTCTCCAGAATGTCGGCCACGATGATTGATACCACGAAAATTGCCGCGGCCACAATCACATTGGGCAACCACTCAAGCACGCGGGTCAAGAACACCGCAAATGCGCTCAATCCCAAAATTTCCACGAAGATCTGCAAGAACACGATCACCAAAATCCATTTTAAAATCGCACCCAAAAATTCGGAAGGATGCACTCTGATTTCGGCGTTTTCCAGAGCGGCCTTCCAACCGCTTTTTGAAAACAGCGAATCAAAATTGATCTTCTTGAGAATGTTGGCGGTGATCTTGCCCATTCCGGAAGCGATAATCCAGCCGATGCCGAAAACGATCAAACCGATTGCCAATTTGGGCAAAAACAACAGCGCGCCTTCCCAGACATTTTGCAGGGCCTGCAGAGTGATTGCCGACCACTCATTGGTGATTGTCATATTTTTTTGTTTTAAACTTATTTTTTAACATTATACCTCGCGCCCGACTGCGACGCAACGCCGGACCCGGAAAAGGCCCGGTTTTATGCCTATATTATAATATAGATATTTATTGTTTGTCAAGGCTGACGGAAATTTTTACCATGATTTGCCGCCGATAAAATAGACGCAAATATCATCGCTGATGGGAGAACGATTATGGGACGATATTGATCCGTTGGGGCCTCCGGAACATACCGAGGTGTTCCATATTCCCGCTTCACAAGACGTCGCACAGCTTGAACAAGGTTCGGGACAACCGTCGTAATAATAAGCATGTCCCCAAGGATCATCCCCGATTCCGGGAAGATAATCGGCCAGATAAGTTCTAAAATTCGCCGCGGTATTTATGTTTGACGGAACGGGATATTTTCCGGTTCTCGCCTCCATCATCATAATTGCCCGATATATCGTGCTGACTTCGGAACGGGCTTTGGCAATCCTTGCGCTTTCCCTCATACCTTGCGTGGCCACCAAAACCATTCCTGACAGCGTGCCGATAATCGCGACCACTACCAACAATTCAATTAATGTAAATCCCCCGCAATCACTTTTGTTTTTTTTGATGATTGTCATTATTCCCCAAAACTAAGACTCCAAAAGACGGTAAAGTAACCTTTCCGATAATCGGCAAGTATTTTATTCAACTGTCAAATGGATTACCCCCTGTCTCTCGTCTGATGATTTCAGTGGACCTTGGCGGATTCGAACCGCCGACCTCCTCATTGCAAATGAGGCGCTCTGCCGGCTGAGCTAAAGGCCCGAAAATAGCGATGAAACGAGCGATGAATCAATAGAAACGCAAACACAACTATACAATAACAAAAAGGCATTAATTTACAAGAAAACCGCTCTTTGGCGGTTTCCTTTTGGTGGACGCGGAAAGAACTCTCCTGCGACACTATGTTTCGGAGGGCGCGGTCGGACCTTCGGCTTGCCCGCCGTAGCCTTCTATCTCTCCATAGCTTAGCGAAGGAGGGAGTAAAGGCAGGTCTCTGTCTTTCGCTTTGCGGAAATAATTTTACAACACGATAGAATCATTTTTTTGGTGGGCGCGGAAGGAATCGGACCTTCGGCCTCTGTCTTATCAGGACAGCGTTATACCACTTAACTACGCGCCCACAAACATATTGTTTATACCCTATTTCCTCTTCTTTTTCAAGGCGGGCTTATTGGCGCTCTTGGGTTTTATCGCTTTCGCTTTCGGTTTGGGTCGTAGCGCGGAGAAGTTGCCGATGGCCATTTGGGGATTTAGTTTTTTGAAGGCGGCGGGCGTGATAATTATTGATGCTTCATAGCTTCCCGCCGAGATAATGATTTTTGGCGATTCCAGCAGTTTTTTATCGCAAAAAACTTTCATTTTCCACAGATTCTCAAAGGGTGAAATCGCGCCCGGATCAATACCTTTAAAATTTTCGGCAATTGTCTTTTCTTTGGCAAAGGCGATTTTCTCGTTTTTTGCGAGTTTTTGCAGTTTTTTAATATCCAGATTCTTGTCGCCGCCAATTACCGCTAACGCCAATTCTTTGCCGATTTTAAGCGTTAAAACTTTTACCACTGCGCCAAGCTTTACTCTTAAAGTCGCCGCCTTGTCAAAGGCGGTGTAGACCGTGCGATGCCCGATCGGTTCGTATTTTGCGCCAACCTTCGCCAAAACCCCCGCCACCTTTTTCGGAATTTTTATTTCTTTTCCTGTTCCTGTTTTTGCATTGGCTTTTGATTTTATCTTTGTCATTTTTTAAGAATTGCGAAATTTACTTTCAGACAATTGTGACTGGCGCATTATTGAACGAAAAGTTCCGTAAAGAATTTCCTTGCCGTGAATCGGCACGATTGCCGTTAAATTCGGCGCACCGCTTTTGCGATATTTGGCGTGACTGCCGTTTTGAGAAGCAAAAACGAAACCATTTTTCTCCAAAGTTTTGATAACCAATTTTGTTTGTATCGGATTAGGCATTGGTCAAAGTAAGCGAGAAAACATCCGGCCGTTCCACTTTATTGATTTGGGAAATATCTTGATCTTCAAAATACAATTCCAGCGCTTCCTTCAAATTTTCCATCGCCTTCTTTTTGGTGGCGCCGAAACTGGCCACGTCAACATTGAGGCATTGCGAAACATATTGTTTGCCTTCTTTCCAAACCGCGGCCTTTAAATTGACCCTTTTCATTGTTTTAATTTTAGCCCTACCGCGCAAATATTTGCGCGGTAGGGCTTTTATAATTGAATTTTAACCTATGGCTCCATCCTACCAAAATTCTCCTTCCCGTCAATTGTTGCCATTGTTTGCTTCTATTATTGCCGGCGCGGCTATCCTTGCGCCAAGCGTGATTATTTGCTAGATATTAACTATTCGGGGGTGTGGTGAAATTGGCATCACAAAGGTCTCCAAAACCTTCGTTTCAGGTTCAAGTCCTGGCACCCCCGCTTTCGGTACGGCGTAGCAAGCCCGCCGTTAGTATGTTAAATCTTGGGATTTTTGTCTTCTGAATCTTGCGTATGCAAAAATTAGAAGACAAATTAAAATCCAAAAAATCCGCGAATGCGGATTTTTGATTAAATCTTCGTTGTTTTGATTCACTTCTTAGCTTCCTTGTGCTTGGTGTGCTTTCTGCAAGTGTTACAAAACTTTGACAATTCCAGCTTGCCTTCCATCGTTTTGGATTTGTGGCTGCGGTAATTGATCTCTTTGCAAACCGGGCATGTCATTTTTACGAAAGGTTTCTTTTTTGTGGCCATGTTTCAAATTAAAAATGTAAATATCAAAAATCAAAACGACAATGTAAAATTTAAAATGGAACAATTTTAAAATTTGTTAGTTTTTAATTTTAAATGTCATTTTCAATTTTGATTTTTCAATTTTAAATTTTTATGAGCCCGAGAGAGGAGTTGAACCTCCGACCTACTCCTTACCATGGAGTTGCTCTGCCTCTGAGCTACCCGGGCGATAAATTTTCACAAAGCGAAAATTTAGTAAATAGTTAATAGCTGATAGCAAATCAAAATTCAAATTTAGCATTCACTATAAACTATTAACGATAAACGATAAACTATTTTTTTGCGTAAACGCAAAAAATGTGGGCTGGGAGGGATTTGCACCCCCGAAGGCAGAGCCACCGCGTTTACAGCGCGGCCCCTTTGGCTACTTGGGTACCAACCCATTAAAATGTCAAAAATCAAATTCAAATATCAAAATCCAAATACTGCGGCGCGCAAACAAAGCCATTATACTTGTTTTTGGCAAAAAAACAAGCCATCGCCTAAAATTTCCTGACAAAATTTGCGACCGCAAAAAATGTAAGGAAATTTTCTTGATGCGCTTCTATAAAAAAATAAATTTTGTCAAATTTAAAACACCCTTGCGGGTGCTTTGATTTCCACTTTGAGCCAAACAATTTCTTGAAGTCGCCTTGGACTTTCGAAAACCGGTTTATTAAAGACGAACCGATAAGCGTCTTGAAGTTAAGAGAAGA
>DIWQ01000019.1 GCA_002423555.1 Patescibacteria group bacterium UBA6102
CACAAATCGGCCGAAAAGTAAAGCCAATCATTAACAAACAAAAATTGCATAGGTGACACCTATGCAATTTCAACTGATGTCAAAATAATTTCTGCCGGTTTGGAAGCTTTCAATCGCCAGCGCGCAAGTTTTAAACAGCGGGCAAGGCAAATTATCAAGTTCGTACCAATGCCAAGATTCGGATTTTTCCGGTTCCAAAACTTTCGGCGCGCCGCTTTCCCAATCGGCGGCCAATCCGATGTGGACGTAATGCTTGGGTGCGTATTCGATCAAGTTCGCCAAAAATCGGAAACGAATGTTTTTTATTTTAATCCCGCACTCTTCGGCGGTTTCGCGGCGTGCGCAATCGGCAAAAGATTCCATATATTCCAAATGCCCGCCCGGAAACGCAAATTCCCCCGCGCCATGCGCCCCTTTCCTCTTCCCCAGCAAAACTTTCCCGTCTTTTAAAACCATCACCCCAATCCCCGCCTTGGGTTCGTGTAGTAATTTTTCCATATTATTTACCCGCCGCATTTTCTATTATTCTCTGCTCCGGCTAAATATCAATCAATTCCAAGCTGATTGCCGCCGCGCGGTTCACTAAAATCATCATTTCGGCATCCAAGCAACCGATCTTTTTGATTAATCTTTTTTTATCAACTGTTTTAATTTGGTCCAATTTAACCACGCAAGGAATTTTGAGATTTCCCATTGGCGGTTGGAGAAAAACCTCCGTGGGATAAATTTTTGGTCCGAATTTGGAGCTGATTGCCGACACAATAACAACCGGGCTATAACGGTTGGCAATATCATTTTGTATCACAAGCGCCGGTCTGGTCTTTTTGATTTCCGATCCGATCGCCGGATCAAAACCAACCAAATAGATCTCGCCGCGCTTTGGCGTTAAAGTTTCGGCCATGCCTCGTTTTCCAAAGAAGACCATTCTTCAGCAATTGATAAATTCAATTTCGCATTTTTAATCGCACCCTCTTTCAAATCTTTTCTTAATTTGGCGCGATTTTTCTCTTTGACATAAAAGCGAATCGCTTCGTCTATCAATCGACTCCGGTCTCCTTTGCGAGATATTTTTTCAAGCAAAACCAAAGTTTCCGGCGGGAGCGTGATATCAATTCTTTTATGGTTATTATTTTTGGTAATTGTGCTCATAATTTTATGATACACATAATTTATGTGTAGTCAATATTACTTGCCGCAACACTTCTTATATTTTTTGCCGCTGCCGCAGGGGCAGGGATCGTTGCGGTTCGCACCCGCATATTTGGCCGCGGATTGGCGGGGCGCACCGGCAGAAGGCACGGATTGGGATGCCGCCGGCGCGTTTTTGTTCACCGTGACGTTGAGCAAATTTTGCAAAATGTTGGCGTCCACGGTTTCCAGCAAAACCCGAAACTGGCGGTTGGCTTCGCTTTTGTATTCCACCAGCGGATCGCGCTGGCCATAGGCCCGCAGGCGCGTGGCGTCGCGCACATTGTCCATCAATTCCAGATGCTCCTGCCAGAAAAAATCAATCGTGCGCAGGGCGATAAACCGGCCGGCTTGTAGCATCGCTTCGCGTCCGTTCTCCTCCTCCCGCTTTTCATATTGCTCTCGCGCACTCCCCTTTTGCGCCAAATCCAAAACGAAAGCGCGAAAACTCTCGTCGTCCTGCGCCAAAATTTCGTCCCTTTTTTTGTAGATCGCTTCGCGCTGTTTGTTTAACACGCCGTCATAATCCAGCAAATGCTTGCGGATGTCAAAATGCGAACCTTCAATTTTGGTCTGCGCCTCCTCAATGCGCTTGGAGACCATCCCCGACTCAATCGGCATATCGTCGGGAACTTTCAGCATCTCCATCAATTTTTTCATCGTGTCGCCCGCGAAAATCCGCGCCAGATCATCCTCGGTGGAAATGAAAAACTGCGTCGTCCCCGGATCACCCTGCCGCCCGCCGCGCCCGCGCAACTGATTGTCAATGCGCCGCGCTTCGTGCCGTTCGGTGCCGATGATAAACAGCCCGCCGGCGCCACGCACTTTCTCGGCCTCCCCGGCATCGGGAGGATTGCCGCCCAAAATAATGTCCACGCCGCGCCCCGCCATATTGGTGGCGATGGTCACCGCCCCGAAACGGCCGGCCTGCGCGATGATTTCGCCTTCCCGTTCGTGGTTTTTGGCGTTCAAAATCTCGTGCTTCACGCCTTCCCGCGCCAACAACATTCCCAAATACTCGTTTTTTTCCACCGAGCGGGTGCCCACCAGCACCGGCTGGCCGGCGCGGTGCCGTTCCTTGATTTCGGCCACCACCGCCTTGAATTTGGCAGCTTCGGTCTTGTATATCCGGTCCGGCAGATCAACGCGGACTTGCGGCTTGTTGGTGGGAATCGGCACGCAATCCAAATTGTAGACTTTGTCAAATTCCTCGGCGGAAGTCATTGCCGTTCCCGTCATTCCCGCCAGTTTTTTATACATCCGAAAAAGGTTTTGGAAAGTGATTGACGCCAGCGTCAGCGATTCGGCCTGCACCGCCACTTCCTCTTTTGCCTCAATCGCCTGATGTAAGCCGCCGGACCAGCGGCGGCCGGGCATCAACCGCCCCGTAAACTCATCAATAATCACAATTTGCCCGTCTTTAACCACATAATCGCGGTCTTTCCGGTAAAGCGCCTGCGCCCGCAGGGCCTGTTCCAAATGATGCAGATATTTAACGCCCTTTTCCTCATAGATGTTATCCATCCCCATTATTTTTTCCACCTTAGCGATGCCGTCTTCGGTCAAAGTCGCGGCACGGTCTTTTTCGTCAATATTGTAATCGGTTTGCGCCGACAGGCGCGGAATGATGCGGGCAAAATCCCGGTACCACTTGGAGCTTTCCTGATCCGGCGCCGAAATAATCAGCGGCGTGCGCGCTTCATCAATTAAAATTGAATCAACTTCGTCAACAATGGCAAAATTAAATCCCCGCTGAACCTTGTCTTCCCGGCGATAAGCCATATTGTCGCGCAGGTAGTCAAATCCGAATTCGTTATTGGTGCCATAAGTAATATCGGCCGCATAGGCTTCCCGGCGCGAACAAGGGCGCAAAAAATCCTGCGACACCCGAAACGATCCCAACCGGTCGCGCACCGCGTCTTCGGTTTCATCGGCTTTTTTGTATTGTGGATCATACAAAAACGACTGATCATGGTTGATGCACGCGGTTGACAACCCCAGCGCGTGATAAACCTGCCCCATCCACACGCAATCGCGTCGCGCCAAATAATCGTTAACGGTTACCAAATGGACGCCTTTCCCCGAAATCGCGTTCAAATATACCGGCGCGGTGGCGGTCAAAGTTTTGCCTTCGCCGGTCTTCATTTCGGCGATCCTCCCCTGATGCAAAACGATGCCGCCGATGATCTGCACGTCAAAGTGGCGCTGGCCCAAAGTGCGGCGCGCCGCCTCGCGGGTTGCCGCGAACGCTTCCGGCAACAAATCATCGGGCGTCTCCCCTTTTTCCAGCCGCTCTTTGAATCCGGCGGTTTTGGCCTTCAGGCAGTCATCATCCAAATCCCGAAGATCTTTTTCCAAAGAATTAATCTTTTCCGCCAGCGGTTTGAGTTTTTTGAAATAATTTTTGTTTTCGTCGCCGAAAATCCGAGTAAGAAATGACATAATGTCAAACTTCCAATTTCCAATAAATGTCAGAATTTTAAAATTCCAAAATTGAAAATTCCATCATTTTGCCATTTATTGAAAATTGGTAATTGAAAATTGGTAATTG
>DIWQ01000066.1 GCA_002423555.1 Patescibacteria group bacterium UBA6102
ATCCGGAAACGCCCGTCTTGCGGCGTTTGATGCTCGTCGGTGCGCATTCCCGAAAGGATTTTGATGCGGCTCACCAGTTCGGACAAAAAACGGGAAGGAATGTTGTAAAAATTTTTCAACGCGCCGTCAATGCGATAGCGCACGCGGACGCTGTCGTTTTGCGGATCAAAGTGGACATCGGACGCTTTCAGTTTGTGCGCCTCTTCAACAATAAAAGCCACCAGCCGCACCGCGGAGACATCATCGTTCTTGGCAATTTCAACCGTTATCGGGTTGTTGATCATAAAAATCAATCAAACGCCAATTGCGCACCGCACCGCCGCGGCCGCACATTTCTCCATTTTATCACAAACCAATCATTTTTTCACAACCACCCGCCAACGCATACCGTCTCTTAATTGATTTTTAGCTCAAAAAAACCAAAACGCTTCGGCGAGTTCCGCAAAAAACAAAACCGCCTCGGCGAGCGAGGCGGTTTGAAAGCGGACCAGACGGGATTTGAACCCGTGATCTCCTCCGTGACAGGGAGGCGTGTTAACCGGGCTACACTACTAGTCCAAGAATCTGCTATTCTGTGCCGACGGCTGGATTCGAACCAGCGGCCTCGGCCTTATGAAGACCTCGCTCTGCCACTGAGCTACGCCGGCCGAATTTTAACTATTTATGTCGCGGGGCCTGGAATTGCACCAGGGCCTCCAGCTTATGAGACTGGTGAGATACTACTTCTCTACCCCGCAATGATCGGCTTGCGCCAATACCCGTTGATTATACTTCAATTTCGTTTTCCAGTCAAACAAATGGACTTGACGGCAAAAAAAGCGACGGATTCGCACGACTACTTGTTGCGAAACGCCCGCGCGTCTTTTAACCCTTGCTCAAAAGAAAGGATTGCCGTTTTTGCCGTTTGGTAATCCAGCGGAATTTTGGGATCCCGCACGATCTGGCGATAAAGGCGATCCGCTTCTTTCATCGCATCAATATCCGAGAAAACGTCAGCCTTGGGGCTTTCCAGCTGTTCGGCCAGATCCTTGCCCGGATAGCCGATCCGGAACAGAACATCCTTCACCAAAAGATCGGCCTCAATCATCGCCAGCTTCATCTGCGCCGGATTTTGCGTCAACAGCCGTTTTTTGATCTTGTTCCAATCCTTCTCAATCAGCTTCACGTTATAGGCGCGAAAAGTGAAAAATTCCACCAGATCCCACAAAAAAAGACGGCGCAAGTACACGGTGGACGACCAAACGTAGACAATGAACGCAATGACTCCCAAATTGAAAAGCACGAAAAAAATCTTGGCCGCCAACAGCCATCCGGTCATTTCCGGAAACAAAATTTCTTCAATGTTGATTTTGGAAAAATCCACAATTAATAAATTAAAATTGAAAAATCAAATAGGTCTATTTTTGATTTTTATATTTTTAACCTTCAATAATTTTGCCGACATTAAACAACGTTGATTCGTCAAAATGCCTGCCGATAATCTGCAGGCCGACCGGCAACCCGTCCGCCGCGCCGCAAGGCATTGCCAGCGACGGCACGCCGGCAAGATTCACCGAAATGGTAAAAATGTCGGCCAGATACATCTGCACCGGATCGTCGGTTTTTTCACCGATGGCAAACGGCAGTGTCGGCGACACGGGCGCGATGATCGCGTCAACTTGCGCCAGCGCCCGGTCAAAATCCCGCTTGATCAGCGATCGGACTTTTTGCGCCCGCACATAATAGGCATCGTAATATCCGGCCGACAGAACATAAGTTCCCAGCATTATCCGGCGGCGGACCTCCGCGCCGAACCCCTGCCCGCGGGCGGCAAAGTAAGCGTCCGTGACAGTGTCTCCGCCTTTGGCGGCGCCATAGCGCATTCCGTCATAGCGCGCCAAATTGGCACTGGCTTCGGAAGTGGCAATGATATAATAGCAGGCCAGCGCAAATTCGCTGTGCGGCAGGCTCACCTCTTCAATCTCGTGCCCTTGTTTTTCCAGAAAAGATATTTTTTCCTTTATCGCGCTTTCCACACGCGGATCCATTCCGGCGACAAAATATTCCTTGGGTACGCCCAGACGATATTTTTCTTTGGCGGTTTTGGCCGCCGGCATTTCCACCGAAGTTGCGTCGCGATCGTCCCGGCCGCGGATCGCGTCAAAAACAATTTGCGCGTCGGCAACGGTTTTGGCCAGCGGCCCGATTTGGTCCAGCGACGACGCATAGGCCGCGCAACCATAGCGCGACACCGCGCCGTAAGTCGGTTTTAGGCCGACCACGCCGCAAAAACACGCGGGCTGGCGGATGGATCCGCCGGTGTCGGAACCCAGCGCCGCGGCGCATTGATTTGCCGCCACGGCCGCCGCCGATCCCCCTGAAGAACCTCCCGGAACGCGGCGCAAATCCCGCGGATTGCGCGTGGGCCCGAACGCCGAAGTTTCGGTGGAACTGCCCATCGCGAATTCGTCCATATTGGTTTTGCCCAGAATCACCGCACCCTGACCCTTTATTTTTTCAATCACCGTTGCGTCATAGGGCGCGATATAATTTTGCAAAATTTTGGAACCCGAAGTGCACGGCAAATCTTGCACCATAATGTTATCTTTGACCGCCATCGGAATTCCTTCCAGTATGCCGATTTGTTCCCCGTTTTTTATTTTTTCATCAACCGCTTTGGCTTGCGAGATCGCCAAATCCCGCGCGATATGCAAAAACGCGAAAATTTCATCGTTTTCCTTTTCGATTTTGTCCAAATGGGCCGCCGTTAATTCCCAGGCGGAAAATTCCTTCTTCATCAATCCGCCGCGAATATCCTTGATTGTTAAATTTTTTAACTCCATAATTCAAAATGTAAAATGCCGTTGTATTTTTTCCACTTTTTAATTCCAAATTTCACAGAATTGCTTTCACTTTCAAACAGCCGCCTTTTTGCTCCGAAAACGCTTCACGCAAGCGGCGGGTTTTTTGCTCCGGCCGCAAAATCGCCTCATCCTCGCGCAAAACGTTTTCCGCCGCCGTTGAATGCGCCAGCGCCGCCGCCTCCCCGATGTCGGCGCTTTTCAACTTGTCCACATAACCCAAAATCGCCGAAAGGTCCTTCTGGTATTTTTCAATTTCCGCTTCCGACAGCCCCAGCCGCGCCAGTTTGGCGATATGTTGTGTTTCTTCCTTTGATAGCATATGAGTGCATCCCGCCAATGGCAGGATAATTTTTAATTTTCAATTACCAATTTTCAATAAATTTTCAATTTTTCAATATTCAAACAAAAATCAATACTTAATAATAGCCCAAATTCCGCCCCTTGTTAATCTTGACAAAACGATCTTAATGGTATTAAATAAATTCACTATGGAAAAGTGTTCATGTGGCCAAAAACTTGGCCCAAACGAAAGCCATCTCCATATTGAAAATGGAGACTTCGTTGCTCAAACGCCTCCCGAAGAGGCGTACCGCGACGAAAATCGACTTTAACTTTTCCTTCTTTTTTCCTACAACACACGCCGAGTTGACTCGGCGTTTTGGTTTTTGATTTGAATTTTAATTCGTTTTCCGATTGAAAAATGTTATAAAATAAAAAAACTTCAGCATTATCTCGAGATTCTTGAGAGAATACACGAGAACTGCTGAAATTATGATATTGCCCGTATAACCCCGAGCACTCCTCCTATGAATGATATCATTGTTCCGGCAAAAAATATTAGCGGATAAGACCTGTACGAAATTATGCAGATCGAAATCATTGCCAGAGCGATCAACCATTTGGCATCAATGGCTAACGGAGCATCACAGAGCAATGGAATACCGACCACACCCACTGCCCAAAACAGAAGCATTATCCCTTCAACCTGCCATAGGGGTGCTCCACAAGAAGCTTTCTTGCCAAAATATGACATGATTAAACCTCCAAATATCTCTAATCCGATTTAATACTCATCACCTACATCTTTTGGATTGCTCTATTGGCTTCAACAACACAATGTTCCAACGCTGATGAACTATCCTCTAGCCGCTCTTTTTCCATTATGCGTGAGGCAATCTCCATCTGCTCTCGTGCTTCATTGTATACTGACGGCAATAAATTTTTATCATTTTTTTATACGCAAAACGCCCCGGCTTTGGCCGGGGCGTTTTGATATTTTAACTTTGATTTGAATTCGTATTAAGTTTTAAAATTAGATATTTGAAAATTGTTTCGGATTTCGTGCTTCGGATTTCGGATTTTTTATTTCGGCGGTTCCAGTTCTTTGGTTTCAATCAGCACTTCGCGCAAAGTGTCCAGATTTTCCAGCACCATGCCCGCGCCGCGCACCACCGTGGTTTTGGGATCCTCCACAGTTTTCACCGGCATCCGGGTTTCCTTAGCAATCAGTTCGTCCAGACCGCGCAGTTGACTGCCCCCGCCGCACAAATAAATGCCGTTGTGCATAATGTCGGCAATCAATTCCGGCGGCGTTTCTTCAATGGCCATTTTGATCTCGTTGACAATCTGGCGCACCGATTTGTCAATTGCCTTGCGGATCTCGTTTTCCGAAATGACAATCTCCTCGGGCAATCCGGTCACCAAGTTGCGTCCGCGCATTTTGAATTCCCGCTTGATCAGTTTTTCTTTTTTCGCGGCGCCCGCCGGTTTGGCGCCTTCGCCGACATAGGCCAGACCAATACCGATCTTGATGTTTTCGGCCATCCGCTCGCCGATCAGCAATTTGTATTCGTCCTGCACAAACTGCATAATGTCTTCGCAAAGCTTGTCGCCCGCCACCCGCAGACTTTTACCGAACACGATTCCCCCCAAAGAAATCACCGCAATCTCGGTGGTGCCGCCGCCCAAATCCACCACGAAGCTTCCCTGCGCTTCCTGCACCGGCAAACGGATGCCGA
>DIWQ01000060.1 GCA_002423555.1 Patescibacteria group bacterium UBA6102
TGCCGCTTGCGCCGCCGCCGCACGCGCAAAAGCGTGTCGCCGGTAACGCACTGTCCGCCCGCCACATGCAACAACCCCGACGGCGCAGTGGTCCCAATCCCCACATTGCCGGTATCGTCAATCGTTATCCGGTCAACGCCGGCGGTTTGCAAACGGAAATTGTCATCGTAATTTTCATACAGCCCCGTGTCGCCGTCGCCAAACGCCAGCCCGCCGCTCAACGCGCCCAATGCCCCGTTTAAATGCAGAAGCGAACCCGGACTGGTCGTGCCGATACCAACATTGCCGGTGCTGTTTTGGATGAACAACCTGTCCGCCGCGCCGGCATAGATGCCAAAATCATAGTCCGCGGCAGAACCGACATAAACTTTTCCGCCGGTTGTTCCCAACGCCGCGACACCCCCAACCCGGTAAAAATCGGCGTTTATCGTGCCATTGACATCCAGCGTGTACCACGGCGCGGTGGTCCCGATGCCGACCCTGCCGTAATCATCAAAAATAAATGTTTTTTCGTAGCCGGCGGCGGGCGTATAATCAAGCCGAATGTCTTCCACCGCGGGAGTTTGCGTCAAATCGGGAGTGGCGTTGAGCTCCAATTTGTAATAGAAGGAGTCGCCGCTGGCCCAGAAAGCCGCGGCAACAAACGCCGCCAAATCCAAATCCGCGCCGCCGATGGCGGATATGGTCGTCCATTCGCCCGACGCGCCAGCCGCGGAATACCAGCCGGCATTGTCTTTGCTGAACTGGAGCCGGACGCTGGAACCGGCGGGCAGAGAGGCAAGATTGTAATGAAAATTGGCAATGGCGGAGGCCGAGGTGCCGGACAGCAAATCGGCGGAAACGGCGACGGCCTGAGGGACATAAGTCGCGGCGAAAGTTTGGTATGGCAAAAACGCCGCCATCACGGTCATTGCTAACACGATTAAATTATATTTGCCTCTTATCTTCATAGCCTTTCTAAAAATACTTGCTACCTCCGGATAACCACTTTATATATTATGGCACATTGCCATAATATTTATTTAATTTTCAATAAAATTTAACCTTGTAATCTTTTCCATCCGAAGCAGTTGTTAAGAAATTCTTAATAACTGAATTTTCATCTTTCTTATTTTTTCATCGTGCTCAATTTTTATTCATCAGGCGGCCACGATTGCCTTTTCAAATTTTTCCGAAAAAACAATACTTTTAAAAATCTCATCATTGAAGCTTTGCGCCGTTTTTCCCCTCAACTTGAAAGTGTTGTAATGTTTCATCAATCCCAGGTAGGAATTGACGCCGGAGATAAATTTCTTGGCTTCTTCATCGCTTATCCCTTGATTTTTTCGGGCGATTAAATTCCATTCGCCCGCCATGGCACAAAAATTTCGTTTTGTCGGCGTGCCGATATAGATCCGATGGGGCTTGACGAATGTCCCCAAAAAACAAACGCCTTTCTTGAAATGCTGTAAGTATGTTTTTCGGGGATGAAGTTTAAGCCCCCGCTCTTTTTCCAGATAATCTTTGATTTTTAAAACCGCGCCTTTCAAAAATTCCTTGTCGGAATGAACCAAAATCATATCGTCAACATACCGGCCGTAATGTTTCATTCCGAATTTTTCGCGCACCAGATGATCCAGTTCGTCCAGATAGATATTGCCGAAAAGCTGGCTGGTCAGATTCCCGATGGGAAAGCCTTTTCCGTTTTTCGCAAAAAACAGACTTTTTGATTTTGGCAGGCCGATCCAATCCTCCCGCTTGCCTTTTATGTGAAAGTTTTTGGTCGGCGCATGGAACACGATCTCGCGAATTAAGTAAAGCGCCAGATCAACATCAAATTCCGCGTTTTTGGCCGCTTTCAGTCTTTGCTCTATTTTTTGGTAAAGAATGTTTCTGTCCATCGCCATAAAATATCCTTTTATGTCTAACTTCAAAATCCAGCAGTCTTTTTGGTAATTTTCCGAGCCGGAGCGGATGAAATGATCTGCCCGCCGGATTCCCATTGCCGTCCCCTTGCCGATCCGGCAACTGTAGCTATCTTTAATGAAGTGTTTTTCAAAAATCGGGTTGATATAGTTGAAAATCAAATGGTGCACGACGCGATCGCGAAAATCCGCGGCGAATATCTCCCGCTTAACCGGTTTGTTGACGATAAAGCAAATGCTTCGGCCGATCTGGTATTCGCGGTTTATGATTTCTTCGTAAAGATTGAATAATTTCCCCTCGTAACCGGCCTCAAAAGCCAGGGCGCTGGCGGTTGATCGTTTGTTTCTTCGCGCGTCAAAATACGCGCGGAACAAATCAAGAAGCAACTGCCGGTTGTTTTGTTTTTTGACAATCTCTTTTTGCAAGTCCTTGACACAGCGGACCGAGAAGCCGTTGGCCCGATTATTCGTGTTCGCCGGATTCACCGCGGACGAGTTGAAGTTCAAGTTCGCCGCATTCGTCCCGCTGGGACTGCCCGACCAGTAGTTGCCGTTACTGCCCCGATTGTTAAGCGAGGCGCTGGCGCGATTGCGGTTGCCGGCTAGCGGGATGATAACCTCTGAATTTATCGCGCCATTTTTTTGATGAAGCGGCGCAATATGCCCGAACGCCGGGCAAAATTCCTTGCTTGCGGCAAGGGGGTTATTGGATTTGCTCCGCACGCTCGCCTGCGCCCTGGCAACAGACGATTCCGGCGGTTTGGCATTTGACTTGCTGTATTTTTCCCAGCTGGCAAGTTGTTTGGAAACTTCTTCAATGGCTTGGTTTATTTCAACGAATTTTTTGAGGCTCAGTTGGTTGAAATCCTGCATCAGGCGCGTCAGCAAGCGGATTGTTTCCAGATTCTCTCTCGCTTGGCCAAGGTCGGCGATCTTGTCCGCCGCCTTGTTGGCGCGATAGATATTTTTTATCAGCGAGGTTCCTTCGTTTTTCATATCCTGCCCGACCGTGTATCTGTATTCGCGCGCAAAACCGCTTGAATTCGCAAACAGCATCGTCACCAATTTGTAACTCGCTTTATATATTGGAAGATTGTAATATAGAGCCATAATATTTTTTTTGAAATTGTCAAATTGCCGAATTGCCAAGCTAATCCTTGACACAGCGGACCGAGAAGCCGGTGGCCCGATTATTCGAGTTCGCGGGATTCACCGCGGACGAGTAGAAGTACAAGTACGCCGCATTCGTCCCGCTGGGACTGCCCGACCAGTAGTGGCCGAGACTGCCCCGATTGTAAAGCGAGGCGCTGGCGCGAGTGCGGTTGCCGGCTAGCGGCAGTTTCAGCGTTGAATTAAACGCGCCGACGCTGGTCTGCGGCGAAAAATAACCCGCCACCGTCACCCATTCCGCCGATGTCGGCACATGCCAGCCGGCCGGACACGGATTGTTTGATCCGCCGCCGGCGCCCGCCCAAAGCGTGGCCTCGTTCGGGCTTTGCGGCACGCGCCAATCATAGGGTGAAGTATCCTCCGTGATGAAATTGGCATGACCGGGAATGTCGCTGTCGGCGTTGACGGCGGTGGTGCCGCTGTTTTCAATTTGATGCCCGTCCGTCGGCCGGCCCCACTGGTAGTAATAGCCATAGGAATTGACATCGCTGGCGGAAGTGGCCACTTGCGTGGCGCCCAGGTTGCGATCCAGCCAGCACTTGCCGTCCGGGCCAAGAACCGTCCCGTAGGTCAATCCGCCCGCGCCCTGAATGGTGTATGAACCGCAGGCCGCTTCCGCGATCTGGAGCTTGCCCGACACCGCCGCGGCGTTGGTATTGCCAGCGATTTGGCTCAAATCATTATAGTTGTCCGCCACCGTGGAACCATCCCCCGCAATTTTAAATTTCGCCCCCGAAAGATCGGTCGTCCCAATTCCCACATTGCCAGCGTTGGTGACGACGAAGTTGTCGGCGGCGGCGGAGTCTTGCACGCGCAGGGCAAAGGAGGTGTTTAACTGATCCGCGCCTTGCAGGTAGGTGTTGTGGGCGACAATGCCGTTGCCCACGAAGTTGTGGGTGCCCTCCACCTCAATGTCATAGACCTGCTCGGCGGGCAATTTCTCAATCTTGGCAATGCGCTCCCAAACCGCCCGCCCGGAATTTTCGTCGGCAGTCGCAATTTCCATCCCTTCGCAAATATCGGCCACCTTCGTCCACCGCCCGCCATCATCGCTTGACAGCGAAGACTGCTTGCCGCACAATAAGGGCAGTGACGCTACCTCGGCTTTTGCCGGGGCTTTTTCTTTTTTCATCTCACCCTTGACAAGCGGCGTCTCATTAAGATACATTGAAAGCGTTGATGTTGCCCCGTCAAAAGCGGGGTTTTTCGTTGCTTGCCCATCATCACCTCTTGACACGCAATTTTGGGCCTGATATGATGAACCCATAATACAGCGGGCGGAGCCGATCGTAGGATCCTGCCCTTTTTTGTTACTTGCGCCATTTTCCTTGTCCTTCCCGAAATACTCAAAGCCCGATCTCAGATTATCAAGATTGCTAAACCGATGCCCCATTAAAGTTTTAAGTTCTCTGGCCGTTCTTTCGGCATTGCCAAAAAGCCAAACCCTTTGTTTGTTAACTTCGCAATGAGCGATCAGGCGGTAAAAATCGCCATCGCCAGTGAAAAACACGGCGCGATCGTATTCGCCAAAATAGAGCATTGCTTCAAAAGTCAAATCAACATCAACATTGGCTTTTTTTGTTATTTTGCCACTTTCGCCGGTAAATGTTTTAACAGGTTTGATCACTAACTCATAACCCCATTGACGCAACAAATTGTAGAATGCCTGTTGTCTAGCGTTGGCAACATCTTCGCCGGCATAATAAATTATTCTTGAAGCGCCAAATCTGTTTTTTAAATAAGAATAAAGTTTTTTGAAATCCATTCTCCATCCGGATTGGCGGCAACCGTAAATAATGTTTGACGCGTCAATGAAAGCATAGGTTCGCGCGGTTTTTGGTTCCCGGGCCAGATAGGGATGGTTGGCGGTGGTGCGGATGGTTTTGCCGGTGGCGGTGGTGAGTTTGTAAATCTCTTTGACGCCCATATCCATCAGCGCGTTGACGCGCGACACCGTCAGCCGGCCGGTGTTTTCGTCCAAAGTCAAAATTTCGTCGCCCGCCTGAATGTCTTTAATTTCCACATCCTCGTATTCGTATTCATCTTTGGAATTTGGATCTTGGGATTTGGACTTTCTGCGCCGGCGGCGCAATTTGGTGTCGCCGGTGACGCACTGCCCCACGACATGGAGGGCGCCGGCGGGGCTGGTCGTGCCGATGCCCACACTGCCGGCAACGGTGAGGTTTTGGGTGAGTTCGTTGTTCTCGCCGTTGACGATTTTTCCCGCGTCCAGATCATAATAGATGTTGGCGCCGTAAGCCAAAAGCCCGGTAATCAGAACCGGCAATATCGCGAATGCCAAGGCGGTGATTTTGTTTTTAGTTGGCGGGATAAATTTTTTCATTCGGACTTAGGGTTTGGTTTGGTATTTGGATATATGAGTCTTTGCAAACCCAAATGTCAAAATCCAAATGTCAAATCAAATCCCAATTTCAAAATTAAAATATCTCTCGTTTCATTTTCGCAAAATTGCGGAAAAGATCAGCACTAATTGGTGCGCCTCCCGCCAAAATTCCCGGCATTCATTCTTTTTATCCGGCGTTGCTTTTGCCATCATTCGCAACCAATGAGTCGTTTCTTTCGCCTCTTTTTTGCAAATCCCGATTTTATGGCGAAAATCTTTTTTTGATTCGGCACAATCGGCTTCCATATAATTCGCACCCACGCTTGTTGAAGAACACACCAATTGGCTAATCAACGGAAAAATAATTGCATCTTTTGGCAAAGTTTTTGCAAAACCAATTATGCTTTCGCCAAAAACAGCAGTCCTTTCCTCCAAATTGTATTTATTTTTGTCATTTGGATTTTGGATTTGATTTGTCATTTGGATTTTGACATTTGGATTTTTGCATTGGATTAATTCACCCGGTCGTAGGCCGCCAAAAATATCTGGTAGATTTGTATCGTGCCGCCGGAGCCGTCGGCGACGCTCACGTCCAGCCGCCAGTCATCGGTGTCATCCGGCACGGTGATTGCGTCGGTGGTGTAGACTTCCCCTTTTTCCAAGTTGCTTGACGCCGACGCGGGTACGGTGAATGTCGCGGTTGTCTCACTGTCGGTGGTGTTGTAGACCCGCCAGGTGGTCTGAATGCTCACGGTGTCGGCATAGCGGATGACGAATTTGTGCACGCGCGTGGTGCCCGTCATCGGCGCGGGAAACGGATAATCTTCCAGCTCCCGCGACACGGCGATGTAGCCCGTTGACGCGGTGCGCGCGGGCATATCAAACCCGAAGATCGGCGCCATCCCGCGCATAATTTCTTCTCCCGAAGCCCCAATCGCCGCGCCGCCGTCCGTCAAGATCACATCGCCGGGACCCAGCCGCACCACTCCCGCCGCGCCGCCCGCGGGATTCAAAACGATTTCGTCGCCCGCGCCCGTGGCCAGAGTCAAAGTGCCGTCCGCGGCAATCTGGAAATAATTGGTCGCGCCGTCCCCCAAGGTGAATCCCCCGGCGGCGCCAAACTGCAACAGCAATTGCCCCGCGGAATTTAACGTGATCGCCCCGGAACCGGTGGTCGTCAAGCCCATCGGCCCGCCGGCCACCGTCAACGTCATGCCGCCGGTCGCCGGCCCGGTGATGGTGCGCGCAGTAGTGCCCGAAAATGTCAAATTACCGCCCAGNNACCGCCAGTCCGGTGCCGGCCGCGGTGAATGACGCCGCGCCGGAAAATGAGGCGGCGCCGGAGAAAGTGTTGGCGCCGCTACCGGTCTGCGTGTAGCCGCCGTTGGTGGTGATTCCGGAAATTCCCGTCATCTCGCCGGTGGCCGAAATGTCCCAATCGTTGGTATTGATCGCCAGCGTATCACCCAAATTCCAAACGGAGGCCGCGCCCGCCGAAAAATTCAGCGCGCCGGCTGACGACATTCCCAGCGTTCCCGAACCGGTGGTTTGCAGATTCAAATTCTGCCCCGCGGTCTGAATCGTGAGCGCCCCGTCCGATTTTGAAACCGTGTCGGCCGTGCCGGAAAAACTCAGATCGCCGGTCTGGGAAAATTCGGCGTAATCGTCCACGCCGCCATCGCCGAATTTGGCAATGCCCAAAATTTCCAATGCGGTGGCGCCGGATTTGACCACGCGCTGAACCTCGTTGATCACCACTTTGTGCGCGTCAATGTCATAATACATATCCGCCGCCCAGATGATCGCCGAACCGACAAAAATTGACACGGCGATAAAAAGCAGAGAGGTGAATTTCGCTCTTTTGGTAATCGGCAATTTTGACTGCGGTATCGGCGCCTCCCGTTTTCTGAAAATTTTGAACATATTTTTTGGTTAATAAATAATCATTAATAATTAATCATTGATAAGTGATAAGTGATCATTGATAAGTGATAAGTGATAATTGATAATCAATAACTGATAAGTGATAATTTATCAATTATCAATTATTAATTATCAATTATTATTTATCGTTTATCAGTCAATTCGGTCATAGGCTTCAAGGGAAATTCGGTAGACCTGAATGGTTTTGCCCGCCGGCGGCATCGCCTCCACCCGCCACTTTTTGCCCGCGGCCGGCAAGGTCAATTCCGCGGTGATATGTGTCGCGCTTTCCGTTAATCCGCCCGTTTGCGCCGCCGGCACGGCAAACTCCGCGCCCGCCGCGCTGTCAGTGATGTTGTAAATCCGCCACGAAGACGGGGAAGCGGCGCCATCGTCGGAATAAACGATGTTTAACTTATAAACGCGGGCGGTGCCTTCCATCGCCGCGGGAAACGAATCACCGCTCAAAATCATCTCTTTGGAGATCGCCACAAAATCAGCCGCGCCAGTGCGCGCCGGAATATCAAACCCAAAAATCGGCGTTGACGCGCGCAAAATTTCCTCGCCGGGAGCGTTTATCGGATGCCCGCCGGCGGTGTAGAAAACACTGCCGTCCGCCGCTTTTATTTTACCGCTTTGAGACGCCAAAATCAAATAGCCGTTGCTGTCAATTTCCAGTGATCCCAAACCGGAAAAATCAATCTTGTAATCCTTGAGCAAAATATCGTCGGCTTGAAAGGCCGCGCCCGCGCCGTTCTGAATTGCCGCCAGCGCCGGGCTGTCGGTGGAGACTTCAAATCTGGCCGCGCCGCTGTATGTCTGCGCGCCCGCCACGGTCAAATTTCCTTGTATCACCGCGTCGCCGGCGACATTCAAATTGTTGGTGCCGGCGTTGCCGTCCCGATCCACGGTGAAATCAACGCCCGAAGAATCCCCGATGCGCAAAGTTTTGGCGTCAAGGCTGGAAGGCAAAGAAAAGCTCTGTCCCAAAGAATAATTGGGGCGGTCCGAATCCAACTGGCGCGAGATATGCTCCACGGTGTCTTTGGTGCCCCCGTCAACGACAATGGTTTCGGTTTTGATTTGGACTTCTTTGGTGTGAATGGTTTGAATCTCTTTGGTTTGTATTTCCCGCTCCGGATAGACGTTCTGGATGATGGTCGCCGGCGCGCTTTCAAAAGGGTCGGACCCTTTTTCAAAAGGGTCCGACCCTTTTTCAAAATCATCGTCATTATCATTGATCATTGATAATTGATCGCCGCCTTCGCCTTGCGGATCTTCTATCCCCAGCCAGCGGCGCAAGCGGTCGCGGGTGCCGTTCTTGACACCGTCAAAAAACTCCGCCACGCTCGCCTGTCCGGCGCGCGCGGCGATTTTGAGATCGTAATCGGCAACCCGCCATCCGTAGGCAACGTTTCCCCGGCCAAGTTCCAAAATGTCTCCGGCCAATCCCAGCGTCTGGCCAAAAGCATCTCCCAAATTGTAGACTCCGGCCGCGATCGCGCCGGCGGCGGTGTCGGTAGCAAACGAAAATCCGTTCCCCGCGGCGGAAATGCCCGCGGCGGCCGTCTGCGTCGCCCCTTGCCCCGCACTGCCAACGGCAAAAATTCCGCCAATAGCGGCCCGTCCGGCGCGTTGCCCCATATCGCCGGCAATAAAAATTCCGGACGCGGCGGCGCGTCCCGCAACTTGCCCCATATCGCCAACGATGGCAATTCCCGCGAAAGCGTTTTTTATGGCAGAATTGCCGGCGGTCGCCGCCGCAATCACGCCGGCGGTAATTTTTTGTTCGGATTTTTCTCCCAACGCCGCAGTAAATCCCGCGCCGGCCGCGGCAATGGCAACCGTCCGGCGGCAAAATTCGGGAAAAACCTCGTCTTTTACCGCCGCGGCGCCTTGCGAAAGATCGCTTTTTATTTCGGAGATTCCGGATTTCAGGCTCGCCGCGCCGCGTCCGGCAGTCGCGCCGGCGGTTGCCGAAAATGACTGCGCGCCGCCGGCAATTTTGCGGCCGGTGGCGGCAATTTCCCGCCCGAAGGTTTCTCCCGCCGCAACGCAAAAATCGGCGACAGCAGTGATGCCGGCGCCGGCTTTCCGGAAAATTTCGGAGAAAATTCCGTCCGCGGCGGCAATGACCGGGGAAAAATTAAAATCGGCGGCAATTTCAATGCCGCCGAAACCGCCGGCGGCATGCGCCGAAAGCGGCCGGCTCAAACCTCCCGAAAACAGCAGGAGGAAAATCATCAGGCCGAAGATAAATCGCAAAAATTGTTGGCATTTTCCAATGCTCATCGTTTCTCTTTAAAGCGCTTTCAAAAGAACGGCAATCCGCCAATCACGCTAAACTCGCGCGGCGCGTCAATCGTTTACGGCGGCGGGTTCCGGCGGCAAAACATCCTCCGGTGCGCTCTCCGCGTTTTCCAAACCGCTTGCCGGCGCGCCTTCCGCGGCATTTTCCGAACCGCTTGCCGGCGAAAGTTCGTCCCCGCTTGCCGGCGGGACGGCCGGCGTTGATTCCGCGGCCGGCGACGAGATTGATCCGCCGCGGCGCAGAGTGTCAATCGCCTTTTCAATGTTTTCCCGGGAAGCGGCGTCATCGGCCGGCAGAAGCTGCCCGACAATTTCCAAATGCCCGATTGCCGCGGCGCGGTCTCCCTTCTTGTCGGCGATCAGCGCCAAATAATAATGGGCGTCAATGTATTGAGGCATCAATTCCACCGCTTTTTCAAACGCGAGCTTGGCTTTTTCCAAATCGTTTTTGATCAGATAAACCTGCCCCACTTCGTTGTAAAGCGTCGGATTGGAAGTTTCCAGCTTGATCGCTTTTTCATACATATTCAGCGCCCAGTCGTCAAACCCTTCGTCAACGCCGATCAATTTGCGGTAGATCTGCGCCCGGAATGCCCAATTGAAAGAATTGTTGGGATTGGCAATCTCCGTGCTCTGGACGGCATTTTTCACCGCCTCCTGCAAATAGGGCGCGGCGGCCTGCAAGGCGACCTGCGCCTCCTGATCCTTTTTTTGTTCAATCTCCTGCTCGGCCTGCGCCCAATAGGCCTGCGCCAGCCCCGTCAAATAATTGTCCTGCAAACGGTTTGTGGCGTCGGCGGCAATGTTGAGTTTCTGCACCGCCGTGGCGATATCTTTTTTCGCGAACGCTTCCACCGCTTCCAGATAGGCGACTTCCGCGTAATAATTTTTGGCGCTTTGCACCATCAGCGCGATCGCGCCGATCAGCAAGACCACAAAAATCATTGACGCGGCGTAATTTTTCTTGAGAGTGTCTAACGGAAACAACACGGTCTTTTCCTGACTCACCGCCACCACCGCCGCCAGCGCAAACCAGAAAAGCATCATCAGCGCCAGATTGAACGGATAGTAAAACGCGGCAACGGCAATCGCCAGCCAGCCCGAAAAAACCGCCAGCGGCAAGAATATCTTTTCCTCTTCCCGCACCAGAACGCGAAACCCCTCAATAATCCACACCAATATCAGCAGAAGGAACAACAAGCCGCCCAGAACGCCGGTGGTGGCGACGCGATTGAGAAACTCCGAGGACCCGGAAAAGAACGTCAAGTTCCATCCCAAATTGTCCTGCGCGATCTGTTTGGGTCTGAATTTCACGTAGTCATAGCCGAAAGTGCCCGGGCCGGAACCGAGAAAAAATTCCCGCGGGGATTGTTTCAAAGTTTCCACCGCCACCGCCGCCGAATTCGTCTGCCGCAGAGCAATCTCCGAACCGATCTG
>DIWQ01000012.1:0-3335 GCA_002423555.1 Patescibacteria group bacterium UBA6102
TTCTTTTTCCGCCGCCTTATTCATAAAATTTACGCTATATGATTTTGTGATTATACCCCATCTCCGCTCTCTTGGCTATCTTGACAAATTATAAAATATGATTCTAAGGAGGCTTTCACAAATAATATGCATATATTACCTGTAGATTTGTTTCCAGATTTCAAACTTCCGACCGAACGATGTTTGAAGTGTGGCAATCGCCACACCGAAAATATCGCGACCTAGGAAATTTGAAATATGGGGCAAAGATGCGGGTATGGTGCGCATATTATTTGTGAAAGCCTCCTAAATACCGCACTGGTTCATATATTTATCGCAAATCCGCCAGCGGGACATTCAGGCCGAGAGGGCGGTCGGGAATGAAATGGCGGGAAGTCTTTTGCGGCAGGAGTTTGCCCGACAGTCCCGCGGACAGCACCTCTTTTTTGGAAATTTTTTCGCCGGTGCGCCAGCAAACAACGCCGATCTCGCCGCTTTGGTAATCCACCAGACAGCACGGGCAAAACGCCATGCCCAGCGACAAAAGAGAATTCCAGCGATGGTGGCCGTCCAAAATCACCAATGTGTTTTTGTCCGCGATTATCGGATCCTTAACGCATCCGTCTTTTTTGATTTCCGCGCGCAAGTTTTTCAAATGCAGAGGGCAAATTTCTTCGTGGGGCTTTAACGATCCAATGGCAATGATTTTGATTTGATATTTGGGCATTGTGTGAATAAAATTAAAAACCGCTCACTGAAAGCGGCGGACAAATTTTGAACCTTGAACCTTTAACTTTAACAAAAAACAAAATCGCCGCTTTGCGAAAAAGAGAATATCAAGCAACAACAACAATTTTGACCGGCAAAAATTTTCATATTTTTTAACGATTCGGCACTGCCAGCAAAGCAAAACGGGTAAAATAGCGGTCAAGCGATTCCAAGTCGCCGCCATAAATTTGTCCGCCCAAAACCGCGTCGCAAAAAGTTTCGCAAGCGCGGCAAATTTCTTTTTTGCGCCACTTGCTCCAGCGCTTATCGGATAAAGTCAGATAAAGCAAATCCAGCGCGCGCGCCGCCGCGCCCCAGAATTTCGCTTCGTCTTTGCCGCAAGACCGCCGCGCTCGGCCAACCTCGCTACCAATATTCCCCAATTGCTGGACAAGCGACAGCTCAAACCATCTCCCCCGCGCCAAATTTTGATGCAAAAATTGACCGCTCATTATTTTATTCTACCCTGCCTTTAAAACAATTCTTTTAACCGATCTTTGTCAATTCCCGCTTCGTGCAAAATTGACATCAAGGTTCCTTTGGGCAAATCTTTTGCGTGGCAAGGAACGACAACTCTTCTTTTATCCATCGGACGATTTAAAATTACGTGACTGCCGGAAACGCGGCTCACCGCAAATCCGGATTTTTCCAGCATGTTAATCAGTTTTTTCGGCGAAATTGCCGGCAATTTGGTCATATTAAACGGAAACCACTTCCAATGACGAGATTAAATAATCGCAACCATTGGGAATTTTATCTTTATGCGCCCTTAAATCTTCTATGTACAATTCAATCGCCTCTTTTGCCATTCGCCGCGCTTCGTCCAAATTTTTGCCATAGGTAACGCATCCGGGCAATGCCGGCACCAGCACCGTAAAGCCCCCTTCGGGTTCCGCTCTCAAAATAATATTGTAATGCAATGTTTGTTTCATATCCTCAACATATCACCTTGCGCCCACCCCTTCAACCTTGACAAATTCCCTATTTTATTTTTATTCATCCACCAGAATACCTTGTGGGCTCTGCCCCGGCGTAGTTTATTTTTTGGCCGCCCAAACGCAAACGCCCCCTTGCGGGAGCGCTTGCGCAATCTTTAATGATTAATTATTAATTATTAATGATTAATGATTCTAATAGCCCATATCCATTCCGCCCATACCGCCGCCCATTCCGGGCATACCGCCGGGCATCGGATTCTCCTTTTTGGGTTTCTCCACCACCATGGCTTCGGTGGTCAGCAAGATGGACGCCGCGGAGGCCGCGTTTTGAATCGTGGCGCGCACCACTTTGGTGGGATCCACCACGCCCGCCGTCAGCATATCTTCATACTTCATTTTCGCCGCGTTGAAACCCACGGTACCGTTGTTCTGGCGAATCTTTTCAATCACCACCGCGCCCTCCACGCCGGCATTGGCCGCGATCTGGCGAATCGGCTCTTCCAGCGCGCGTTTCAAAATGTTTATGCCGATGGCTTCTTCGCCGTCAACCTGAAGCTTGTCCAGCGCTTTGGCGGCATTCAACAGCGCCACGCCGCCGCCGGGAACAATGCCCTCCTCCACCGCCGCGCGAGTCGCCGACAGCGCGTCTTCGGTCTTGTGTTGGCGGGCTTTTTGCTCAATCTCGGTGGCCGCGCCGACTTTAATCACCGCCACGCCGCCGGCCAATTTCGCCAGCCGCTCTTGCAGTTTTTCTTTGTCAAAATCCGACTCGGTCTTGGCGATTTCGTTCTTGATTTGTTTGACGCGGTTTTCAATCAGCTCCTTGTCGCCCTTGCCCTCCACGATGACAGTTTTCTCTTTACCCGCCACCACGCGCCGCGCCGAACCCAAATCCTTGATCGTGACATTTTCCAATTTCATCCCCAATTGCTCGGAAACCACCGTCGCTCCGGTTACCGCGGCAATGTCTTGCAACATCTCCTTCTTGCGGTCGCCGAATCCCGGAGCCTTCACCGCCAGCGCGTTGAAAATGCCGCGCAATTTGTTGACCACCAAAGTGGCCAGCGCGTCGCCCTCAATGTCATCGGCGATAATCAGCAGTTCTTTTTTGCCGGTCTGCATCACTTTTTCCAAAATCGGCAAAAGTTCGGGCAGGGAAGTTATTTTCTTTTCGGTGATCAGGATGTAGGGGTCTTCCAGCGCCGCCTCCATTCTTTCGGCATCGGTCACCATATAGGCCGAAGAATAGCCGCGGTCAAATTGCAAACCTTTGACGATTTCCTTGCGGATGTCCAGATTTTTGGATTCTTCCACGGTCACCACGCCGTCTTTGCCGACTTCGGTCATCACTTCGGCGATCAGATTGCCCAATTCCGCGCTTTCGGCCGAGATCGTCGCCACTTGCGCCATCTCTTCTTTTTTGGAAATCGGCTTGGACATTTCTTTCAGGCTGGCCACCACCGCATCCACGCCCTTGTCAATGCCGCGTTTGATCGCCAGCGGATTGGCGCCCGCGGTCACATTCTTCAACCCCTCGGCAATCAGCGCCTGCGCCAAAACACACGCGGTCGTGGTGCCGTCGCCGGCCATATCATTGGTTTTTTCGGACGCTTCTTTGACAATTTGCGCCCCCATATTCTCGGTTCTGTC
>DIWQ01000012.1:3506-5266 GCA_002423555.1 Patescibacteria group bacterium UBA6102
TTTTAGTCTTCAATCACCGCCAGAATATCATTCTCTTCAATGATCAGATATTCTTTTTCTTCGACTTTGATTTCGTTGGAGCTGTATTTCTTGAACAGCACCTTTTGGCCGACCTTGACGGACAGGGGAATTATTTGGCCTTGTTTGTTCTTTTTGCCCGGACCCACAGCCACCACCTTGCCTTGCTCGGGGCGCTCCTTGGACGCACTGTCGGGCAGTAAAATGCCGGATTTGGTTTTCTCTTCGCTTTTGACCGGCTCCAGCAAAACATTATCCGAACACGGAGATATTTTCATATTATCTTAAATTTTTAATTTGAAATTTTTAATTTTTAAACAATGACCAAATTTTAAAATTTAAAAATTAAAAATTGTTTAAAAATTTTAAATTAAAAATTAAAAATTGTTTTTAGGTTTATTGGTTATCAGTCGCGACCGCCGACTGCTAATTGTTATTTATCCTTTTCAAAACCATTTGTCAAATCCCGAGGATTTGGTAAAATGCGGTTATGCTGGGAAAACTTATTGTCTATACTGCGGGGAGCGGGTTCGGGCTCTATCTGGCCGTCAATCTTGTTCCGCAAATCAATTATTCGGGCGGATGGCCGACATTGGCGATCGCCGGTTTTTGCATCGCTTTGCTGAATTTGACGGTCGCGCCGATTTTAAAAATCCTCTCCATCCCCCTGCGCGTCTTGACTTTAAATCTATTTAGTTTAGTAATAGATATGTCAATGGTTTGGCTGGCCAACGCGCTGATCCCGGAATTGACCATTGCCGGCATCGGCCCGCTTCTGGCGGCCACCGTTATTATCTTGTTGTTAAATTCAATCCTATGGCTGATCTTATCTCCATCGTTCAGATCGTAATTTCGGCGGGCATCGTCGGCCTGGTGCTTTTGCAGCAGCGGGGCGGCGGCGGCCTCGGCGGCGCGTTCGGACAAGCCGGCGGCGCCTATTCCACCCAGCGGGGCGTGCAAAAAAAGATTTTCAACCTCACGATCGTTTTGGCGGTCATCTTCATCGGTCTGGCGATATACAACCTCTTCCAGAAGTAAAATTGAAAATGTAAATATCAAAAATCAAAATGACAATTTGCGCCGTAGGCGCATCCGTCCTTTGGCGGAAAAAATGTAAAATGTCCCGTTTTGTGTTTTCCATTTTTAAATTTTGCATTGCCACTTTTAATTTTGATTTTTAAATTTTGCATTATTTTTGATGAAGTTTCCCTCATTGGCGCATTGGAAACAATTTTTTAAAATTCTTTCGCCCAAAGAAAGGGCCGCGTTTTTCGTTTGCGTGATAATGGCCGTCGGCGGCGGCGGAGTTTTGACCGCCGCGCTCCATCAAAAATACACTCTGGCTGTGCCCGCCGATAGCGGCAGTTACACCGAAGGCGTGATTGGCCGGCCGAGATTTTTGAATCCGGTTTATGCCGCCTCTCACGGCCCCGATCAAGACATTGTTGAACTGCTCTTTTCAGGACTGCTGGAATATGACTCCGCCGGGCGAATCGTTCCGGGATTGGCCGACTATAATGTTTCCGAAGACGGAAAAATCTACGAGTTCCGCCTCAAGGAAGGCGCAAAATGGTCCGACGGCCGGGAAATCACCAGCGATGACGCGATCTACACCGTCAAAATCATTCAGGATCAGGCCTATAAAAGCCCTTTGCGGCCGCAGTGGATCGGCGTGGAAACCGAAAAAGTTTCCGAAACGGTTTTCCGCTTCAAATTGCAAAATCCCTATTCGTCTTTTCCCG
>DIWQ01000052.1:0-2413 GCA_002423555.1 Patescibacteria group bacterium UBA6102
TGACATTACTATTATTAAATAACACCTTGGGGAACAACAATGATAATGGTATAATAATCAAATTAAAAATGTAAAAATCAAAAATCAAAATGACAATTTGCGCCGTAGGCGCATCCGTCCTTTGGCGGAGAAAATGATAAAATGTCGTCATTTTTCAAATTTTTAATTTTGCATTGTCATTTTTCATTTTGATTTTTACATTTTACATTAGACCTACTGCGTAAATATTTTCTACTGCAATTTCCATATTCCGGCTACGCCGAATTCGTCAATCGTCGGCATATTTAAGCCAATATGCCTCCTCATTCCTCATTCGGCTCGCACGAAATCTGAAAATTTCGTTGCGTAAATATTTACGCAGTAGGTCTATTTAATATTATGATGATCAAAGACAATATTTTCCGCGGATATGATATCCGCGGCACTTATCCCGACGAATTGAACGAAAACGCGGTTTATTGGACCACGAGGGCGTTTTGCGATCTTTATCCCGCTTCGCGCCGGGTGGTTTTGGCGCGGGATCCCCGGCCCAGTTCACCGGCGTTGGCGGCCGCCGCCCGCCGGGCATTTTTGGAATCCGGGCGCGTTGTGATTGATTTGGGAATCGCGCCGGATCCGTTATGGTATTTTGCCATTATGCATTACGGATATGACGGCGGGCTGATGATCTCCGGATCGCACAATCCATCCCATCACAACGGCCTCACTTATCACGGCCGCCGCCGCGGCGGCGCGGAAAGCGAGGAATTGATGGGCGAGTCGTTGCAGAGATTAAAGCGCGCGGCGCAAACATTGGAGGCGAAAAATTCCGGCGCGGGCGCGTCCGCAGGCAAGCTTGCCGAACCCGACCTGTCGCCGGAGTACATTGACTATGTCGCGTCAAAAATCAAATTCAACCAGCCGCTGAAAATTGTTTTGGACACCGGCAACGGCGCGTGCGGCTATTTGCCGGAAAGGCTGTTTGAAAAATTGGGATGCGAGGTTGAAACAATGTTCGGCGATTTTGATGGCACCTTTCCCAATCATATGCCCGATCCTTATGTGGCGGCAAACCGCGCGGCGCTGGAAGCGCGAGTGAAAGAAACCGGTGCCGATATGGGATTTATCTATGATACCGATGGCGACCGCGTGGGCATTATTGACAATCGCGGCCGCGCGGCGAACGGCGACGATACCCTGCTGGTGCTGGCGCGTCAGGCGCTGGCGCAAAAAACCGGCGCGGTGGTGCATTGTATGCGCGCTTCCAAAGCGTTCATTGACGATGTGCGCGCCCGGGGAGGCCAGCCGATGTTTTCCGTGTCGCACCACAATGCCATTCGCGAGAATGTCAAAAAACATAACGCGGTTTTCGGCGGCGAGATTACTTTTCACTACGCGTTTCCCCTGGACTATTATTTGGTGGACGACGCGGTGTTTGCCTCGGCGAAATTGGCGCAAGCGGCGTCCGAACAGAATGATTTTGCCGCCTACATTGATTCCTTGCCGCGCTATTTTGCCAGTCCGGAACTGAATGTTGATTGCGCCGACGATGTCAAATTCGGCGTGATTGAGAAATTGCAAAAATATTTGCGCGACAATAAATACGATTTTATTGATGTTGACGGCGCGCGGATAAATTTTGCCGACGGCTGGGCGTTGGCGCGCGCGTCAAACACCGCGCCGGTGATCAAATGCAAATTTGAAGGGGTTACGCCGGAAGCGCTGAAAGAAATCAAACAAAAATCCCTCAAAATATTTTCCGACTGCGGCCTTCCCATCACCAAATCCCACTATGAATTTTTAAGTTTAGAAATTGAAGATTAGAAATTCAAGCCATCAGGGGTTCAACCCCTGTAAATTTGACAGGGGTTGAACCCCTGATAGATTTGAAATAGAATGGAATTATGCCAAGCAAAAGGCCACAATTTTTGGAAAATGAGATCTATCATATAACAATCCGCGGGGTTGAGGGGAGAAGTGTTTTTATTGATGAAAACGATAAATGGCGCGGGATCTTTTCGCTTTACGAATTCAATACGGTTGAATCGGTGACGATACGGGAAAAAAGAAAAGAGAGGGAAAAACTAAAACGCCAAATAACGACGGAGATGATTGAGCGATTGCAAATCGACAAAAGAGACAAATTGGTTGAGATTTTAGCATTTGTTTTTATGCCGAATCACATCCATTTGCTTTTGCGACAGTTGAAATCCGAGGGAGTGAGTATTTTTATGCAAAAGTTTAATTCGGGCTATACGGTTTATTTTAACAATAAATATCATCGTATTGGCCATCTTTTTCAGGGAAGGTTCAAAGCGCGCCATATTGATGGCGACGAATACTTAAAGACGGTTCTTGCTTATATCCACACAAACCCGATTTCAATTATTGAACCAGGGTGGAAAGAGACGGGAATACATAATTCCCAAGCCGT
>DIWQ01000052.1:2465-3439 GCA_002423555.1 Patescibacteria group bacterium UBA6102
GGGTTCAACCCCTGATGGCTTCCGAATGTCAAAAATAAATCCGTACCTATCTTCGATCTTTGAACTTTGGGCTTGATTTGACATTTGACATTTGAATTTTGGGTTTAACAAAAAACTGCCGGTTTTAAAACCGGCAGTTTTTTGTTGCTATAGTCCCATGGCGGTTTTGACTTCGCGCATGGTTTCCTCTGCGATTATTTGGGCTTTTGCCGCGCCGCGTTTGAGAATGTCGTTAATGTAGACTTCCCGGGTGGCCAATTCCTGCCGCTTGCGGCGCAAAGGTTCCAGGTAGGCGATCAGCGCCTCGGCGACGAACTTTTTGAATTCGGAGTAATTTTTTCCGGTAAATTCTTTTTCAATCTCGGCAATCGGCTTTTTGGTTGCCAGCGAAGCGATGACAAGCAGATTGGCGATACCCGGTTTTTTCTTGGGGTCGTATTTGATTGTTTTTTGGGTGTCGGTGACCGCGGCCATTATTTTTTTGCGGATTGATTCGGGATCTTCAAAAAGGCCGATGCATCCTTTGGAATTGCCGGTTTTGGACATCTTTTTTGCCGGTTCGGCCAGCGACATTATTTTTTGGCCTTCGGAAAATATTTCTTTCGGTTCTTTCAGGATATTGCCGAATTTGCCGTTGAAATACCGGCAGATCGCGCGCGTAAGTTCCACGTGTTGTTGCTGGTCTTTGCCGATGGGTACGCCGCCGGCTTTATACAGCAAAATATCGGCGGCCATCAGCACCGGATAATTGAACAACCCGGCGTTGACATATTCGGGATGCTGTTTTGATTTGTCCTTGAATTGCGTCATTCGCTTCAATTCGCCCATGGGCGTGATGGTGCCCAAAAGCCAGGCCAGTTCGGCATGTTCTTTTACGTGCGATTGCACAAATAAAACGCATTTGTCCGGATCAAGGCCGGCGGCAAGATAATCCGCGGCCAATCTGATAATTTGCGCCGGCATTTTCTTGGGAT
>DIWQ01000050.1:0-7028 GCA_002423555.1 Patescibacteria group bacterium UBA6102
GATTGTTTTACGGCGAGCAGGAATTGCTGGAGGAACGGATATTGGAACCCGAGGAAATTTATGAAGAGATCGGCCGGGTGTCCGCCGAAGACATACAAGCGGCGGCAAGAGATATCTTTTCCCCCGAAAAACTCAATTTGGCGATCATCGGCCCCGACGACAACCGCCAACGCTTTGAAAAATTATTGGAAAACGCGCTATAATCCGTTTTAGAAGCGGAAATTAAAATCAAAACAAAATGTTTCCAATAAAACGAAAAACCGTTTTTGACATTTCATGGGGCTCGCTGGCAAAAATCGGCGTGGCGCTGGCGCTTGGCTGGGGAATCTATTTGTCGCGGGATGTGTTGGTGATGGCCTTTTCCGGACTGATTATTTCCGCGCTTTTCAATCCGGCGGTTGATTTTTTGGAAAGGGCCAAAATTTCCCGTCCGGTGGCGGTTTTTCTGGTCTATTTTTCAATCTTCGGTTCTCTGGGCGCCGGCATTTATCTGGTGGCGCCGTTTTTCATCGCTGAAACCCAGCAATTGGGACAGCTTTTCCCGATGTATTTTGAAAAACTGGCACCGTTTTTGTCCGGACTGGGGTTTGCCGTTTTTCAGAGTATGGACGCGTTCGTGGCGGCGGTGCGCGACTGGCTGGTGAGCGCGTCGTCTTCCATCGTCGGCTCGGTCGCCGCGGTCTTTGACGGTATTTTTACGATGGTCATCGTGATCACCGCGGCGGTTTTCTTTTCACTGGAAAACCGGGGCATTAAAAAATGTATCGTGATGCTGGCAGCCGAAAAGCACGAAAAAACCGTGCTTGAATGGTGGCAAAAAGCTCAAGCGAAAATTTCGGGCTGGTTTGCGGTGCGTCTGGCGGGAATGGCCGCGGTGGGATTTTTAACCTGGCTGGCATGCTGGGCGCTGGATGTGCGCTATCCGATATTTTTGGGATTTCTCGCGGGCATCGCCGATATTGTGCCGTTTATCGGTCCGATTACGGCGGGGGCGGCAATCGCGCTGGTGGCGTTGATTGATTCCTGGCAAAAAGCGGTTTTGGCGGTGGCGGTCTTTACGGTGGTCCAGCAATTGGAAAACAATTTGGTCCTGCCCTTGTTGTCGCAAAAATTCATCGCGTTTCCGGCGATCTTGGTGCTGATTTCCTTGCTGGTCGGCGAAGCGCTGTGGGGCTTGGCGGGCGCAATCCTGGCGATTCCGATGTTTGGCATCGCTTATGATTTTGTCGGAGATTATCTGATCAAGCACCGGCGCGCCCTGAAATGCGAAAGCTGATATGGCGGGAACTTTGCACATTGTTGCCACTCCCATCGGCAATCTGGACGACATCACCGCGCGCGCGATTAAAATTCTGGGCGCCGCGGATTTGATTTTGTGCGAAGACACGCGCGTGGCGCAAAAGATGCTGGCGCGCTTTGGCATTCAAAAACCGCGGGAAAGCTATCACCAGCATTCCGCTTTGCGAAAAGCGGATTATATCCTTGATTTGCTGAGGGAAGGCAAAAATCTGGCGTTGGTTTCCGATGCCGGCACTCCCGGGATTTGTGATCCGGGGAACCAATTGGTTTCTGCGGCGGTGGAAAAATTCGGCGATGAAATAAAAATCATCCCCGTCCCCGGAGCCAGCGCCGTTGCCGCGGCGTTAAGCGTTTGCGGGTTTTGCGCCGACAAGTTTGTTTTTTTGGGATTTCCGCCGGCGAAAAACAAACGCAAAAAGTATTTTGAGGAATTGTTGGCGAATGAATATACCGCGGTGTTCTATGAATCAAATTTCCGGATTTTGAAAACTCTTGCCGAAATTGACGAATTGAATCATGATAAAGATCGCCGCATTGTCGTTTGCCGCGAGCTTACCAAGGCGTTTGAGACCATCTATCGCGGCCCGATTGCCGAGGTGGCCGCCAAAATAAAAAAAGACCCCCTGAAAGGCGAATTTATCGCGGCGCTTGAAGGCAAACGGTAATTTTGTTAAGGTTTTATTTATTATGGCTTCAAGATATTATATCACCACTACTTTGCCCTACGTGAATGCCAAGCCGCATCTGGGATTTGCGCTGGAGATTATCCAGGCGGATGTTTTGGCGCGCTGGCAGAGATCGCTTGGGAAAGAAGTGTTTTTTAATACGGGCACGGATGAACACGGGCTAAAGATTTATCAAAAGGCGGCGGAACTGGGTAAGACGCCCCAAGAGTATTGTGATGAGTCCGCGGAACATTTCAAAGCGTTAAAAGAAAAATTGGATTTGTCGTTTGATAATTTTATCCGCACGACCGATGCGCATCATATCGCGGCGGCGCAGGAATTTTGGAAACGGTGCGATGCCAACGGCGATATTTACAAAAAGGTTTACAAAGCGAAGTATTGCGTTGGCTGTGAACTGGAAGTTACCGATTCCCAGCTGGTGAATGGCCGGTGCCCGATCCATCCCAACAAGGATGTTGAAACCATTGAAGAAGAAAATTATTTTTTCCGGTTTTCCAAATACCAACAGCCGTTGCTGGATTTTTATAACGCCAATCCTGATTTTGTGATTCCCGAGGGGCGGTTCAACGAAATAAAAAGTTTTGTTGCCGGTGGATTGCAGGATTTTTCCATTTCCCGCGTCAAAGAAAAAATGCCCTGGGGAATTGCGGTGCCCGGCGATGAGGGGCAAGTGATGTATGTTTGGTTTGATGCCTTGGTAAATTATATTTCCTGTTTAAACTGGCCCGATGACGAAAAAAGATTTACGGAATTTTGGGGAACCAAGGAAAATCGCAACGCGATTCAAGTGGCGGGCAAAGACAATCTGCGCCAGCAGTCGGCGATGTGGCAGGCGATGCTGATGTCGGCGGGATTGCCCAATTCAAAACAGATTTTCATTCACGGATTTATCACCGCCGGCGGGCAGAAAATGTCCAAATCTTTGGGCAACGTGATTGATCCGGTCCGGCTGGTTGATAAATACGGCACCGATGCGGCGCGTTATTTTCTGTTGCGCGAAATTTCCGCCGATGAAGACGGTGACTTTTCATATGATAGATTTGAAGAACGCTACAACGCCGATTTGGCCAAGGGCATCGGCAATCTGGCGGCGCGGGTGACCGTGATTGCCAAAAAGATCGGCGCATCAATGTCTGCGGAAACCGCGCTCAATCCGGAAGTGAAAGCCGAAATTGATACCGCGCAAAACGCGGTTGGGCTTTTGCTAAAAGATTATAAATTCAACGAAGCCCTATCGGCAATTTGGAAAGTGATAAATTTTGGCGACAAATACATTGAAAAAACCCAGCCGTGGAAAACCTTAGACACCGCGGCCGTGGGCGATTTATTATTTACGCTTTCACAAATCGCGGAAATGATCGAACCCTTCATCCCCCAAACCTCGCAAAAGATCAAAAAATTGCTGGCAGGCGAGAAAACTGGTATTTTGTTCCCTAAAATAGAGAATAGTTTGGAGAAAATCGAAAAATAGGATATATTGCAAGCATGAAGATAGAATCTGTCAAAAATTTGAATATCACCCTGCTTTTTTCTGCGCCGTTGAATCATAATCTTGTTTCCCAGCAAGAATTGTTTGGTTCTTTTAAAACAGATGATCCGAAAGATGATTTAAATAGTTTTATTGCCGCACCAGGAATTAGGGCGTTAATTTTTCCGAATAGACAGAAAGAAATTATTTTTGAAGCCAATAGGATTTTGATTAATGAAAAAACCGGGAAAAGTCCAGAAGACTCAAGTGTGGTTAATGATTTGCGGGTGATTATGGAAAAAAGTTTTTTTGAAAAGGAAAAAATCGCTGCTTATGGATTTAACTATGAGATAGTTGCGATTCCCGATGGAGCGGATTTTCAAATTGATGATTTAATAAGCGAGAAAATCGCGAAAATCGGTGGAATTAAAGGAGCCGGGGTAAGTATTGTTTTTGGTAAAGACGATACGAGGCAGGTTCTAAAAATTGAGCCATTGGAAGGAATAGATCAAAAATTTAATGTCAGTTTAAATATTCATTACAGCAAGAAAGATTTGCCGTCATTTAATGATTTAAGAAAGGATTTAATTTTTAGTTTTAAAGAGTTCGTAGATGTAATTGCAAAAATATGACTGAAGTTTTAGAGTACGCAAAATTGAATATTGCTGATCTATTGATTAACCAAGGGTATATTGAAAGGACTAGCAAACTCGAGGAACTTCGCGCCGATATTGGTGATGATTTGTTTTATTCGTTATCCGATGCGGAAAAACAATTTATCATTGACACGGAAGGCGTTGTTGATTTCGGCCATAAAATGACGGAAGAAGATTTTTTAAAGACGGAAAAATTTCTTAGGGAAGATTATGATTACAAATAAACAAGAAATTATTTATCTTGATGCTAATTTTTTAATTCGTTGGGCGGTTCCAAAAACTTCTGATATTAGGCGGAGATTTCGTTTTTTATTGGCGACGCTAATTAATCAAAAAAATTTAACCAGCTCTTGCTTGGCGATTGATGAGGCGTGGTATTCAATTAAAAAAGAATATAATACGATTAAAGGAGCTAAACTAAGCTGTTCGGACGATCCAATATTTGGCTTGTTATATAAATTTACAAATGAAATTTTGCAACAGGTTAAGCTGTTGCAGTTTGTTGATCCGAAAAAAGGAACAAAAATGGCGTTATCTAATATTGGCAATTTTAAACTTGGCCCTCGAGATGCTTTTCATCTGTCCTTGATGCAGGATAATTCAATCAAAGAAATTTTGACCGATGATGGTGATTTTATTAGAATTAAATCAATGGCGCAGATTAGTGTGGTTCAGTTGTGAATAAACTACATTGAATAAAAATGTCATTTATTTTCAAGAATGTTTTATTTCCAAAGCTTGACGCGCCACAAAATAATTGATAAACAGATATTGTAAGAATATGAAAACCCAGATCGCAAGAAACAATTTTTGGTTTTACTTTTATAGCCAAACTCCAGGTCTGGGATTTTTTCGTTCATAAGCAGTAAGTCTTAAATAGCGCGAAACGAAATTCTCCAGACCGGAGGGTTTTTTGTTTTGCGCGGGTACCGATGTTGATCATTAAAAAGTTGATATTGGAGGTATGAGGATGAAAAGCACGCAAATAAATATTTTTGGTAAAATTGCCCGTATTTTGAATCAAGGCAACCATATCGTAGTTGACGAATGCGGCGTTGAAGAAAATGTGCCTTGCGAAGTTAAAGCCGGCTGGTATTTGGGATTGAGAGGTGGCTACCAAAAACGCATCACTGCACCGTGGCTAGTTGAGCCTTTGTTGGCGGTTGCTAATGGTTTTAGAATGCAATTATCCATTCTGAAGCCGCACCGTATAGATGGCGATCACTATCTAGTTTGCGTTATTGGGCGCGGATTGATTTCCGGCACGGGCTACTGCCGTCTTAATATTGCCGGCTTGACACATAACCAGAAAGAAGCAATGGAAATCATTTTGCAAGCGGCGCGTGAAGCTAGGGCAAATTACGATGTTGCGGTTTTAATTATGATTGATGATAAAAGATATCCAACATTGGCTGAAGCGCCGAAAGACCGCTTGGCAGTGATTGCATAGGTTGAACGCTTGTTCAACCTTTTATATTATATCGATTGTACTTGACGCAATTTTCGTGTTTTGGTATATAATAACCATAAGAAAAGTTATGGAAACCCGAAACCGACAAATGAATAGTTTTGTATTGTTGCCGGTCATGGGCCTTATTATTAAGGAGGGCTTTTTGTTTGGCGGAAGTTGAAGAAAAATAAAACTTGTTCCAAACAAAAAGCCCTTCCGCAAGAAGGGTTTTTAGTTGGGCGGACTACCCCCAACGGAAAATCTGTCTAGGCAGGGCTTGCGGGTTGGCAGACCGCTTGAGAAAACACAATGCTCAAGCAGAGGCTCGTTCTCCAAAGGAGCGAAAAGCCAACTTGCATCATAATAGTTCTTTGCGAGGGAATATGATGGAAGACCGAGAAAATATTTTTAGCCGTGGAGGGTGGCAATCACCTCCTCCGAGGAATGAATCGGATGAAAAACAGGCTTCTGATCGGCAACGAAGATTTCCCAATTAGGTCTGTGAGGCAAAACTTTCATTGAAAGTCTTGCCTCACAGACATTTTTTTTACGAAGCGAGCGTTTTGTTTTGAAAAATTGAAAAATGGGGGGGAATGGGATAAAATCAAAAAATATAGATAAAGATAAAGGGTAAAATTTTACAGGGGTTCAACCCCTGTTAAATTATCAGGGGTTGAACCCCTGTAATTTATCCCTGCAATTTGTTGGAAAAATATGGAAAATACTGACTATAAAATTCCCAAAGGCAAGAAGGTGGTGTTTGTGGGGCGGTTCCAGCCGCTTCATCGCGGGCATTTGGAAGCGATTAAATGGATTTTGGCGCAATCAAAGCGATTGAAAATCGTCATCGGCAGTATGCAGGAATTCGGGCAAGCCGACAATCCGCTGGAATTTGCCGATCGCAAAAGAATTTTGGAGCTGGCGCTGGCTGAAGCGGGAGTGAAAAACTGCGAGATTTTCGGATTGCCGGATTTTTACAATGATGCGGCGTGGACGCAAAAAATGCTGGAAATCACTGGTTTGAAGGCCGGCGAAACGGTGCTGGTGTCGTTAAACGATTGGGCTAAATCGTGCGCCAAAAAAATCGGCATTGAGGCCGCCGATCAGCCGGTGTTTTGCGGCAACCTGTCGGCCACGCAAGTGCGGCAAACGATCTTTGCCGGCGCGAATTGGAAAAATTTGGTGCCGCCGGCAGTGTTTGACTGCTTGCAAAACGAAGGATTGGCGCAAAAAATCGCCGATTGCCAAATTCCGCCGGAAGACAAGATCGTTGAATTTGTGAAACGCCAAATGGAAGCCGCCGGATTGGAACGCGCGGTGCTGGGAGTTTCGGGCGGCATTGATTCGGCGGTGATGGCCGCGATTTTGGGCCGCGCGCTGGGCAAAAAGGCCACCTTCGTTTGGATGCCGTTCGTGCGGAATTGTCCGTTCGGAAAAAATGTCGCCAAACTGGAGTCGGCGTTCAAATT
>DIWQ01000050.1:7150-33318 GCA_002423555.1 Patescibacteria group bacterium UBA6102
GAACGGCTCAAAATTCCCGATGATATTATGGAGGTGGCGCCCACGGCGGCGCTGTGGCCCGGCCAGACCGACGAAAAAGAACTGGGCTTGGATTATTTTCGGCTGGACACGGCGCTAAAATTGCTGGCGCAGGGAATTTTACCCGGCGAGGTTTGTTCTCTTGCCAACATTGATCCCAAAAAAATGGCAAAGATTTTGGCGCGCAAAGAAAAAAACGTCCACAAGCTTGCTCTGCCGCCGATTCTAAAACTAAAACAAAAGTAAACCAAAATTAAAATCTTGAAACTTTACATCAAATATTTTAAATTTTCAATTGTCATTTTAATTTTTGATATTTACATTTTAAATTATGCTGTTGGTTGACACTCACGCCCATTTGAATTTCGCGGCATTTGACGCCGACCGCGAAACGGTGATTGAAAATTCCCTCGCCGAGGGGATTTTTATGATCAATGCGGGCGCGAATTTTGAATCGTCGCGCGCGGCGGTCCAGATCGCGCAAAAATATGAAACCGGCGTTTGGGCGGCGATTGGTTTGCATCCGCTCAATCTTTCCGGCCAAAAAAGAATTTCGCGCGATTTGCCCGAAGATTTTTGCGAAGACGGCTTTTCTGCCGAAAAATATTTTCCGCTGGCGGAATCAAAAAAAGTTGTGGCGGTGGGGGAAATCGGGCTGGACTGCTATTACAAGCCCAAAACCAATATCAAAATTGAAACAATGAAAGCCGCGCAAAAGGAAGCTTTGCGGCGGCAGTTGCTGTTCGCGCGGGAAACGGATTTGCCGGCGATTTTCCATTGCCGCATGGCGCATCAAGAAATGATTGAAACATTAAAAGAAGAGTTTGCCGCCCGCGGCAAGATTGCCGGCGTTTTGCATTGCTTCACCGGCGGCCTTGCCGAACTGGAAGCCTATTCGGATTTGGGATTGCATATCGGGCTAAACGGTATTATTTTTAAAATGGATTTAAACGAAGCCGTCAAAAAAATTCCGCAAGAACGAATTTTGCTGGAAACCGACTGCCCCTATTTGGCGCCGCCCGGATTGGCGCAACGCAACGAACCCAAAAACACAATGATTATCGCCCGAGAAGTTGCCCAAATCCGCGGCGGAGCGCCCGAATCGCTAATCGCCGCCGCCAACCAAAACGCCCGCGAATTATTCAGAATTTAGAGAGGTTGTTTTTGATATAATCGCCGAGGCGCGGCCCTTGCGGGCAAAGTTGATTTTTTTTAGCTTTCTCGCTATTATGCGGGTATTAAGATTGACGAGGCCGCCTTCGTTAAAACTTCGGCGCGCCAATGGAGGAATCGCATAGTGGCATTGCAACGGGTTGCTAACCCGTGACGGTGTTAAAGCCGTCCGTGGGTTCGAATCCCACTTCCTCCGCTTTCATCTCGCCGAAACTCTTTTTTGTTTGGCAAAAAAGAGTGAAGGCGGGCTTCGCCCCTTCGGCTCGGTTCCAGCGTGACGCAGTCCGCTATAGGATTAATTTTTATATGTATTTCATTTACAGCCTAAAATGTAAAGATGGTTACTATATTGGCTGTTGCGAAGATTTAAAAGAAAGGTTTGAAAGGCATAAAAATGGCCATGTTCCGGCGACTGCCGATAGATTGCCGATTATTTTGGAATTTTATTTTGCCATCACCAATAAATATAAAGCTTTCGAATTTGAAAATTATCTAAAATCGGGTTCAGGCAGAGTATTTGTGAAAAAACATTTATCATAGTTTGCGAAAGTATTTTACCGCCGTGAGGCGGTTTTTGTTTTGTATTCGCAAGATTATCAAATTCAGCCATATTCTTTCATTACATTTTTATACCCGACTTGTTGAGGCAATCTTAACGGCTTTGATTGTTTATTTCAAGACAGTCCCTTGAGGCAGTTGACTGGTCTTTTAATCCGTTTAATCGAATACTATAAATCCGCAAAATCTTGACAATATATAGTTTATTATGTTTTAATAGCCAAAGGTGTTTTAGAATGGCAATTTTGGATGAATATAAGAGGTATAAGGAATCGAAAGAAGAACGCGAACGCGACGAGATGGTCGTAAGAGATGCCGAGAAAAGGCTGGCTACGCAAGGAATAATGAGCGTTTTGCAATCAAATAATTGCAAAATCCTATGGCAGAACGGCTATGTTTTCAAGTTCTTACTTGGGAACAGATATTATAGCGTCTGCAACCAAGTTGATAGAATAGTAGGGTCATCTTGGTTAGGAGGTCGGCCAACAGAAGATGAAGAAGAAATGTTCGAAACGCTTTCATTCATAGAAAGGGATAATCCTGATCTTTGTAACAAAATCGTTAAAAAATACGATTACAAGGGAATTGTTATAGATGGAACGCCAAGAATGGCATTTAGTCGCTTGATGGACGGCGAATTCGAATATAACGAGGACGAACGAAAGGCAATAATAGTCCGAGAAGAGTAACCAAGAGAAGCGTCAGCTTGGAAGAGATTATGGAAGATGATTTTTTCTTAAAAATCCTTCCCATAATTTTATGCGGCTGGCAAAGGAAAATTCCTTTTGCCAGTCTTTTTTAATAGTTTCTTGTTTTATTTTTATGCTGAAATAGGCTCAAGTCGTTCCAATTCCATACCTACGGTTTTCCAATCAACCGTTCTAAACTCATTTACTAATGCCTGCCTTCGGTATGCCGTAGCCTTGGCGAAGGCGACCTCCTCTGCGTTGGAATTAGTAAAAGCCCACCGCCGGGGGCGTTTTATTTGCGTTTGCTTTTGGGGTAAAATCAAGGTAAGCAGCAGTAACGGGGCGACCATGAAAAAAGAAGTTATCATCTATCAGGCAAAAAATGGCGCGGTGGAGGTACGCTTGGACAAAAAGCAAGAAACAGTAATGCTGACCCAACAACAGGTTGGCCGGCTTTTTGATGTGCAGAAAGCGGCGATATCCAAACATATTAAAAATATTTTTGACACGGAGGAGTTGGATAAAAATTCAACCGTTTCCATTTTGGAAACAGTTCAAAGCGAAGGGAAAAGGAAAATTAAAAGAAAAATTGAGTATTATAATCTTGATTTGGTACTTTCAATCGGCTATCGCGTGAATTCCGCCAATGCTACCAAATTTCGCCAGTGGACGACCAAAACCTTGCGCCAGCATATATTGAAAGGGTATACCATTGATCGCAAGCGCGTTGCCAAAAATTATGCCGAATTTTTGCAAGCCGTTGAATTTGCCAAAAAACTTTTACCCGCGGCCGAGCCGGCAATTGCCCGGGATGCGCTGGAATTGGCAAAGATGTTTGCCGACACTTGGTTGTCGCTGGACGCCTATGATAAATTCGCCCTGCCTCAATCCGGAGCCACAAAAAAACAGGTGCGCTTAACCGCAAACGATCTGGCCCAAGCGATTGCGGAATTAAAGCAAACCATTTTGGCTAAAAACGAGGCCGCCGGGCTTTTTGCTCATGAGCGGCAAAAAGACGCCCTGGCCGGAATTGTGGGCAATGTTTTTCAGTCGGCCTTTGGCTGCGATGCTTATCAAACCCTGGAAGAAAAAGCGGCGCATTTGCTCTATTTTATTGTTAAAGACCATCCCTTTGCCGACGGCAATAAGAGGAGCGGCGCATTTGCCTTTGTGTGGTTTTTGAATAAAACCAAATTGTTGCGAAAAGACAGAATGACGCCCCAGGCGCTCACCGCACTGACGCTTTTAGTCGCCGAAAGCCAACCCAAAGACAAGGAAAAGATGGTCGGCCTGATCTTGCAATTGCTCAAAAAATGATTTGGGTTTTGGGGTAAAACCAAGGCAAACATCCCGTAAAAGGCTAAAAAGAAAGTTAAAAGGGTCGGACCCTTTTAGGGGATGCCCAAGCAATATGAATATTAAACCCATAAAAACCAAAAAAAATTATCAGGAAACTCTCAAGAGAATTGAGCGGATTTGGGATGCCTTGCCCGGAACGCCGGAAAGCGACGAGCTAGATATTCTGGCGACGCTGGTTGAAAAATATGAAGAAGCCAATTATGCGATTGCCGCGCCGGATCCGGTTGAAGCGATAAAGTTCCGTATGGAACAAATGGGAATGGATAAAAAGGATTTAGCCAAGATCATTGGCGCCAACCGAGTTTCGGAATTGTTTTCAAAAAAAGATTGCTATCGCTGAAAATGATCCGGAGTTTGCGCGAAAATCTTGGCATTCCCGCTGATTCCCTGATTGGCGTGTAAAATGGGGAAAATTATGCAAAACAAAGCAATTCGCAAACTGACCCGCATCGGCAAAAGATCCTATAAAGCCTAGTCCTTGTATTTTGTGCGATTTGGTAATTTGATACGAAAATAAACTACGCCGGGGCAGAGCCCTGACGTATTCTGGCGGGTAAATAAAATAACAAAAACCAATTATATGAGCATAATTCAAAAGGTGATAATGGCGGCGGCGGCAGTGGTTTTGGCGATTGGCGGTTATTTTGCGGCGAATCATTTTTCCGATTCAAACCAAAAAAATACTTTGGACAGTCCGCAAAACATTGCCGCGGATTACCAGAAATTGCTGGATGAGGCAAATCGGCTGGAAGCGGCCGCCGGCGCGGATTGCGGCGACAAAAAAGACATTAACCGCCAGATTGAGGAATTGGAAAACAAGCTGGCGGATTTGGAGGCCCGCAAAAAGCAATGGCTGGACAGCGTGCCCAAATTGCCGGACGTGGAGCCGGAAATACGCGATCAAAACGATCCGAACCGGCCGGGTTCCGAAGTGCCGGAATTAACTTCTGATGTGCCGCCATTACCCGATGTTAATGTGGAAGTAATCCCCGGATCGGCAGTGCCGGAACTCACATCCGATGTGCCGCCGCTTCCCGAGATAAATATAGAATTGATTGAATCAGCGGATTATATTCCCGAAATGCTCGAGATAAATCCCGGCCGCCCGGGTTCCGAAGTCCCCGAGCTTGCTTCGGACGTGCCGCCCCTGCCCGAGATCAATGAGGCCGACATTATCGATTCCAACGAGCCGATTTTTCAAATGGAAGATGCCGCGCAAAAAATAAACGATATTTTGCAACGATTGAAAGCGTTATGTCGGGAGGACGCGCCGGCTAAAAAACCGGTTTCCGACAAGTGCAGTGATGCCTGCCAAAGGCATAAAGACTGCGCCGCTTTCACTGAAGACGCCACTCCGGCCGATTTAAACGATGCTTACAGCACCTGTATGGAAGAATGTGCCGCTTGGCCGGTGGAAATGGTTAAATGCATCAATGCCATTGACATCAATGTTCCCAATGATTGCGTCGGATTTCTGAATTGCCAACTGCCGCAATATTACGAGGAAAAATATCTCAAGTAATTGAAATTCTTATTCATGGCGGAATTTGGGCGATGGATTAAGGCGGCCGGATTTGATAAAATAAGAGATGGGAATGGATGATGAAATTATCAAGGGGTTGTCATCGGGAGAGGCCGCGGTGCGGCTGAAATCCGGCGGCTACAATCAATTGCCGCGACAGCGCCGCCAAAGTTTTTGGCGTATTTTTTGGGAGGTGATCAAAGAGCCGATGCTGGCGATTTTGGTTTTGGCCGGTATCGTTTATTTCTTTTTGGGCGCGCCAGAAGACGCGCTTTTGTTGTCGGTGTTCATCGCTTTTACGGTGGGTATCACTTTTTATCAACAGCGCAAAACCGAACGTGCGCTGGAAGCCTTGCGAAATTTGTCCAGTCCGCGGGCGTTGGTGATTCGCGACGGCCGGCGCCGGCGTATCGCCGGGCGCGAAGTGGTGGTCGGAGATGTTATCATTCTAAATGAAGGGGACCGGGTGCCCGCCGACGGCTTGGTATTGGCGGCGACAAACTTGATGGCCGACGAATCGTTTTTGACCGGAGAGGCGGCGCCGGTGTCAAAGTCGGTTTGGGACGGCAAGGCGAAAATGGAAGACGACCGGCCCGGCGGCGACAATCAGCCGTTTATTTATTCCGGGGCGCTGATCACGCGCGGCCACGGATTGGCGCGGGCGGCGGCGATCGGTGCGGCCACGGAAATCGGGAAAATCGGCAAATCGCTGGACAATATCAAAGACGGGCAAACGGTTTTGAGCCGCGAAGTCCGCAGTTTGGCAAAAATCTTCGGCATTATCGGTTTGACGCTTTGCGTTCTGGCGGTGGGATTTTATTGGTTTTTCCGCGGCCGTTTTTTGGAAGGATTTTTGTATGGGTTAACCATCGGCATGTCAATGCTTCCCGAGGAATTTCCCGTGGTGATGGTGGTGTTTTTGGCATTGGGCGCGTGGCGGATATCCAAACGGAAAGTGCTCACGCGCAATCCCGCCGCGATTGAATCGCTGGGAGCGGTGGAAGTCCTTTGCACCGACAAGACCGGTACGCTCACGATCAACCAAATGCGCCTGCGGTCGCTGGCATCGCCGGACGGTATCGCGGATCTGGCCGACTATGCCGGCATTCCGCCACTCGCGCTGAGCGCGGCGCACAAAGATATTTTGGGATATGCCCTGCTGGCCAGCCAGACGGATCCGTTTGATCCGATGGAAAAGGAGATTAAAAACGCGGCGCAAACTTTTTTGTTTTCGCAAGGCCGGCCGGCGCAAAAATGGCAATTGGTTAAAGAGTATCCGTTTTCCGGCAATCTCTTGACGATGTCGTATGTTTGGGATACCGGCGCGGGCGATCATTACGCGGTGGCGGCAAAGGGCGCGCCGGAGTCAATCATGGAACTCTGCCGTTTGTCCGAAGACGAAAAGCAGAAAATTGAGACGCAAATGAACATTTTGCTGGCGCGCGGTTTGCGTTTGATCGCCGCGGCGTTCTGCGAAATTCCCAAAGAAAAAGCCGAGGCCGAACATCAGCGCGAATTTGATTTTGATTTTCTGGGATTTCTGGGGTTTGAAGACCCTTTGCGTCCGTCGGCGGCGGCGGCGGTGGCCGAATGCCGCAAGGCGGGCATTCGCGTGTGCATGATCACCGGTGATTATCCGGCAACCGCTTGCCATGTTGCCCGCCGGGCCGGGTTGGAAAATCCCGACGAATTTCTCACCGGCAACGATCTGGCAAATCTTTCCGCCGTGGAATTGAAAGAGAAAATCAGCAATGTGAATGTCTTCGCCCGGATCCTGCCCGAACAAAAGATGCTTTTGGTGGATGCTTTCAAGGAGAGTAAAAGATTGATCGCGATGACCGGCGACGGCGTCAACGACGCCCCGGCGTTGAAGGCCGCCAATGTTGGCATTGCCATGGCCGAGCGGGGCACCGATGTGGCGCGCGAAGCCGCCGATCTGGTACTGCTGGACGATAATTTTTCTTCAATCGTGGCCGGAGTGCGTTTGGGGCGCGCGGTGTTTGACAACATCAAAAAAGCCGTCGCTTATATTTTTGCGGTGCATATTCCCATCGCGGGAATGTCGTTTTTGCCGGTGGCCATGGGCCTGCCGGTGATGTTTTTCCCGGCGCATATCGCGTTCCTGGAACTGGTGATTGACCCGGCGTGCACGGTGGCGTTTGAAGCCGAGCCGGAAGACAAGAATGTGATGCGCCGGCCGCCGCGCCGCCTGGACAAGCCGCTTTTCGGCAAGCGCGCGGCGGCTAAAAGTTTTTTGCAGGGGATGGGGGTTTTTGCGGCGGTATTTTTGCTGTTTCTTTTCGGGGTCGGAGCGAAAATGCCCGAGGAATATGTGCGGGCGATGAGTTTTGCGGCGATCGTGGCCGGAAATCTGGGGCTGATTGTCGCCAATCTTGAACCCGGGCGGCCGTGGAAAGTTTTTACCAACGGCAACAAGGCGTTCGGGTTGATTTTTTTCGGCGCGCTGGCGATGTTGATTCTGGTTCTGTATCTTCCCGCGCTGGAGCGGCTTTTCCATTTCGCGCCGCCGGCGGGAGAGCATTTACTGCTGGCGCTGGCCGCCGGCGCTCTGGGGGCGCTTTTGCCGGAGGCCGTTTTCCGGCAAATTTTTCGGCAGGCCAAGAAATAAAAAAAAACAAATATCCGCGCGGCGCGGATATTTTGGAAATTATTGTGGCGGAGGGGGCGAGATTCGAACTCGCGGTGGCTTTTGGCCACAACGGTTTTCAAGACCGTCTCCTTCAACCGCTCAGACACCCCTCCAAATTTTTAACTTATTACCAACAAAATTGTCTCCTTTCCCCCGCCGCTTCGCTCGCTCGGGACTTCCTTCTGGTCGCAACCGCTCAGACACCCCTCCCATCGTTTTTATTAAATACGAAAAATTGCGAAAAAGCAAGCGTGGCGTGCGTCTTGACATGGACTGCGGTTAATATACGATGTAGATACAAAGTATATAATATAAAAATATGAGCGAAGTAATTAATTTTCGGGTAGATAAAAAATTAAAAATGGATGCGCAAACAACCGTTAAAAAAATGGGGATCACTTTGAGCGATGCCCTTAATTTGCTTTTGCGAAAATTGGTGCGCGAGCAAAGAATCGATATCGATCTGCGCTCCGAAGAGCCGTCGGATTGGCTTTTGAAGGAATTGGCCGAAGCCGATGCCGACATTAAAGCCGGCCGGGTTTCGCCGATGTTTGACAATGCCGAGGACGCGATAAAATGGCTACATGATAAAAATCGCAAATATGAATGCGAAATTCAGCAAAAAATTCATTGAACAATATCGCGCGGCGCCGGATTCTATCCAAAAATCATTTGACGAAAGATTGTTGATTTTTTTGATTGATAAATTTGATCAAAAATTAAATAACCACAGATTGAGCGGAAAATTAAACAATTCGCGTAGTATCAACATAAGCGGCGATTGGCGCGCTCTTTTCGTTGAATTGTCCAGCGGCGATGTGATTTTTAAAGCCATCGGCACGCACAGCCAATTGTACAAATAAGTTTTTAAATTTTCATGGAAAGCAAAAATGTTAAATTGGCGGCGGCGGCCGTGGGCGTCTATCCTTTAATGAAGTTTTTACCGGAGGTTGACAAATCATTGTAATAATTTACAATAATTATTGTAAGTAAATACAATAATATCAACCAAATGATCTCATTAAGATCAAAAATCGCGGTGAAGGTTTTGGGATATTTCTTTTTGAATCCCGAAAGTGAAAGATATATCAACGAATTGGCCAAAATTTTGTCGCTGGATCCGGGGAATCTTTCGCGCAAATTGAATGAATTGGAAAAACAAGGAATTATTTCCAGCCGGCGTTTTGGCAACCGGCGCCATTATTTTTTGAATAAAAAATATCCCTTGTTGCGCGAAGTCAAAAAAATTTTTGATGTGAGTTTCGGTTTGCCGCAATTGGTGCAAAACAAGATCAAAAATTTGAAAGGATTGGACCAGGCTTATATTTTCGGTTCTTTCCCCAGGGGGGAGACTGCCGGAGACAGCGACATTGATCTTTTGCTGGTCGGTTCCCATTCCGCGCTGGAAGCCAAAAAAAATCTTTTGTCGCTGGAAAAAGAAATTGGCCGCGAGATTAATGTTGTTGACATGGGGCAGAAGGAATTTGAGCGCGCCCGGATCGGCGGCGACCCATTCATCAAAAATATTTTTTCGGACAAGATAATTGAATTGGCGGTTTGAGCAACAGCTTCAATGTTTGAAAAATTCAAATTTACCGCGGGCCAAATTGGCAACTATTGCCGGTCGGCGGAACGGGACTTGGTGATTGCCCGCAAATCACAAATTCCGGAAGTGATTTTTCGGTTCACCTATGACGCATTATTGAAATTGGCAATTGCGGCGTGCGCCCAAAGCGGTTTGCGGGCAAAATCAAGACAAGGCCATCATATTGAATTGATCCGCAAATTAGCGGAATTTTTGGATGACGAGGATGTTGAGATTTTGGGCAACCAAATGCGGTCAAAGCGCAATTGGGATTTGTATGGCGGCGGCACAATAATTTCGGCCAAAGAAGCCAAGGAATATTTCGATTGGGTCGTCAAAGTGTTTGCCAAAGCGCAAAAGTTGTTTGACGGCCCCAATCGCCGCCTAAATTTGTAGTTTTAAATGTGATTTCAATATGATGTTTATCGTCTGAAAAATGGATTGGTTTTGCTTTCAGGAGTGCGGGAACAAAGACAAAACTATATAAAAATTTTGGATTTTGGCAAACTATATATAGTTTTGTATTGTGGGTGTAATAAATCCACCGGGGGTTCAACTCCTGATAAGCTTTATGGATAAAATCAGCCAGATCAAAAAATGGGCAATGGAGAAGATTGGTCGCGATTACAACAAAAAGATATTTTCCCCTTTTGCCAAAAAACTTGTCGTTAGTCGTTAAGAGATATGACGCTTTGCGAGAATTGTTGGGATTAAAATAGTTTTGGAAATATAAGATTTTAAATCAATTATGGAAAGGTTTAAAATTGTGCCGGCGTGCTATTTGATGCTGGTAAAAGACGGGAAAATGTTGCTGTCGCGGCGGTTCAATACCGGCTACGAAGATGGCAATTACAGTTTTGTCGCTGGCCATTTGAACGGCAGTGAAACTTTTCGGCAGGCGATGGCCCGCGAGGCAAAAGAGGAAGCCGGTATCGTCATTGATCCGGAGAAATTGAAAATAATTCATGTGATGCATCGCGCTCAGGAAGATTCAACCGGCGAAAGAATGGATATTTTGATGACCATTGCCGAATGGGTTGGAGAAATCAAAAATAATGAACCGGAAAAATGCGATGATTTATCTTGGTTTTTGATTGATGAAATTCCCGATAATGTCGTGCCTTTTTTAAAGCAGGCGATTAATTGTGTCAACAAAGGAATTTTTTACAGCGAATTCGGTTTTGTTTAAGATTATGCCGATTAAAAGTTTTTGTTATCATGGAAATAATCTTGCGGTTGAATTTATCGAAACGACAAAAGTAGCCGAGGGGATTGAGTGTGATGTTTATAGGTTTGTTGCAAAAAGTTTTAAAAGGCGACAGAATAATTGAAGGATATGTTTCGGGCGAGGGGGAGTCAACAATTATCGGATTAGACGGCAAGCAAAAAATTTATCAAGCGCAAAAAGGATTGGAGGTTGAGGTTAAAATCGGCGAAACGATGCAATGGCAAGCCGCGCCCGATTCGGATTTGGAAGTTTATGAAATTTGCTTTCCGCCTTATGCCGATGGTAGGTTTGAGAATTCAAACTGAAAAATTAGCTTTGGAATTTTGTTCAGTGGAGTAGCTATAATAACTCTTTGACCGCGGCGATTTTATAGCGCAAACCGTTCATATATACTTCATCTCGGAGATTTTCAATCAGCTTTGGTTATAGAGCGGATGGTTCCTGACCCAAGCTATTATATCGTCGCGTTGCTGGGTGGGTTTTGTTGGAATCGTAACCGGTTTGCTTTTTTGCGAGATATAGAATTTCGGAAACTTAGTATGTGTTGCTCGACACAATATATACTAAAATGATATATAGTATACATTAACGCAGATAACATATACTAATTATGGCAGTAGAAATCGGCAGAAATCAAAAACAGAAAGAAGGATTTGATTCTTTTGTTCCTTTTCCGTTTCCGCCTGACGGAATCTTTAACTTGGCTCAATCCACATTAATAAAAACTTCGGAGGCGGCGAGGTTGATTGGAAAGCTTGACGGGATTACGCATACGCTTCCAGATGTTGATTATTTTTTGACAATGTTTGTTAAAAAAGATGCTACATCATCGGCGCAAATAGAAGGAACTAAAGCCACGATGATTGATGCGATTGAGAAGAGCGGCGGGGTTGCGACTTCTGAAACCGATGCTGATGATATTTTGTTCTATATCAAGGCGCTTGATTATGGTATTGAACGGCTGAAAAATTTTCCTCTGTCGTTAAGATTGATAAAAGAAATTCATAGCCGTCTTATGGCCGGTGCGCGAGCGAGCCATTTTTCCAATCCGGGTGAGTTTAGAAAATCACCAAATTGGATCGGCGGAACAACGCCGGCAAATGCGTTATTTGTGCCGCCGTCAGTTGAGGAAATGCATCGCGCCCTAAATGATTTTGAGAGATTTCTTCATAATGAAGAGGTGACTTTTCCCTTGGTTCATATTGCATGTACGCATGCCCAATTTGAAACGATTCATCCATTTTTAGATGGTAACGGACGAACCGGCCGATTACTTGTAACAATGCTTCTATGCCATAGAAAGCTTTTGGAAAGACCGGTGCTTTTTCTCTCGTCTTATTTTAAGAAACATCAGAAAATATATTACCAAAAGCTCAATGGATATCATTTTGGAAAGGTTGAGGATTGGGTTGATTTCTTTTTGGACGGAGTTATCGATACGGCCAATGAATCAATTTTGATTTCAAAAAAAATTACAAAAATTCGCGAACAGGATTTGGAGAAAATCCAATCGCTTGCAAAAAGGGAATCGGAGAGCGGCGTAAAGGTGTTAAGAAAATTATACGCCCAGCCGATAATAACATCAAAAACAATGATGGAGTGGACCGGTTTTACCAGGGCAGGGGCGCAAAAAGTCATAGACCGGTTTATAAGGATCGGGATTTTGGAATTAAAGGAAAACAAGACCGGCTATGATCGTTCTTATATCTATCGCAGGTATACTGACGCATTTTTAAGCTAGGGCCTAGGAATATTAGGAATATTCCCAGTCGGCGATCGCGGCCACCGGCCCGCGCGACGCGAAAAGCTTCAAAAAATGGGCAATGGAAAAAATCGACCGCGATTACCGCAAAAAGATATTTTTCCCCTTCGCTCGCAAAATGATCGCCAAGCGCCACAAAGTATTAAAAGGGTTTCTAATTGCGGCTTAAACCGGAATATGGAAATGAATAAGGTTTTACGGCTAACTGACCGAAAAGAATGGCGGAAATGGCTGGAGATGAATCATGGCAAGGGAAAGGCGGTTTGGCTGGTATATTATAATAAAAAAAGCGGCAAAGCGCGCATTGCCTATAATGATGCCGTGGAGGAGGCGCTGGCGTTTGGCTGGATTGACAGCACGGTAAAAAAACTGGATGAAAATTCTACGGCGCAGAGATTTACGCCGCGCAATCCAAAAAGCGGTTATTCGCAGGCGAATATTGAGCGGTTGCGGCGGCTTGTGGCCGAGGGGCGGGTGATTCCGGCGGTGCGAAAAGAGGTTGCGGCGGTGTTGGCGAAAAAGTTTGTGTTTCCGCCGGACATTATGGCCAAGATTAAAGCCAACAAAATTGCCTGGGACAATTTCCGCAAATTTTCTCCGGCCTACCAAAGAATCCGCGTTGGCTATGTTGAGCGCGCGCGATCCCACCCTGCAGAATTTGAGAAACGCCTTGCCAATCTCATAAAAAAGTCCGGACAAAACAAGCAATTTGGTTTTGGCGGCATTGAAAAGTATTATTAGGCAATAGCCATGAATTTAGAATTTAATTACTTTGAATCACGAAACCATTAAATTCAAATGCCGTTGGAGGGGTCTAACCGCTCGCGTTATCCCTCGGATTACCTCGGGACAAGCGCGAGGGATTAGACCCCAAAATACAAAACGTTTCGTAATTTATTGTAAATATATTAATTATGGAAGCGGATAAACTATATCAACAACTGGAGAAGGATTTTATTGCTCCGGGATTGAGCGACGATTGGGGCGAATGGCTGGCGCCGATCGCGGGATTCGTTTGCGATAATTTCAAGCGGCGGTCAATGGGGCTGGTGTGCGATTTTAACGAAGAAATCAATAAAGTCTATGCGGCGGTTTTTCCTTCAAATGCGGTAATGGAAAAAATTTTATCGGATGGCGCGCAAAATGCAATGTTGTTTGTCCATCATCCGGCAGTTTGGAATATCGCCGCGCCGCAAGTTTTCTTGCCGCCGGAGGCCGGTTTATTGCGGCAATTCAAAAACAATGGAATATCAGTCTATAATCTTCACGTGCCACTGGACAATTTCGGCGAGTACTCCACCAGCGTGTCGCTGGCGCGTGTTCTGGGCATTAAAATTGAAAAAGCCTTTGCTCCCTATTTTGGCGCGTTGTGCGGGGTGTTCGGGCAAACCGAATTAACCTTGATTGGCGATTTGAAAGATAAATTTGAAAAAGCGGTTGGCCATAAATGCGGGTTATACCGATACGGTTTGGATGGAATTGCGAAAAAGAAAGTGGCGGTGGTGGCCGGCGGAGGGAATGAAGCGGGCTTATTGAAGGAAATCGCCGATGAGGGCGTCAATGTTTTGCTGACGGGTGTTATCGCAAAAAACGAATTTTCCAAACCGGCGCACGAATTTGCCAAGAGGCATAAAATAAATCTTTTGGGCGGCACACACTATTCCACGGAAAAATTTGCTTGTATCGCCATGGTTGATTATTTCAAAAAATTGGGCTTGTCCGCGGAATTTGTCGCCGATCAACCGACGATGGAAGACATCGCTTGAAAAATAATGCGGGAGTTGGACAAGTTGCGGATAACAGGGTAGGCTTAAATAAAGGTCAGAGTTTGAGGCAATTAAAATTAAAAATAAAAATATGAAAGGATTTGTGGGCAATATTGAAGATTTAACCGAGGAAAATGAAAATTTCCGCAAGGTAATCTACACCGGCAAATTCAGCCAGCTGGTGGTGATGAGCTTAAAACCCGGCGAGGAAATCGGCGCCGAAGTTCACGAGACGCACGATCAGTTTTTCCGTTTTGAAAAGGGTAAAGCCAAGGTGGTGATTGATGATAACGAATACCAAGTGGAAGACGATTTTGCGGTGATCGTGCCCGCGGGCGCGAATCACAATGTGATTAATGTCGGCGACGATGAGGTGAAACTCTATACCATCTACTCTCCCGCCGAACACCGCGAGGGAGTGGTGCACGCCACCAAAGAAGAGGCGATGGCCGACGACGAGCATTTTGACGGCGTCACCACCGAGTAATAAATCCGGTCGGCAAACAAAAAACGCGGGAATCCGCGTTTTTGCGTTGCAAACGGTGCTGTTTTTGATATGCTGATAAGCATAAAGCCATATAATCATATATAGAAGTATAAAATCATAAAAACATAAAAACAAAATTATGGATGAAGAAGTTTTAATTTGCCAGAGTTGCGGCATGCCGATGGCCGCCGCCGAAGATTTCGGCACCGACGCCGACGGCGGGCAATGCCGGGATTATTGCCGCCATTGCCGCCAAGAGGGAAAATTTACCGCCGAGGTGGAGTTGCCGGAGTTTATTGAGATGCAAGTGAAAATTGCGGTGGAAAATTTGGGTATGGATGAGGAGGAAGCCCGCGCGGTCGCCGAAATGACTTTGCCGGAATTGAAGCGCTGGCAAAAGGAGTGAGCGGTTTTCCCGTGAGAGTTTTAAATTGCCAATAATATATGCAAAAAACAAGCCAAATTTTGATTCTGGCCGCCGCGCTTTTAATTCTGGCCGCCGCGGCCATATTTTTGTTGCCTTTAAAAAGCACGCCGGTGGTGGAAGCGCCGTCGGAGCCGGAAATCGGAAACGGACAGAACGGCGAGAAAATCGCGGATGAAAAATATTGCAACGGCTTTTCGCCCGAAGCCTGTCCGGAGGGATGCGCGGTTTGCCCGCCGTGCGAAGTTTGCAGTTCAATCCAATGCCGCTTGGAATCGTCGTGCGCGGCGATCGGGTTTGATAAAGATTGGTATCACGGCAATGTGGTGATTGACGAAACAATGCCATTGCCGGATAACGGCGGCGGACAGAGCGAGAATACCGGCATGGCCAATCCCGCCTCGGTTTATTGCGTTGATCAGGGCGGCAAACTGGAAATCCGGGAAGGCGATGGCGGGCAATACGGAATGTGCGTTTTTGCCGACGGCCGGGAATGCGATGAATGGGGATTTTTTCGCAGTGGTGTTTGCGGCGATCCATCGGATGGCGGTACCGGCGCGGAGGTTGATAATGTTGTCTGCGGCCGGGAAAATTGCCATGGGTTGGACATTAAATGCGGGCCCAATCCTGCCGAAATTTGCACCATGGAATATCAATTGGGCGACAAATGCTTGCGGTTGGTCAACTGCGGAATAAAAGACGGCGTTTGCCAACAAATTCCCAACGCGGCGTTTGACGCCTGCAAGACGTGCGTGCAAAAATGCGAAACCGATTTTGCCAACAACCCGCAAGGCGCGTTTACCTGCGAAGCCAAATGCGAATGATGATGAGGTTGAATGAGTTTTATGCTTATGCCAAAGAAGAAATTTTATGCTTATCGGGTCGGCGAAGAGAAAGGAGTAACCGGTAATTGGGGCGAGTGCGCCGAGATCGTGGGCGGGCAGTCGGGAGCGAGATACAAATCGTTTGAAAGCGAGGATGAGGCGCGGCGATGGCTGGAGGCGGGCGCGGATTATGCCATAAAACATATTGCCCGCGAGCCGGGAATCTATTTTGACGCGGGTACCGGCGGCGGCAACGGCGTGGAGATCAGCGTTACCGATAGCCGGGGGCATGGTTTGCTCCATCGGGTTCTGCCCGAGGATGAATTGAGCGCCTACGGCCATCACTTGCTTGAGCGCGGCCGGACGAACAATTTCGGCGAACTTTTGGCGTGCAAATACGCCCTGCAAATCGCGCTGGAAACCGGGATGGAAAAAATTTTTGGCGACAGCAAATTGGTGCTGGATTTTTGGTCCAAGGGGCACATCAAAAAAGAAATGGACGGCGAAACCATCGCGCTGGCCGGCGAAGTCGCCAAATTGCGGAAAAAATTTGAACGGCTGGGCGGCCATATGAGCCGCATCTCGGGCGGCGCCAACCCCGCCGATTTGGGCTTCCACAAAAACTGATTTTCCGTTAGCGGACATTCCAATATTCTTGAGAATGTGAGAATGTCCGTAATTATGGGGAAGATTTGACTTTGGAGCAAAAAGGGAGTAAAAATTAGGTGGACCCGTAAAGAGGGCGTTTTTTTGAGGGAGAAACGAATATGGAAGAAATATCCGTGGCGGCGCACACCGCGTTTGAGATCGGAGGCATTGCCATCACCAACACCGGGTTTTGGATAATTTTGCTGGCAGGCGGCTTGGCGGTGTTTTTGCCGTCGGTGTTCGCCAAAGCGAAAATCGTGCCGGGGAAAATTCAGAATCTGCTGGAATTCGTCTTGGAAACTTTCTTGAATTTTTGCGATTCCATCACCAATTCGCGCAAAAAAACCGAAGAAATTTTTCCGTTTGCGATGACGCTGTTTCTGCTGATTTGGGTGGCGAATCTGGTGGAGCTGATTCCCGGTCTGGGAACTTTTTCCATCTTGCGCGCGCCCAGCTCGGACCTGAATTTTACCATTGCGCTGGCGGCGTTATCAATATTTTATGTCAATTATCTGGCGCTGAAAAACTTGGGGCTTGTTCCTTATCTGGGCAAGTTTTTTAATTTCAAAAATCCGATTTTGCTGTTCGTGGGAATTTTGGAGCTGATGGGGGAATTCACGCGCATCATTTCGCTGTCAATGCGGCTTTTCGGCAATCTGTTTGCCGGAGAAGTGCTGTTGATTGTGGTGTCCACCGGCATCCATTGGTCGCTGGCCTATCTGGTGCCGCTTCCGTTTTTGGGGCTGGAAACGCTGGTGGGGTTTTTGCAGGCGTTCATATTTTCCTCGCTGGTTGTGGTGTTTTATTCCACGGCCACGGAAGCGCACGCATAGAAAAATTTAAAGTGTAAAAATCAAAAATCAAAATGACAATGCAAAATTAAAAATTATTAAATGTTAAAATGAAGCGTTAGCGAAATTTTAACACAAAAATTTTTCATTTTGATTTTTCAATTTTGAATTATGAAAAATGGTTTGGCGGCGGCGATGGCAATCGGATTGGAGCTGGGATTTTTGATGGCGTTGCCGCTGGCGGTGTTTCTGCTTTTGGGAGTTTGGCTGGACAAAAAATTTGGCACAATGCCGCTGTTTGTGATAGTATGTCTGCTGGCGGGGTTGGGCGCGGTTTTCTTGGAAGTCAAAAGAATAATTTTGCCGTTTCTTGAAAAAAGGTCAAAAAACAGTGATAAATGATAAATTATCATTGATAACCAATAAATTTAATCAACCAAAAATATGGAACTTGAAGTAATGAAACAATTGGCGGCGGCGTTGGCCATCGGCTTGGGCGCCATCGGGCCCGGATTGGGTATCGGTTTTATCGGCCGCGGCGCCATGGAGGCGATCGGGCGCAATCCGGAAGCGTCGGGAAAAATCAGCACCAATATGATTTTGGCGATTGCGTTCACGGATGCCATTGCGATTTTCGCGCTGGTGGTGGCGTTGATCATCATTTTCATCTAGTCTTTTCGTGAAAGCGTTTGCCCAAAGAAGCTGTTTGCGGTTCGTTACCGCAAGCAGCGCATTATTCGTTTGGTTTGTTGTGTTTTTCTGATTACTGGTAGCTAATAACTAATAACTAAATTATGGAAGGAGGAGGCTTGGGCATCGATCCAAAAATTCTAATCGGCAATATTGCCACATTCGTCATTTTGGCGGTGATCTTGAAAAAATACGCTTACCGTCCGTTTTTGGCGGTGCTGGAAAAGCGGCGCCGGGAGATTGAATCGGGCGTGGCCAAGGCGCAGGAAGCGGAAAAATCGCTGGCCAAGATTCGCGTCTTGGGCGAAGAAATAAAGTCCGCCGGCGAGAAGAAAGCCAAGGAAACGGTGGCCGCGGCGGAAATTAAAGCCCGCGAAAAGGCCGCCCAAATTCTGGCGGCGGCCGAGGAGGAAAAAAAGACGGCGCTGGCAAATGCCCGCGCGGCGATGGAAAAAGAGGCGGCCGACGCTCGCGCGCGGCGGCAGGAAGAGGCGCTGGCGCTGGCATTGGCGGTATCGGAAAAGTTTTTGGCGCAAAAAATTACCAAAGATCAGGACAAAAAATTGATTGAGAGATTGGCGCAGGAATTATAATCCGGATTATGAACAGCAAAAAAGCGATTAAAATTTGGACCGCGGCACTGATCGCCGAATGCGCGGGGAAAACCGCCGCCGAGCAGAAAAAAATAATTTTGCGCCTAAAGGAAATTCTGAAAGCGAAAAAGAGGGATTATCTGCTGGCGAAAATTGTCACCGGCGCGCTGGCGGAAATGAAAAAAAGAGCGCGTTTTGAAATTGTTTTTGCGCGCGAGCAGTCCGAGGAAACCAGAAAAAAATTGGAAAAGAAGCTGGCGGCGCGCTTGGATGCCGTTGAGGATGCCGAAGTGAAAATTGATTCGTCGCTCATCGGCGGGTTTGTGGCGGCCACCGATAAATATCTGGTGGACGCGTCGGTGAAAGGACAAATTGAACAACTCAGGAAGTTAAAAATGTAAAAATCAAAAATCAAAATTCAGGAATTTTTGTATATCACCGGAATTTTTCTCCGAAAAATTCCGACTCCAAAATTTTTCATTTTGATATTTAAATTTTTAATTTGAAACATGGATAAAATTGAACAATTCAAACGCCAGTTGGAAACTTCTCCGCTGTCCGCCGAAATCAACGAGATTGGCCAGGTCGTGGAGGTGGGCGACGGCATTGTCAAGGCCTCCGGGCTGATGAATGTGGAAAACTTTGAAATGGTGGAGTTTGAGCGCGCCCGGGTTTTCGGCTTGGTGCTCAATCTGGAAGAGTATGAGACCGGGATCATCGTTTTGGGGCCGGATGACGCCATCAAGGAAGGCGATGTGGTAAAACGGACCCAAAAAACAATCTCCGTGCCGGTGGGCCCGGAACTTGTCGGGCGCGTGGTGGATCCGCTGGGCCGTCCGGTGGACGGCAAGGGGCCGATTGCCGCCAAGGAAACCTATCCGATTGAACGCCCCGCTCCCGGCGTGATTGATCGCCAGCCGGTGGATCGCCCTCTGCACACGGGGATTTTGGCGGTGGACGGCTTGGTGCCGATCGGCCGCGGCCAGCGCGAATTGATCTTAGGCGACCGGGGATTGGGCAAAACCGCGATCGCGGTGGATATGATCATTAACCAAAAGAATGAAAAGAACCGCCCGGTTTGCGTTTATGTGGCTTGCGGCCAGAAAAAATCAAAAATCAAGCGTCTGGTGAAAATTTTGGAAGATGCCGGCGCGATGGAATACACGATCGTGGTTGCGGCATTCGCCGATGATCCGGCGGCACTGCTTTATCTGGCGCCCTATGCCGGTTGCGCGATGGGAGAGTGGTTTCGCGATCACGGACGGGACGCGGTGGCGGTTTATGACGATTTGACCAAACAGGCGTGGGCATGGCGCGAAGTGTCTCTGGTTTTGCGCCGCCCGCCCGGCCGCGAGGCTTATCCGGGAGACATTTTCTATCTTCATTCCCGCCTGCTGGAACGCGCGGCCCAGCTCTCCGAAAAACTGGGAGGCGGATCGCTTACGGCCCTGCCGATTGTGGAAACGCAGGCCGGAGATATTTCCGGCTACATTCCGACCAACGTGATTTCCATCACCGACGGCCAGATATTTTTGAATTCATCGCTTTTCTACAAGGGCCAGCGGCCGGCGATTGATGTGGGAACTTCCGTGTCGCGCGTGGGTTCCAAGGCTCAGACCGCCGCGGTCAAAAAAGTGGCCGGCACGCTTAAGCTTGATCTGGCGCAGTTTCAGGAGTTGGAAAGATTTTCCGAATTCACCGAAGAGCTTGACGCGCAAACGCGCCGGCTTTTGGAGCGGGGAAAGCGGATGATGGAATTATTGAAGCAACCGGATTTGCGACCCTTGCCGTTTGAAGTTCAAGCCGTGATAATTTTTGCCGGGACCAAGGGCTTATTGGACGATTTGCCGCTGGAATCAATCGCAACGTTCAAAGAAAAATTGGCGGAAGAACTGGACTCCGCGCCGGAATTGGCAAAAAAGATTCGCGATACCGAAAAACTGGAAAATGAAGTTGAAGCCAAGTTGGAAGAAATCATCAAAAAAGCGCAAAAAATGTAAAAATCAAAAATCCACGCCCGAGGCATACCCGCCTTTGCGGGAAGATTGAGGAATTTTTATATATCGTTGAAATTTTTGAAAAAAATTTCAATTCCAAAATTTTTCATTTTGATTTTTCAATTTTTTTATGGAATTAAAAGAGATTCGCCTCAAAATTGAATCGGTGGCCAACATTCGGAAGCTCACCGGCGCGCTGGAAACCTTGTCGGCGCTGAAAATGAAAAAATCCCAGAAGATCGCGCTGGAGTCGCGGCCGTTCGCCCAGAGGCTGGGGCGATTGATCCGCCGGCTGGAGCCGACATTGAAAGATAAGGTGAAACTGCGCAAGCGGAAATTGCGCACTGCGCTGGCGGTGGTGATTGCCAGCGACCGCGGGTTTTGCGGATCGTTTAATCAGAACATCTTGAAAAGCGCCCAAAAAGAAATTCAAAAATTGGAAAAAAAATCGCCGGTGACGGTTTTGCCGGTCGGGAAAAAAGCGATCGCCTTTTTTAAAAAGCGCGGTCGGAAATTCGGCCGCAGTATCACCGGAATCGGCGATTACGGCACCTTGGAAGAATTGAAACCCCTGTCGGACTTCATTATCAAATCTTACATTGCCAATGACTATCAGCGCGTTTATTTGGTTTGGACCGATTTTGTTTCCACTTTCAGCCAGAAGCCGAAAATGATGCAGTTATTGCCGCTGGAATGGAACGAATTGAAAGAATTCGCCTGCCAGTCCGAAGACGTTGTCGAAACCGCGGAAACGGCGATTGAACCTTCCGCCGATATGTTGGTAAAAGAGATTATCCCCCAGCTGGCGCAATATTTGATTTACCAGTGCGTTTTGGAAAGCAACGCTTCGGAGCATTCGGCGCGGATGACGGCGATGCGCAACGCGTCGGATAACGCGCGGGAGCGGGTGGCGGAATTAACGCTGGAATACAACAAGGCGCGGCAGGAGCAGATCACCAAAGAAGTGTGCGAAATTTCCTCGGCGAAAGAAGTTCTGGGATAAAATTTATAATTTATAATTTTTAATTTTCAAACAATTTTTAATGTTTTAATTTTTAAAAATTTCCAAATTTACGAATTATTTAAAAATTAAAAATTTAAAATTAAAAATTTCTGTAATAATTACATGGCTAAAATCACGCAGATAATCGGTCCGGTGGTGGACGCGGAATTTGAAGAAGGCAAACTGCCGGCGCTGGGCGGCGCGCTTGATGTCACCGGCAAAAATTTGGTTTTGGAAGTCCAGCAATATCTGGGCGGCAACACGGCGCGCTGTCTGGCGATGGGGCCCACCGAGGGATTGCACCGCGGCCAGGAAGTGAAGGATTCCGGCCGGACAATTTCGGTGCCCACCGGCAAGGCGGCGCTGGGGCGGCTGTTTGACGTGCTGGGCAATCCCATTGACGGACTGGGCGACGTTAAGGGCGGCACGCGCTATTCGGTGTTTCGCGAAGCGCCTGACTATGTGGAGCAAAAGGGCGAAGNNTGTTCGGCGGCGCCGGCGTGGGCAAAACCGTGCTCATCCAGGAACTCATCCGCAATATTGCCAAGGTTCACAAGGGGGTGTCGGTGTTTGCCGGCGTGGGCGAGCGGACGCGCGAAGGCAACGATATTTATCTGGAAATGAAAGAAAGCAAGACTTTGGACAACACGGTGCTGTTTTTCGGCCAGATGTCGGATCAGCCGGGCGTGCGCTTCCGCGTGCCGTTTTCGGCGGTGGCGGTGTCGGAATATTTCCGCGACGAAGAGAAAAAAGACGTCCTCCTGTTCGTGGACAATGTTTTTCGGTTTGTTTTGGCCGGTTGCGAAGTGTCGGCGCTGATGGGGCGCATTCCGTCGCAGACCGGCTACCAGCCGACGCTGTTCACCGAAATGGGCGCGCTGGAAGAGCGAATCGCTTCCGGACAGGACGGGTCCATCACTTCAATGCAGGCGGTTTATGTGCCGGCCGATGACTATACCGATCCGGCGGTGGTGGCGATCTTTTCCCACCTTGATTCGTCGCTGGTGTTGAGTCGCAACGTCGCTTCCCTGGGATTGTTCCCCGCGGTGGACCCGCTGGCGACGACATCGTCAATCCTCAATCCCCACATCGTGGGCGAGCGGCATTACCGCGTCGCGTCGGGAGTGGCGCAAATCCTTCAGCGCTATAAGGAATTGCAGGATATCATCGCGATTCTGGGCGTGGAAGAATTGCCCGACGAGGACAAGCTCACGGTGAACCGCGCGCGCCGGATCCAAAAGTTTTTGACCCAGCCGTTTTTCGTGGCCGAAGTTTTTTCGGGCAAGCCCGGCAAATATGTCAAGCTGGAACAGACGATTGAAGGGTTTGAAAGAATAATCTCGGGCGAATTTGACGACCGGCCGGAAAGCGATTTCTATATGAAAGGCGGCATTGAGGAAGTCATCAAAAATTAAAAATTGAAAAATAAAAATTAAAAATTTTGGAGTTGAAATTTTTTGAAAAAAATTTCAACGATATATAAAAGTTCCCCAATTTTGATTTTTGATTTTTACATTTTAAATTTATTATCGTGGATATCGAAATTATCACGCCCAAAGGGATTGAATTTTCCGGAAAGGCAAAAAGAATGATCTTGCCCGCGCAATCGGGGCAGATTGCCGTTTTGCCCGACCATATGCCGCTGATTTCGGTTTTGAAAGCCGGAAAAATGAAAATCACCGCCGAAGGCAAAGAAATTGAAAAAGAAATTGAAGGCGGTGTTTTGGAGGTGGAAAAAGAAAAAATCGTCATCCTGCTCAAAAAATTCTGATGTTTTGTCAAAGAAAAAATCTTTCCGAACGGGGCGGGCAGGGCTTGATTTGAGGCGATTTTTCTGATAGTCTGGCCTTATGATTCGGCTGGTTATTTTTGATTTTTCGGGCACTTTGGGCGATTACGACCCGGCGGGGCCGCGCCGGGTGTTTGAAAGGTTGAAAGAATTCAATCTGCCCGTGAGCGAAGAAAAAACCGCCGGCCGGCTGGCCGAGTTTTTGCCCGATTGCCTTTTGCTTGCCCGAAACTGGCAGGAATTTGCCGACAGGATTATCCAAAAACTGGGCATCGTGCTGGAAAGCGACCGTCGCGAGGCGCTGGCGGCGTTTCTGGGAAAAAGATCGGTCCATAAATTGTTTGGCGATGCCGGCGAAGCGACCAAATTGCCGCAGGGCAAAGCGATTCTAACTTTGAGTCCAAAGTTTGCCATTGCTGACATTTACGAATTGCGCCATTTTGAAATTTTTTCGCCTGATGTTACCGGCGCGGCCAAGCCCGATCCGGCGGCATTTTTGGCGGTGTTGGAAAAAATGAAGGCCGATCCCGAAGAAACGGCAATGGTGGGCGACAGTTTGGAAAACGACATTTTTCCGGCGCAGTCATTGGGCATTAAGCCGATTTTGCTGGACCGCGGCGGCAAAATTAAAAATGTCGCGCCGCCCATTGTCAAAATCAAAAGCCTGAAAGAACTGAAAAAGTATTTGTAGTTTTTAATTTTGATATTTATTTTGGATTTTGTTGTTTGGGTTTGTTTGAAAATTGAAAATTGATTATTGAAAATTGCGCGTTATCGCGCCTTGGGCCTGTAGTCAAGTGGTAAGACGCCGCATTCGCATTGCGGAAGCGCGAGTCCGATTCTCGCCAGGTCCACCGGCAAATCTTGTTGGATATTTTGCCAAAGGGGTTGCGTTCGCAAGTGCGTTGTTAGATGGTATTATGACTGAAATTTTGAAAAATCGTCGCGACTCCGGCAAATCGTTTGTCAATAAACGCATTGCCGGTTTGGCTTTTGGTTTTTAAATTTGTTTGAAAGTCAGCCCGGGCGGCTGATTTTTTGGCATTTGAACACAATATGATCAGTTTATTTCCCAAAGACGGTGCTTTTTATCAGCTTTTTGAAAAACAAGCCGAGAAAATCGGCGAAGCCGCGCGGCTTTTGTCGGTGACCGTCAAAGATCCGCAAAAAATCAAAGAGGTCGCGGCAAAACTGAAAGTGCTGGAACAGAGCGCCGATGAAATCGGCCATGAATTGATTGAAAATCTGCGCCGCAATTTCATCACGCCGCTGGATGGGGAAGACATTGATTTGTTGCGCCAGAATCTTGACGACATTGTTGATTTCATTGAAAGAGCGGTCAACCGGATTTCAATATATCACATCGTTCCGCCTTTTCCCGAAGAGATGGAGAATTATGTCCGGATAATTATTGCCGCCGGCCGCGAGATCAAGGACGGCGTGCGGGAGATAAAAAACGTGAAAAAATTCCGGGAAAGCCTGCACCATCGTTGCCGCCGGCTGAATGATCTGGAAAATCAGGGGGATGAAATCAACCGCCGGGCGCTGGGCGGATTGATGGCGGCGCGGGACGTGTCCTGCGGCAAACTGATTGAGATCATCAAGCTCAAGGAAATTTACGAAACCTTGGAAAATGCGATTGACTGCTGTGAAAACGTGGGCAATATGTTTGAGTCAATATTGATCAAGAACCAATAACCGCCGTCGGCCGGCAACCAAGCAATGACTCCGGATTTGATTTTCATCATTTTCATCATTTTTACGGCGTTGGTGTTTGATTTCACCAACGGAATGCACGATGCGGCCAATTCAATCTCCACCGTGGTTTCCACAAGAGTGCTGGCGCCGAAATACGCGGTGTTGTGGGCGGCGTTTTTCAATTTTATCGCGTTTATAATTTTCGGCACCGCGGTGGCCAAGACCATCGGCGCGGGGATGGTTAATATCAAAACGATTACCCCGGTCGTGATCTTTTGTGGCTTGCTGGGCGCCATCGGCTGGAATTTTTTCACCTGGTGCAAGGGATTGCCGACCAGTTCGTCTCACGCGCTGATCGGCGGTTATGCCGGCGCCGCGGTGGCAAATGCCGGCATCGGCGTGATTTTGTGGGCCGGCTGGGCGAAGACCCTTCTTTTTATCGTTGTTGCGCCGGCAATCGGTTTGGGCCTGGGGTATTTGTTTAAAGTTGCCTCCGCGTGGGTTGTCTACAAGCGTTCGCCGGCGGTCGTCAACCGGTGGTCCCGGATTTTGCAATTGTTTTCGGCGGCATTCTACAGCTTGGGCCACGGGGGTAATGACGCGCAAAAGACCATGGGAATCATCACCGGCTTGCTTTTTGCCGGCGGCTTGATCGGTGCGTTTGAGGTGCCGTTGTGGGTGGTGTTGAGCGCGCATACCGCCATCGCTCTGGGAACGTTGAGCGGTGGCTGGCGGATTGTCCGTACCATGGGCCAAAAAATCACGAAGTTGAAACCCATTGATGGATTTTGCGCCGAAACCGCCAGCGCGATCAGTATTTTTTGGGCGACTCATTTGGGCGTGCCGGTGAGCACGACGCACGTGATTACCGGGGCGATTTCCGGCGTGGGCGCGGCGCGGCGGCTTTCGGCGGT
>DIWQ01000051.1:0-5033 GCA_002423555.1 Patescibacteria group bacterium UBA6102
TTGGCGCCCAAAAATTCGCTCACCGCTTTTTGCATCACCGCTTCATCCTCAATGAAAAGTATGTTCTTCATAATAAATTCAAAATGTAAAAATCAAAAATCAAAATTATTAAATCAAAATTTTCGCATTGGATCGTATCCTATCCTGCCGATATTCATCCTTGCCGGAGCTTCAATAAGATCAATCTTTGACAAAATGAAATTTTGATAATTTTTAATTTTAAATTTTCATTTTACATTTTGATTTTTTAATTTTGCATTTTTGTTATTGTTTGCCGCCGGCAACTTAAACCAAAAAGTCGTTCCCTGCCCCTGCCGGCTGGAAAAACCGATTTTCCCGCCGGAGCTGTCAATGATGTTTTTGGCGATATAAAGCCCCAGCCCCGAACCGCCGGTTTGATAGCGGCGAACGTTATCGGCGCGGAAAAATTTTTGAAAAATATATTTCTGGTCTTCTTTGGGAATGCCGATGCCGTTGTCGGACACTTCGCAAAAAACAAAATTTCCCTTGTCGTAAATTTTCACCGCCACCCGCCCCGGATTTTTTCCCCGCGCAATCTCTTCCCCGGCAAACCCGATATAACGGATGGCATTATAGATCAAATTTTCCAACACCTGCAAAATTTGGAACGGATCGCCGTTCACCGGCGGCGTGGCGACGGAAAAGTCGGCCTCAATCATGACATTTGACGATTTTGATATCGGCTCAAACTCCTTGATTAAATCTCCGGCCATGTTTTGCAGGGAAAAATTTTCTTTTTTTAACACTATTTTGGCCGACTCTATCCGCGACACCGTTAAAAGCTCGCTCACCAATTTTTGCATTCTTTCAAGATTTTCCTTTAAAATTTTGAAATATTCAGTTTGTTTGCTCTCGGGTTTCCCCAAAACCCCGGAGGTCAAAATTTCCACAATCCACTTTAGATTCGTGAGCGGCGAACGGATTTGGTGGGAAACGATATTGACAAATTCGGTTTTCAACCGATTGGCTTCGGCCAACTGCTCAAAACTGCGCACAATAACAAACGAAATCACAAAAATCATCGTTGAAAGAACAATTACCACCAGCATCACCCTGTCCGGATCGTTGTTGTAGCGGATGCCGATGAGGTAGGCGGTCATCATCGCCACGATATTGACATTGCCCATCACCAAAAAAAGAAATTGGGGGCATTGCCGCAGGGGCAGATTGTATTTGCGGCATTGGCCAACCACATTTAATTGTTCAAAAAAAAATTTCAGAGCTTGTTTCATTGATAAAAATAATCAAATGGCTTCCGCCTTCAATTATAACCCGCGATTGACGGCAAGGCAATTGCGCGATAGGATGATGGTGAAACGGGGCGTAGTGCAACGGTAGCACGAGTCCTTTGGGAGGATTTAATCCCGGTTCAAATCCGGGCGCCCCGACAAGAGCAGTAAATGAGTAATGAAAACCGCGCCGCCTTGATCAAAGCGGCGCGGTTTTTGATTTATGAGCGGAAACTATGGATGTTTCCCATCATTTGGCAATCTCGTTAAGCTTTGCCCTTGTCGCCGGCCCCACAATGCCAAATCCCGAATTACCTGAGTCCGCAATACCATATTTAAGCTGGAATTTTTGCACCGCCGCCAAAGTTGCCGGCCCAAAATAACCCGTAATTTGGCCTCCGGGATAAATAGTCGCGTCCTTGGCCAAAATCGTTTGAATAACTTTAACTTCTTCGCCGGTTTGGCCGAATGCCCAGCTCTGATTGATTTTTGCCGCCGCAGTTGCAGTCGCCGCCGTGCCGTTCGGAGCAAACGCCATTAACGCCGGTGAAACATACTTGCCTTGCGCAATCATATCCCCAACCATTGCTTTCAGTTGAGCGATTAAAGAATTCAACTGCGCTTGGATTTGCGCGATCAACGCCAATTTATCGCCGGTCGCCACGGCACCGGTTTTTTTGCCGAAAATCGCAAACTGCGTCAAATGGTTAACGCTCGCGGTAATCGTGTTGGTCGCGGTGTTAATCGTTGACGGTACCTCCACCCACGTCTTGGCGGTTGCATCGTAATAATAAACTTTCAACCCCGCTTCCGGCACGCCCGCGGGAATTTGCGCCTCGGCATAGGTAAATGTGAGCGTTACCGGCTGGCTGAAATTGGTAATTGCCGTTGATCCCGCCGTCGCAGTGATTTGAAAAACATTGGCACCCACCATAAACAATCCCGTCGTCCCCGCCGGCGGCACATAGGTTGACGACGAAGTATAAACTCTGGCAATCGCCACCGTGGTCGCACCGCTCACTGCACCGGCCGGTGCAGTGAATTTCACGCTCGGACTGCTACCAACTGCCGCCAAATTAACGTTCCCGCCGCTCGCTCCAATCGTCAACGACGCCCCCGAAGAAACCCCGCCGCCGCCGCCGCCCGAAATTCCGCCGCCGCCCGAACCGCTCGATCTGGCAACGCAAGAACTGCCGCTCAAGGTATAGCCGGAATCGCAAGTGATCGCGCATGAAGGATAGGCCGCCACGGTGCCGTGGGAAACTGTTGACGGACTGCAATTCGCCGCATCACAAGAATTGCCGCTCAAAGCATAGCCGGAATCGCAAGTGATCGCGCATGAAGGATAGGCCGCCACGGTTCCGTGAGAAACCGATAGAACCGAACAATTGTTAACCGTTCCGCTCATGCCGCTTTCCAGTCCGCTGGATAACGAACCGCTGTATTCGGCCGCAAACGCCGCCGGCGCAACAAGCAATAATCCCGCGGACAAAACGATGCCCGAAATACCGCCAATTTTAATTTTCATAGAATTTTTCGGTTAGTTATCGCTTATTCCACTGATTGAGACCGAGCGACATAAGCGGTTGTGTATGAACCGCCCACCGTGCTTGAGGGAAGCTTGACCAAAACATGGATATTGGTTTGGATCCCATCCCGCGAAGTATCCGCATCGGTATTGACTACAATATTTGACGGATAAGCATTCGCCGCGGTAATTTCCACCGGGCTGGACGAACTGCCCGTTCCCGACGCAATCTGTTCGGAATAATATTCCATATTTCCGCCGGCCGCCAAAGAATTTGATCCTGACGTCCAATTCGCAAATTTAAACGCCAGGCCTCTTTCATCGGTGGGAAGCGTAACCGTCAGCACCCATTCCCAGCCATTGGCATAGCTGTTATCCGCGGTTCCAATCATTTTAACCATCACCGGCGCATCAACCGTGAATGAACCTGTCGGCACCGCCGCGGTGGTAAAGTTGCTCGTCGTCGTTGAGCCATAGGCCGCCACCGGATTCCCGGCCAAATCTTTGACCGCCGCGGTAATTTTGATCCAATACGCGGTCGCGTTTTGCAAAGTTACGCTCGGACCGCCGATTCTGATCATTGTTCCGTTTTCCATAATCTGCGGCGAACCAACGCTCACCGGATCGGAACAATCATCATCGGAAACATAGCAAAGCATCACATTGCTGCTACCAATCGTCGTCGGATCCAGCGCCTCATCATATTGCACATAAAGATCTTCCGGATTAACGCTCACATCCGTCGCCCCCACCGCCGGCGCCTGGCTTTGCAACTCCGGCGCCGTGGTATCGCCCGCCGCGGCAACAGTCGTAAAGGTTGATATACTGGAAACATTCATAACGCCATTTGTATCTGTCACCGCATTGGCACCAATAACAATTCTGTAAACAGTGCTATTGGTTAGCGTGTCATATCCGATATTAAGTTTGCCATCAACAATGGTAGCGGCATTTTTGACCGAAACATCGTCGCTATCAACTAAATCTATTTTTGCGGCATCCACAATTCCGGTAATCGTTCTATTAAAAGTAACTGTCGCCGTACTCGCACCAATTGCAACTCCAGTTGCGCTTGATGCTGGAACATATTTGGTTACCCCCAAACCGGTGAGATCAACGACTGTCGCATTATAAGTGAACGCTGTCCCCGGCACACTCGCCGTGCAAGTAACCTTCAAATCATCTTCCGTGCAACCAACCGCGGCATTCGCATCGGCAAGCGGTGCCAATGTGCCAACCACTGTCGCCACCGTTTCACCTGTCGCCGCAGTGGTGTCATCATAATTTGTCCCATTGATGGTTATCCTGAATGTTTCGCCCCCGACAGTAACAACCGGAGTAAATGTAACTATTTGAGCCACCGCGGCGCGATTCGTCGCGCCCGAGGTAACCGTAAATCCGGTGCCGGCGACTTTGGCAGTCAAAGTGATCACGGCATCCGCGGCCCCGGAAGTGAAAGCTTGCGCCGCATATCCGCTTGACGCTTGGATGGCGGTATTCAAACCCGCGGCAACAAGCGCCGTGGTATCTCCGGCAATCGCAGTGTATGTCGCGGTAACATCTCCCGGCAGGTTGGCGGTGAAAACATCGCCGGTTTCCACGGTGCCGGAAATGGTGATGGTATCAATTTGGGCCACGCCCGCATAGTTCGTCGCGCCCGAGGTAACCGTAANNATGGTGTCAATCTGAGCCACCGCGGTAACGCCAGTAACATTGCCAGTAGAAGTAATGTTGCCCGTAGTCCCGTCCGTAAACGCAATAGTGGTTCCACTCGTTTCCGTGGGCGTTGTCGTAAAGCTTACACTGCTTTCAGTCCCCCCAACGGTAAGCGGGCCGTGGTTTGAGTCAGTAATGTTGGTAAGTCCGCGCAAAGCGGCGGCAATTTGCGTTGCGGTCCTTAATGTTCCAGCTCCTGGCATAGCGGTTGTCAAAGCAATCGTTGCCGCATTATCGGTGCAATTTAACTCATCGGCATCGTCCTCCACAACATTTGAGAATGTTACCACGCAGGCAGAACCCTCGCCATTGGTGCCGATAGAAATTGTTTCGGCATTCGCGGGCGCACTGCCAACCGTTAAAGTTCGCGATGCTTTTACCTCTTCCACATTGGCTTGGGTGGTCGCTTCNNGGGTGGTCGCTTCGGTGGCCGCCTGACTATTATCGGCACCAACCGCGACATTGGCTTGGGTGGTCGTTGCAGTGGCCTCCTGACTATCATTATTTCCCGCAACCACATTGGCTTGGGTGGTCGCTTC
>DIWQ01000051.1:5102-14930 GCA_002423555.1 Patescibacteria group bacterium UBA6102
TGGCTTGGGTGGTCGCTTCGGTGGCGGCCTGAGTATCGGTCGCGCCCGCGGCAACGTTGGCTTGGGTCTCGCTTGCGGTAAACGTATTTGTCACCGCTTGCGCGTTATACGCATTTCCAAATATTCCGCTAACAATAATCGTAACGCTCAACGTAAGAACGAATATGCGATTAAATATTTTTTTGCTTTTCATTTTTTTTATTTTGTTTTCCAACATAATTAATTTTATTTCAATAGAACCCAAACGACTTTTTTTGATGATTTCATGTTATGTGATAAACGAACGGCTTTTGAGCGGTATTTTATTTTTCATCAGTAATTGGTTAATATTTTCCGCCTCAATCCGATCGACAATCGGGTCAGAAAGCGGAATAAAGAAAAAATTTGCGCCCGCGCGCGAAAAAATTGCCATTGAATAAAATTCGTCGGCGCGCGTTTAGTGAAATAAAAACTGCGTCCCCCCGTTTTATTTTAGAGACATCTTATCTCGTCATCCGACAAGGAAAGCACTGTGCCAACGGCACTATTTTTTAATCATTATTTAATTATATGGCGCCAGAATTTTATTGCAAATGTTTTTCCTGTGGAAAACTTTTTCGCGAATGCGAAAAACGATGCTCTTCGGAATCAAAAAAACCGCGCCGCTTTGATCAAAGCGGCGCGGTTTTTTTGATTTATGAGCGGGCAACGGGATTTGCACCCGTGCCGAAACCTTGGAAGGGTTTCGTGCTGCTGCTACACTATGCCCGCGGAAATTCGCCGCTAAACGGCGAATTAGTTAATAGTTAATAGTTGATAGTTAATAGTTGATAGTTGATAGTTTTTGCGCTTTGCGCTATCGGGCGTATTCGGTCACTCGGGTTTCGCGAATCACGTTCACTTTTATTTCTCCGGGATAGCGCAATTCTTCTTCAATCCGCCCGGCGATTTCTTTGGCCATCTTTTGCGCCTGCCAATCGTCAATTTCCTTGGGCCGGACAAAGACCCGTATTTCGCGCCCCGCTTGCAGCGCCCAAGCCTTTTCCACTCCTTCAAACGACTTGGCGATACCTTCCAATTCCCCCAGCCGCTTCAAATAATTTTCCACCGTGTCTTTGCGGGCGCCAGGCCGGGCACCGGAAATTTGATCCGCCGCTTGCACAATCATTCCTTCCACGCCCTCATAGGGAAAGTCTTCGTGATGCGATCGGACCGCCACCACCACTTCCGGCTCAACATTGAATTTTTCCAAAATCTTGACGCCGATTTCCACGTGCGTGCCTTCAATCTGCTGATCCACGGATTTACCGATATCGTGGAGCAATCCCGCTTTGCGCGCCACTTTGACATTCGCACCCACCTCGGCGGCAATCGCCGCGGCCAAATGGCTCACCTCAACCGAATGCAGGAGCGCGTTCTGTCCGTAACTGGTGCGGTATTTTAATCTTCCCAAAAGCTGGACCAGGCGGGGATTCAATCCCACCACATTCGTGTCATAGCACGCTTGCTCGCCGGCTTCCTTTATCTTGGCGGCGATTTCTTCTTGGGCAATCTTCACCGTTTCTTCAATGCGCGCCGGCTGAATGCGCGAATCCTGAATCAATTTTTCCAGCGCAATCTTGGCAATCTGCCGCCGCGTGGGGTCAAATCCGGAAATCACCACCGTCTCGGGCGTTTCATCAACAATAATCTCCACTCCCGTGAGCCGTTCCAGCGCGCGAATGTTGCGCCCCTCCTTGCCGATAATCCTGCCCTTAATATCGTCGCTGGGCAAACTCACCACCGAAGTGGTAATTTCCTGCGCCTGCGAAAGCGCAAATTTTTGAATCGCCTGCGTCAAAATCTCCCGGGCGCGCTGTCTGAACCCGTCAATGCCTTCGCTTTCCAAACGGCGCGTTTTTTCCAATAAATTACGGGCATGCTCTTTTTCCAAAACTTCCATCAATTCCCGAAGCGCTTCGTCTTTGGTCAATCCCGCAACGCGCTCCAGCCCTTCCATCGTCCGGCGATGCAGTTCCTCCAAATTTTCTTTCAATAATTTCAATTTTTGCACTTTTTCGCGCAATTCGTTTTCTTCGGTTTCAAACGCGGCAATTTTTTGTTCCAAATTGCTTTCCCGTTTCAAAATCAGCGTCTCGGTCTTGGCAATCTCTTTTTGCCGGCGCGCGATTTCCTGGTGCGAGTCATCCAGCATTTTCTGCGCTTTCGCCTGCGCTTCGTCCTGCACTTTCTGCGCTTCCGCTTTCGCTTTCGCCAGTTTGCCGGCAATGTTTTTTTCAATCGTGCCGGCGCGTTTTTTGGCAATCGCCTGCCGGGCGAAATAGCCCGCCGCCGCGCCGCCGCCAAACGCCAATGCCAACAGAAAAATAGTAATCAAATCCATATTCGGTATTAACTCCGGCAAGCCGCCGCGGATCTTTTGCCAACTTCTTCCAACCAAAAATCGGCCGCCGCGTAAATCTGCCGCGCGCTAACTAACGGAGTTGTTTTAAAACTGCGATCTAAATCGGCACTTCTTCCCATTTGGGCAATGATCTCGCTTTGTAATCAACTATTTTGCAATTCATTTTCCCAACATTATCGGTTACATAAATCTCAACCTTGTTTGTTTTCCCCGCAACAAAAGACGAAATTGCATCATTTGAATTCTCAATTCTTTGACTTGCCAAACCACCGTTGATCGTAAATCGCCAGTCATAGTTCAGCCCTAAACCAACCCCGGCCGCCGAAGGCGAGGAAGCATCTTTGACCCAAAAGGTTCCATCCTTTACAACCCTTTTTTCAAAATTCGTCTTATCCAAGCCACTGGTACAATTCTCAAAAACAGAATCATTGATACCTATCGGAACGCCGTCTTCATCATAAATATTCGGATCAGACAACGAACATTGAAAATCCGCCGTTACATTTTGCCTGATAATTATCTTATGTTCCACTGAGCTACTATTCCCCGCCGTACAATCAGGGTTAGCCTCGGAATAGGGTTCATCGCTCACCGTGAGTTTTAGGGTATACGGCACTTCGCTCGCCGGCACATTTGGCTGAAATGTGTGATCCGCCTTGCCGCCACTGGCATAAACATAAGCAGTACCCACCAATTCCCATTTCGTGCAATTAACCACAGGGCTGGAAAGATTATTGATCTTATAGATGCAACTTACACAATCGCCATTTGGCGTCCATGCCTTCCATATTGAGTCATCAAAAGCATCGCAATCGCCATCGGGACAAGAACTCTTATCGCATCCCATTTTGGCAATCGGACCGAATTTGGCGCTGGTATGCACTTTATACGGTCCGCCGCCCGCGCCAGGATCAACGCTGTTGAAACTCAACCAGCCCAAAACCATATCCGACCAGGCCCAGCCGTGAAAATCACCTGTCGCCGGATCAATGGAAGCACCGTAAGGACTGCCGCCACTTGTCGTGCCGCGCAAACTCACGCACCCGTCCCATCCGCCGCCATTAGCCAAAACTTTCGCCCAGCCGCTGATCTCATGCTGGCCGGAAGCATTGGGTATTCCGCTCACCTTGGCCTGGCAGGTATCGCCGGAACAACCGCCGCACCCCGCCACATCCGCGACATTGAACGAAATCCAGCCGATGTATTCCGACCAGGCATAGCCCGACATTTTGCCATCGCTGGCAATATTAACCCCGTAATCCGTGCCCCCACCGTCGCCAGCAATACCGTCAACCGCTTTGTTATTGAAACTCACCCAGCCGATGTTCTCCGACCGGGCAAACCCGCCGACGTTGTGGCCCGTGCCGGCAAACGCCAAAAAGGCAAACGAGCCAGCGGCCAGTGCCACGGTGGCAAAAACGAGAAGATTGCGATTTATTTTTTTCAAGGTAGTGGGACCGCGCCTTGGCCGTGTTGCCAAAACAGTTTCCGGCGGCGGAAAATTACCGATTTAACCTTAAAAACTTTCTCACAACCCCATCATAACACATTATTTTTGGCGCGCAATAGTAAAAAGCGTAACCACTCACCAGGTTTAAAATTAAAGGGGTCTATCCCTCGTTACTGCGAGGGTTAGTCCCCTTTAATTTCGCGCCCAAAATTCTTTTGCCAGGGTCTAACCCCTCGCGATTATCCCTCGGATTACCTCGGGACAAGCGCGAGGGATAGACCCTTAAAATACAGGCCCCAGTGAGTGGTTACCAAAAGCAATAGCAAAAAGCCCCGCTCTTGCGAGGCCCCTTTACGCTTTTTACTTTGCGCTTTATGCTCTCAGCCCTTGGCCTTAATCACTTCATCAATGATACCGTATTCCTTGGCACTCTCGGCGGTTAGATAAAAGTCGCGATCGGTGTCGGCGGTAATCTTCTCAATTTTTTGGCCGGTGTGTTTGGCGATAATGTTGTTGAGAGACTCTTTAATGCGGATGATCTGCCGGGCGTTAATCTCAATATCCGTCGCCACCCCCTGGGCGCCGCCGGCCACCTGATGCAACATAATTTCGGCATTGGGCAGGGCAAACCGCTTGCCTTTCGCTCCCGACGCCAGCAACACCGCCCCCATGGACGCGGCCATACCCACGCAAACCGTGGACACCGGACATTTGATATACTGCATTGTGTCGTAGATTGCCAATCCCGCGGTTACCGATCCTCCCGGACTGTTGATATAAAGCTGAATGTCTTTTTTATCGTCTTTTGACGCCAGAAAAAGAAACTGGGCGATGATGGAATTGGCAATAATATCGTTGACCGGCCCGCCCAAAAACACGATCCGCTCTTTGAGCAAACGCGAGTAAATGTCATAGGCCCGTTCGCCATATTGCGTTTTTTCAATGACAGTGGGAATTAAATTCATATTTATAAGCGCCAAATTCCAAGCTCCAAATTCCAAATAATATCAAATATCCAAATATCAATATTTAAAATTTTAATTTTGAATATTGAAATTTACTTTGTAATTTGGTGCTTGTGATTTGGGATTTATTTTTTGGAGTTTGTTTCAAGAAATTCAAAGGCTTTTTCGGATTGCAAGCTTTGCCGCCAGTACGCTCTTTGTTGCTCCTCATTTTCGGCACTGCCGGCATCTTCACCGTCTTCGCCGCGCGACTTGGCAATGGCCGCAGCAATCTCTTCGTCGCCAACCTCAATCTTTTCCATTTTTATAATTTCCCGCAGGACCAAAAATTTTTTGATTCTTGTTTCGCTGTCTTTGGCAACGTCTTCCCGGACCTGGGTTTCGGTCTTGCCGATTTTTTTCAAATATTCGGCAAAGTCCATGCCGGTCATTTGCCGCACTCGTTGCTTGAAATCCTCCATGGCTTTTTGCGTTTCTCCCGCGGCCAGAATGTCGGGAATTTCCAGCTCGGACTCTTTGGCCAGTTTTTCCAACAAGTCGTCGCGCCAATGCCGGCGGGCATGTCGCTCTTTCTCCATTTGGAGGCGCTTGATGTCCTCGGCGGAAACTTCCGGCGCCTTGAATTCAAGATCGGCGGCAATCTTTTTATAGTCGGGCAGTTTCGCTTGCGGATAAACCGCCGCGATCGCTTTATATTCAAAAGGATTGCCCGGCGCCAGCTTCAAAATGCTGATCTGCGGATAACCGAGAGGCTCAATGTTGTTTTCGGCCGCCGCTTTGGGAAACGAATCGTCAATGGCCAGCACCGCGGCGCGGTCCAAAATTTTTTGTTCGCCAATCTTGGTTTTCACCATTTCTTTGGGCGCAGTGCCCTTGCGGAACCCGGGAATTTCGGCAGACTTGGCGATTTCATCCAGCGCCCTTTGCACAAATTCCGCAAAGCCGTCGGCGGGAATCTCCGCCAGAATCTCAACCTGCGATTTGGGAAGTCTTTTAACGGTATATTTATTCATCTTTTTTGTTTTTTTTGGCCTTGGCCGCCGCCGTTTTTTTGGTCTTGACAACACCCTTTTTGGCGGTTTTACTTTTCTTGCCCGCCGTTTTTTCTTTTTCGGAATCGCCTTGGAGTTCCTCCGGCGCCGGCGCCGATTCTTCGCCTTGGCGGGTTTCGCTTTCCGGTTCGGCCGAAACCGTTTGCGGGATTTCTTTTTCGCCGGCAGCATCACCGGCCGCCGCCACTTCTTCCAAAGCATTGCCGGTTTCGTTTTCCCGTTCAATCTGCGCCAACGCCTCGCCCAAATTTTCCGGACTGCGCACGTCGATCTTCCATCCGGTGAGCTTGGCGGCCAGCCGCACGTTTTGACCATCCTTGCCAATCGCCAGCGACAGCTGATCGTCGGGCACCACGGCCAAGGCGCGGTTCTTGGGCAGAATTCTTACTTCCATGATTTTTGCCGGCGACAGCGCGTTGGCAATATATTTTTGCATATCATCGGAATGCTCCACAATATCAATTTTTTCTCCGCCCAATTCGTTGATCACCGCACTCACGCGCGTTCCCCGCTGTCCCACGGCCGCACCGATCGGATCAATTTCGGACACCATGGACGCCACCGCGATTTTGGTGCGCGAACCCGGCTCGCGGGCGATGGACTTCACCACTACCTGTCCGGTTGAGATTTCCGGCACTTCCAATTCAAACAATTTGGACACGAATTTGGGATAAGCCCGCGACAGAAAAATGATCGGCCCCTTGGAAGTCTGCTCCACTTTGAGCACAAACGCTTTCAGCCGCTGGCCCGGACGGTAAAATTCGCCGGGCACCTGTTCTTCGCGGTTCAAAATACCGGTGGTCTTGCCGATATCCATATAGGCCGCGCGCCCCTCAATTCTTTGCACCACCGCCGAAATGATTTCCCCTTCCTTGAGTTTGAAATCAGCAAAGATCGTTTCCTTTTCCGCTTCGCGGATTTTTTGGATGATCACCTGCTTGGCGGTTTGCGCGGCAATGCGGCCAAAGTCCTGTTTTTGCTCCAGCTCAATTTTAATCTCGTCTCCGGGCAGAATGTCGGGATAATCTTTTTTGGCATCTTCAATCATAATGTGCTTTTCCGGATTAAATCGGGTTTTCTCCGGAATCGCAGTCTGGCTTTCCGAAGACGGTGCGCCTTCCGGCGCCGCCGCCGGTTTTTCGTCTTTTTGCGGCAATGCTTCCGCATTCTTCATCGCTTCCAATTCTTCCTCGGAAAAAATCATTGAATCGTCCATCGCGGTTTTGACCTGCCAAAAATCGGCCTGCCCGGTCTTGGGATCAAGTTTGGCCTTGATGACTTGGCTTTTTTCGCCATATTCTTTTTTGTAGGCGGCCGCCAGCGCGGTTTCAATGCTTTCAATGATTTTTTCCGGCGCCAATCCTTTTTCTTGCGCCAGCTGGTTAACCGCCGACGCGAATGATTTTAAATCCACGATAGTAAATGTAAAATTTAAAAATCAAAATTAAAAATTACAATGCAAAATTAAAAATTAGCAAATTCAGAAACTGCGTAATTTTACATTTTAAATTGTCATTTTGATTTTTGATATTTACATTTTAAATTTAAAAATAATGTCCGATTTTCATCGGACTGTCCCAATCATAACACCGCCTCCTTTATGTGTCAAATCACGCGATCACCCGCTCCTTTTGAGTGCGGCTTTCCAGCGCCAAAACCCGCTTTTCCAGCGCCGCGAATTCGTCATAGTCAACCTTGCGTTTGAGATCTTGCTTGATGAACATCAAATCTTTTTTGACAATTTCCATATCCTGCGAATTGACCACTGTTTTTTCGCTGATAAAATCAACCTTTTCTTCCACGACACCTAACCGATTTTCAATGCCGTCCAGTCGCCGGTTGGTGTCCATATGCCCTTCGGCAATCAATTTGATTTGATCATCCAAATTTTCAACCAGCACGCCGAAATGACGCTTGATTTCATCGGTGAAAACCGCGATCTTGGCATCCGTTTGTTTGCCCATCTCGGCAATCTTGGCATCCGTTTGTTTGCCCATCTCGGCAATCTTGGCGTCAGTCTGCTTGCCCATTTCAGCAATCTTGGCATCCGTTTGTGATGCCAAACGATCAATCTTCTCGTCGGTTTGTTGCACCAACCTTGTCAACCCGCCGATTTTTTCGTCGGTCTGCGCCGCCAGACGATCAATCTTCTCGTCGGTTTTGGCATACGCCTTCGTCAACCCGTTTAATTTTTCCAAAATTTCCTTTGCCTCTTCCATAATTTTGTCTAATAACTTGAGTCTACCATTTCCGCCGAAATCTTGTCAAAAAAACTTTTCCCAAAATACTTTTCCCGAATGTCTGAAGGAAAACGCAAGACAAACTGCCGCCTATCAACTGAAATCGCCCCGCAAGGGGCGATTTTTGGTGCCGAGGCCCGGAATCGAACCGGGATCTAATGTTTTTCAGACATTCGCCGTGACCGACTTGGCTACCTCGGCGTTTCAAACTAAAAATTGCAATTAAAAATAGAAGCCGCCAATTTCTAAATTTTACATTTCCAATTTCATCCAAACACCAATTTAATAGCAAAATTTCCCGCTTTTGTCCACTTAACCAAGCCATTCCTTTTTCAGCTCGGCAAAATTCCCATTTTTGATGCTTTCCCGTATTTTTTCCATCAGGCGCAGGATAAACCACAGATTGTGTATCGTCGCCAAACGGAAATAGGCAAGTTCACGCGCCTCATACAGATGCCGCAAATACGCCCGCGAATAATTTTCGCACACGAAGCACCGGCAATTGGCGTCAACTGGACCCGGATCGGCAGCGTATTTGGCAGCGGCAATATTGATGCGGAACTTATTTTTCCCATTGCCGCCGGAGGCGGGCAGAACATACAGATTGGCGCGGCGAGCGATGCGCGTCGGGCCGACGCAATCAAAGGTATCAATGCCGCGCGCCACGCATTCAAAAATATCGTCAACCTCGCCGATACCCAAAAGGTGTCTTGGCCGGCCATCCAATTGCGGAATCACCCATTCCAAAATTTCGTGCATATCCGCTTTGGTTTTGCCCAAGGACCCGCCGACGGCAATGCCGTCAAACGGCAGGGAATTTATAAATTGCGTGCTTTCATCGCGCAAATCATTGAAATAACCGCCTTGGACGATGCCGTAGATTGCCTGATCTTTATTGTGGTATTTCAAAGATTGTTCGGCCCACCGATGCGTGCGGATCATCGCGGTTTTGGTATAGCCATAGTCGGAAAGCGGCGAAGTGCATTCGTCAAACGCCATAATGATGTCGGCATCCAGATTGGATTGGATTTCCATTGATTTCTCGGCATCAAAAAAATGCCGCGATCCGTCATAGACCGACTTGAACTCAATCCCCTTGCCGCTCACCTTGGCCAAATTTTTGCCGGGGTCCAACCCCGGCAAATTTGACCGGGGTCGGACCCCCGTATTTTTAGATTGGTCGGGAAAGACGCCGATCTTGCCGATATTGTGTTCCCGCGCCAGCCCCAGAGAAAATGCCTGAAACCCGCCCGAATCCGAAAACAGCGGCTTGTCAAAATTCATAAATTCATGTGTCCCGCCCAATTTTTTGATCAACTTATCGCCAGGCTTCAAATGCAAGTGATACGTATTCACCAACGCGCATTGCGCGCCCAAAAATTCCAAATCCGCCGAATCCAAAGCCCGCACCGACGCCAAAGTCCCCACCGGCACAAAATGCGGCGTCTCAATATCGCCCCGGCGCGTGCGGATCATTCCCGTTCTCGCCCGCGAATTTTTATCGTGCGCCAAAATCTTAAATTTAAAATCGGCCATTTTGCGCTATCGCACGGACAAGTCCGTGCCTTGATTATTTTTCACAAATTTATTAGACATCAAAATACGAGCGGGCCAACAACGGCCAAAAGGCAATAAGCCGCCGCGCCGATCAGCGCGGCGCCGGGAATGGTAAAAATCCAGGCCCAAACAATGCGCAACGTCATATTCCAGCGTACCGCCGAAAGCCGCCGCGCCGCGC
>DIWQ01000026.1 GCA_002423555.1 Patescibacteria group bacterium UBA6102
CATTGGATTCGGGGAAAAAGGAGGCCAATCTTTACATTATTGCCAAAAAATCACGGTAAAAAACAAAATCCGCGCATTGGCGGATTTTTTTGAGAGTGCGCCCGACAGGAATCGAACCTGTAGTCGCCGGCTTCGGAGGCCGGCATTTTATCCATTAAACTACGGGCGCGCGACGAAGTCAGTATATCACAAAAACTTATTTTTTCAATCGGATTTTTGTTTTGTCAAATTTGACAAATGGTTTTTAATCGGCTAAATAGAAGGCGAGGGGATGAGGGTTTTTACCCAATACAGGCAGAAAGCCGGTCAGCGACGGAGGTTGAGTTGGGCCATGCAGTCTCTGCCAGATTGCACTATGTAGCTTGACTGATTTCGCGATTGGTTATTCCCCTCGCTAAAAGGTCCCGCCATGGCGGGATTTTTTAGTCCGCGGCCTTGACAAGTGTTTTAGTTCGTATATTATGGAAATATACATAAAAATTAATGGAAGACATCGATTTTAGTAAAATCTTTGGATTTGACTGGGACAGCGGCAACATTGATAAAAATTGGGAAAAACACGGGGTTATGTTTTGGGAAAGCGAAGAAATTTTCAGCAATGAACCGATTTTAATCCAATCCGATGATAAACATTCGAATCCTGCCGAAATCCGCTACTACGCGCTGGGCATGACCAACCAAGAGAGGCTGTTATTTATCTCATTTACGATAAGAAAAGATAGAATTCGCATCATTTCGGCGCGGACAATGAGCCGAAAGGAGAAAAATATTTATCAAAAACAATATGAATAATTTAAAACAAATTCCAAAATTCAAATCCCAAGAGGAAGAACGCAAATTCTGGGCAAAAAATGACAGTGCCGATTATATTGACTGGAGTAAAGCCAAGGTTAACCCGAAATTTCCCGAATTGAAATCGTCGGTTTGCAGTATTTCCATCAGGTTGCCGGAAAATATGCTTTACCGCTTGAAAGAGCTTGCCAATAAACAAGATGTGCCTTACCAATCATTTATTAAAATGATTCTGGCTGAAAGGATAAAGAAAGAATCCTGCCATTAAGCCTTCAAAGAGGTTTTGCTTCCGAAAGACACCGATGCATCGGTGTCTTTTAGTATTTTCTTCACTTTATCTGTTCTGTTTGGTAAAATGAATCAATTAAGCTAATTTTGAATTCCGTTTAAAGATTGTTCCATTGAAAATTCAATGTCCGCCGGAGGCGGATGCGCCTCTGGCGCAAAAATTGAAAATTGAAAATTATCTGATTTATGCAATACAAAATCGCGGTATCGGGAGCGGCCGAAATCGGCCATTGTTGCGACAATATCGTTTTACTTTCCAAGGAAATCGGCCGGGAAATCGCGCGGCATCATTGTGTTTTGATTTCCGGCGCGACCACGGGCGTGCCTTATTTTTCGGCTCAGGGATGCAAGCAGGCCGGCGGCTTTAACGTTGGTTTTTCTCCGGCAAGTTCCGAGATTGAACATCTTCGCCGCTATCGCTTGCCTCTGGATGTCTTTGACGTGATGATCTACACCGGCGCGGATTATTCGGGGCGCGACATCATTATGACCAAATCCGCGGACGCGATCATCATCGCTTGCGGCCGGATGGGAACCCTTCACGAATTTACCACGGCGGTGGAGTGCCGCAAAATCATCGGCGTTTTGGAAGGATCGGGCGGCACGGCCGACAAAATCCGCGGCTTGGTCAAGGGGACCTATCGCGGCATCAAAAGAATCGTCTACGACTCCGATCCGGCGGCGCTGGTGCGAAAAGTCGCGGAAAGAGTTGACGCCGAGAAAAAGAAAATAAAACTTTGACTATGAGCGTCAACATTTGCGTTTTCGGCGACAGCATCGCGTTTGGGAAATACGATCCGTGCGGGGGCTGGGCGGCGCGGTTGGCTGAATTTTTGGAAGCAAGATGTTTGGCCAAAAAGGGCGATGAATTTTTTGTGTATAATCTGTCGATTTCCGGCAATCACACGGGCGATATTCTGGCGCGTTTTGAAACCGAACTAAAGCCGCGGTTTTCCGAAAAAAGAGAATGGGTTGTCGTTTTTGCTGTTGGATTAAATGATTCCGCAGTTGTTCATAGCAAAAATGATAACTGGGTCGGGTTCGGTGAATTTCAAGAAAATATTAAAAAATTGATTGGTTTGGCGGACGGGTTTTCCGATAAAATTGTTTTTGTCGGTCCGACTTCTCCGGATTATCAAATTGTTGACCCGATGCCCTGGGATTTGGACAAATCTTATCGCGAGGCAGAGGTCAAAAAATATGATGCCGCCTTGCGCGATATTTGCCAAAAATACGAAGTTGGTTATATTCCGCTTTACGAAAAATTTATTGCCAACGATCATAAAAAATTACTGCACGACGGCGCGCATCCAAATTCCGCCGGCCATCAACTGATCTTTGAGACCGTCCGCGACCATCTGCTGGAACAAAAAATCATTTAGTATCCTTCTATGTTTTGTGCTTACAACATTCCAACATTCTGCAGAATGTTGGAATGTTTTTGTGGTTGTTATATAATTATTTTGAGGGGTATCAATTTTTAATAATTTGCAATCCATGGAAGCAAAATTAGAAAATAAGAAAATTAAAACGCCCAAGCAATTTGAACGATATTTCAAGGGGGCCGCAAATCATCGCCGGATCGAAATAATTTTTATAATATCGCGACAACAGGGAATAACGCTTGATGGAATTACTGAAATTTTAGGTGGCAGTTTTAAAACAATTTCCGAGCATACAAAAAAGCTGGTGCAATCTGGATTGGTAAATAAAAAATATTGTGGCCGGCAAGTACAGCATGAGTTATCTCCATATGGAATGAAATTTTTAGAATTTATGAAGGCGTTTTCTGATTAAAGCCATGTCGTTAATAATTCAATTACCGACATTCCGACATTCTGCAGAATGTCGGAATGTCTGCTAATAATATGGGAAAGGTGGAAGTTGGGTTTTGGGAGATTGAAAAAATAATCGGTAAGTTTGCCGGCGATAACAAAGATTTTTTGGATAAGGTTGAATTTGTGGTCGGCGTTAGCCGGGGAGGGCTGGTGCCGGCGGCGCTGTTGGCGGCAAAAATCGATAAGCCGCTGGCGGCGGCCTATATCAACAAACAGGATGAGATATTTTTTGACCGGGGCGAGTGGATTGCGGGCAAGAATGTTTTGGTGGTTGATGATGTTATCCGCTCGGGGAAAACTTTGTGGCTGGTGAAAAATCATCTGCAAAAATGTTGTCGGCCGAAATCAATTTCGTTTTTCGTGTTGTTCAAGGTAAAATCGTTGCAAAACGAGGATTATCGCATTCAATCGTTTTCCCGGGAAATCGACGAAGACGTTGTTTTTCCGTGGGATTAAATAATATGGTTTATGATTCTGCGGTTCATCGGCGAAGGTCGATAAGGTATAAGGATTATGATTATGCGCAGGATGGGACGTATTTTATTACGATTTGCGCGCAGGATATGAAATGTGTTTTTGGAAAAATACAAAAGGGAAGATGGAGTTAAATGAAGCGGGAGCGGCGGCGCAAAAATGTTGGCAAGAAATTCCAAACAAGTTCAAGAATATCCGACTTGACGAATTCACGGTGATGCCAAATCATTTTCATGGTGTTTTTTGGATTTTGAATTTGGATTGTAGGGGCGACCCTTGTGGTCGCCCGAGTGAAGGTTGCCCGAACGAAAACGGGCGGGCACAAGGCCACGCCCCTACGAATGCAAAAACTGTTGGCGATATTGTTGGCGCTTTCAAATCTTTGGTGGTGAATGAGTATATTCGTGGTGTTAAAATTGGAAAATTTCCGCCGTTTGACAAATCGATTTGGCAGAGGAATTATTGGGAGCATATCGTCCGCGATGACGAGGATTTGAATCGCATCCGTGAATATATCATTAATAATCCATTAAATTGGGAGATTGATGAACTATATTCCCGTATTTTGTAGGGGCGAATGATTATTCGCCCGTATTGCTGGATTATTTTGGGGCGTGTGTTATGTTAAAAACACGATAATTCAAAACATATGGTGACAAAAACAAGCGCGAAGAAGGGCGCAAAAGAAAACGCGAAATCAGCGCGCGAGGAATTTAAAGTTTCCGGGGAGAAGGTTGTCCAAAAGATCAAGGAATTGATCAAGGAGGGGAATGTGCGCCGGATAATCATTATCAACGAAAAAGGCGACACGTTGATGGAAATCCCGCTGACTTTTGCGGTGGTGGGCACGGCCTTGGCGCCGGTTTTGGCGGCGGTGGGCGCACTGGCGGCGTTGATTGCCAACTGCACGATCATCGTGGAGAGAAAATAAGCGAGAGGTTCAAGATGCCTTGTTGAATTATGGATTACAAAAAAATCGCGAATTTTGTGTTTGAGTTAAATGAGGCCAAGCGCACGCCACGCAGCGGCTGGCACCGGACCGGTATTAAGAACGCGGAGTCATTGGCAGAACATTCGGCGGTTTGCGCGCAAATCGCGTTTTTGCTTGCGGAAATGGAGGGAGTTGATACCGGGCATTGCGCGCTTTTGGCGCTGTTCCACGATATCGGCGAAATCCGTACCGGCGACGAAGATTGGATTTCGCGCATATACAAAAACAAAAGCGATTCCGAGGGTAAGGCTTTTTTGGCGCAAAGCGATGGTTTGCCGATGGGCGGCAAGCTGAAAGGTTTTTTTGACGAAGTTAAAAAGCAAAGAACCAAAGAAGCGATTATCGCCAAAGACGCGGATTTGCTGGAGTTGGCGGTGCAAGCCAAATTCTATACCCAGTCGGGTTATAAATCGGCAACTCTATTTATTGACGGGATGCGCAATAAATTGAAAACCGAATCGGCGAAAAAATTATTAGCCGAAATTGAAAAAAGCAAAATTGAGGATTGGTGGATGGCGATTCCCGAAATCGCAGAAATTGCCGAAAAAAATTCGGGCAAGAAGTGTTGTTAAATTTTCGTGCGATAGCATAATCGATAAGGTTGCAACAATTAGACCTACTGCGCAAATATTTACGCGACGAAATTTTCAGATTTCGCGCGAGCCGAATGAGGAATGAGGAGGCATATTGGCTTAAATATGCCGACGATTGACGAATTCGGCGTAGCCGAAATATGGAAATTGCAGTAGGAAATATTTACGCAGTAGGTCTAATATATAAATGCAGTTTTATGGAGGTCGCACCCCTGCTACGCTAAAGCTTCGCAGGGGAACGACCCCTCAAAAATTCAATGCCGATTCATCTTAATTATCAGGGGACGGTTTGCCAAAAGTGCGGCGCGGAATTTATTGCTCACGGCAAAAATTGCTCATGTCCGGCCTGCGGCCAAACCACGGACGATTTTTGCGATTTTGCCGCCGAAACGATTGCGACGATGAAAGACCACAAACAGCTTTACGGGAATTATTTTCCACAAAGCTGGTTTTCCGGTTCAATCGCGGATACCGTGCAGGGAATAATTTTTGAATTGTTTGATAATTATGAGGCCGAAAATCCCGAAGATTTCACCGCGTTTGTTCTGACGCAATTGGCAGACGCGGTCTGGGAAGAAGGGCGGGAACATTTAGCCATCCAAGTTGAAGGGATCGCGCTGGAAGTTTTTAATATTTATCGGCAAGACCCGGATTTCAAAGGCGATGCTTTAAAAGCAAAGCCGATAAATCCAAAATTGAAAGATATCCAGCCAAAACCGTCCGATACGCCGATTGATATTGACAGCGCGGCGGGTTTTTAAAAATTGGCATCCTTCATTTTTTGCCTTGAAAGAGGGGCTTTTTTT
>DIWQ01000030.1:0-472 GCA_002423555.1 Patescibacteria group bacterium UBA6102
CCTTTTGAAAGGGTCCGACCCTTTTGAAAATTTAAAGTTTCACTAATCACTAAGCTGAAGCCTCTTGCGGCGAATTGTCTTGCTCTTTGCAGCTAAACGTATTTTCACCATACGCGCTAAATTCCTCTTTGATTTCTTCTATTCTTGCTTTAATCGCGTCCAATAAGTTTATTTCATCAGGAGTTCCCGCTTCTTCTAAAATCTCTCTGGTATTAGGTGGTAAGTTCTTGTACAATTTAACGGCGTGCGCTTTTTCTTCTTGCGTTAATCCTTCCATATTCTCTTTAATTTCCGATAGCGTGTCCATTATTTCTTTTTTTTCACCACCCTCTATTGATTCTAACATGNNTTATTTTGCCAAAAGTTATTGGCTTTCGGCAATTGATTATTTTGCTTTATGATATGAAATAATATCGCACTTTGCCCCTCTCCGCAAGATTGGAACAGCTATCAGGGGTTGAACCCCTGATAA
>DIWQ01000030.1:522-12159 GCA_002423555.1 Patescibacteria group bacterium UBA6102
TTGGGATCGCCGGAAAGCAATTCTTGGGGGGTTTTCCAATTGATTCCCTTGGCAGGCGAATAGATTTCCGGGCGGGTATATTGCGCGGATTCAAAAAAGCCGTCCTTGCCGCTGCGCGCCGCCAAAAAATCGGGCTTGCCGATCACGCCGGGAACGAGGCGACTCACTGCTTCGGCAACCGCCATCGCCGGCAGTTCTCCGCCCATCAGATCATAATCGCCGATGGAAATTTGATGCGTGGCGATATTTTTGGCCACCCGTTCATCCACGCCCTCGTAGCGGCCGCAGACAAAAACGATCTGCCGGAATTTTGCCAGCCTTGAGGCCATTTTTTGATTAAACGTTTTTCCGCGCGGCGTGAGCATAATTATTGCCGTGTCCTTGTTTGCCGGTTTTAATTTTTTGCCGGCAATTTTCAGTTTCGCGATTTTGGCAATCGCTTGGTGCCAAACATCAACTTTCATCACCATGCCAAAACCGCCGCCGAACGGCTTGTCGTCAACGGTATGGTGCTTATCCGGCGCGAAATCGCGCAAATTGTGAACCCGGATTTTTATCAATTTCTTTTCCCGCGCCTTTTTGAAAAGCGATTCCTCAAAATAGGGCCGGATGATTTCCGGAAAAATGGTGATGAAGTCAAAATGAATCATACAATCATTTAATCATAAAAACATAAAATAACAAACTAAAAGAAAACAACTTGCATTCAATCTTTTGCCAAGGTCTAACCCTCGCATTGGCGAGGGATAGACCCTTAAAACGCAGGGATACGCTTCCCAAATAAGTGACTGCAAAAGAAAGACCCCGGCGAATGCGGGGTCTTTCTTTTTTGAGTTTAAAACTAAAACTTGAGATCGTCTTCATCGTCGTCGCGGGACGGCTTCTCTTCGGCGCGCGGCGCGCGGCGGCCGCCTTCCGGCTCTTCAATCTTCAAATTGACGCGCGCGTGGTTCTTCAAGCCGATAATGCGCACCAGATTGCGAATCGCCCGCGCGGTGCTACCGCTGCGGCCGATGATCTGGCCCATATCTTCCGCGTTGACTTTCAGCGAGAGCAGAACGCCCATCTCGTCAACAGTGCGGCTCACCTTCACGTCTTCGGGATGATCCACCAGCGACTTGATCAAGAACTCAAGAAATTCCTGGTCGTTTTTATTTTCCATAGATATCGCGTATCATTCATTCAAACAAAATTCTTCGACCTTTCAGGCATCATTCTCAACGCCTATTCATAAATGTGATACCCGTATACCGCCATTATATTCCAAATCAAAAATCGTTGTCAAACCGCCGGCGCGGCGGCCGGAGACGCTTCCTTTACCGAAGCCGCCGGTTCGGCGGCGCCTTCTTTCTTCTTGGATTTGGCGTGAACCGGAATTTTCTTTCCCTCCATCACCTTCTCGCCGATGAGAATGTTTCTGACCGTCGGCGACGGCTGGGCGCCTTTCTTCATCCAATCGGAGATCTTTTCCCGGTCAAGCTTGATCTCTTTGGTAACGCGATTGACAAAACCGACTTCCTCGCAAAACTTGCCCGCGGACGCCGAAACCCGCTTATCGGCCACCACCACCCGAAACGACGGCTGGTTCTTTCTGCCGATACGGCGCAATCTGATAGTTAACATAATTTGGTCTATGGTTAGTTTAAGTTTGTTTTACCCTTAATGTATAACACATTTTTTGGCATATTGCAATCGCCGCGAAGGCAACCACTCGCTAGGCCTAAAATTCTTTTACTAGGGTCTAACCCTCGCATTAGCGAGGGATAGACCCTTAAAAATACATATCTCTTCTCTTGAAATTGGCTATTGCCAGTTTTTCGCCGCCAACGCGGCCTTGGCGGTTTCTTCTTCGGCCTCCTGTTTTGAATACCCGCCCGCTTGCGCCACCAATTCGTTTCCCAAATAAACCCCGACGGTGAAATATTTGGCATGATCCGGCCCGCGTTCGTCCAAAACGCGATAGACCGGCGTGATCTTAACGACTTCCTGCGCCATTTCCTGAAAATGCGATTTGGCGTCCTTGTATAATTTTTTGGCGATAATTTCCGGCAGTTCCCCGAGAAGATTTTTTTTGATGAAACTGCGGCACGCTTCATTGCCGCGATCTAGATAAAGCGCGCCGATAAAGGCTTCAAAGGTGTTGGCCAAAATATATTGCCGCGACTTTCCTTCTTCTTTGGCCTCCCCGCGCGAAAGCAAAAGAAAATCGCCGAATCCCATCCGCCCGGCCGCCGAAGAGATCATTTTCGTGTTCACCAGCGCCGCCCGCCAACTGGTGAGCTCTCCTTCGGACTTGTCCGGATAGGCAAGATAAAGATGCTCGGTCACCGCCAGCTCCAGCACCGCATCGCCCAAAAATTCCAATCGTTCGTTGTTCCCCAAATTGATTTGAGGGTTCTCGTTCAGATAGGAACGATGGATAAACGCCTGCGTGAGCAAATCCCGATTTTTGAAAACAACGCCCAGTTTTTTTTCAAGCTTGGAAAAATCCTTCATCGTTACAAATTGAAAATGTAAAAATCAAAAATCAAAATGACAATTAAAAATGATAAAAATTATGGAATTAAAATTTTTAATTTTAAGTTGTCATTTTCAATTTTGATTTTTTAATTTTGAATTATCATTTATTAGACCTACTGCGTAAATATTTACGCGACGAAATTTTCAGATTTCGCGCGAGCCGAATGAGGAATGAGGAGGCATATTGGCTTAAATATGCCGACGATTGACGAATTCGGCGTAGCCGAAATATGGAAATTGCAGTAGGAAATATTTACGCAGTAGGTCTATTTATTATTGGCCAGTTCGGGATTTTGTTCCAGCATTTCTTTGTAGACCGTGCCCAAAACGCCGTTGACGAACTTTCCCGAACTCTCCCCGCCGAAATTCTTCGCCAATTCAATGGCCTCATTGATGGCCACCTTTGGCGGCACCGCCTTTTTGTCTTCATAGAGCAGTTCAAACAGCCCCAACCTCAGGATGTTGCGGTCAATCACGCTGATTTGATCAATCGGCCATTGCGGCGCGGCTTTCGCGATGATTGAATCCAAAACCGGCAGTTTGCCTGTCACGCCCGCCGACAATTCCCGCGCAAATTCCGTTTCTTCCAATCCGGGGCCGAATTCGTCAAGATTTCTTTGCAAAATCGGTTCCAAATCGCTTTTCCGACCGTAAAAATCCCATTCAAAAAGGGATTGCATCACGATTGATCGCGTAAGGTGCCTTGAAGCCATATCTCAAAATGACAAACAACAAATNNAACAACCGCCGGCCTAACCGGCCGTTTCGGAAGTTTTTGTTTCTTTCGCCGCACCCTGGGCCGCGATCTCCGATTCCCGGTCGCGCCGCTGTTTGCGATCAAGACGGGAAAACACATCCACCGCCTCCTTGCCGCGATAATGGCCGCAAAACGGGCAGGCATGATGGGATTTGACCGGTTTGCCGCATTTCGCGCACTGAGAGAAAGAAGGATTCTTCAGAAACAAGTGCATCCGGCGCTGGTTCCGGCTTCCTTTGGTATGTCTTTTTTTTGGTACGCCACCCATAAAAATAGTTAATGAGTAATGAGTTGATGAGTATTAGACCTACTGCTCAAAGATTTTCTACTGCAATTTCCATATTTCGGCTAAGCCAAATTCATCGCTCGTCGGCAGACTTTAGTTTCAAGTATGCCTCCTCGCTCTTCATTCGGCTCGCTCGAAATCTGAAAATTTCGCTACGGAAATCTTTGAGCAGTAGGTCTAATGGAAAAATCAAAATTCAATCAACCGGACTCAAAATTAAACAACGACTGCCTTTTACCACAAATTCCACAGAAAATCAAATTTTTCTCCGCGTGCCTCGCCGAAGAGAGGTGCATTATCTATCATTCAAAAACGATCGTGCCGCGAAAATTTTCGCCGCTATCCTCGGGTTCCGCCGAATAAAATTCCGCCTTGCCGCCGCCGGCGGGCGGCTCGTCCAGCGCCACCGTCACAAACCGCCCCGGTTCAATCGCGCCGGAATTCATCCCAGTTTCCGTTATTGCAAAAGAATGGACGCGGACGCCTTTATTGACGATCTTGAGCGTCCGGGAACTGGAATTTGAAAGATTGATTTCCCGCGAGGAGAATCCCCCTTCGTCAACGCTAATCTCCAGCGCGGTTTCCATCGGCTGTTGCGCGGAAACCGGGAACAATACCGCCGGCGCCAAGGGCGCAACCGAACATTCCTCCGCTTCCGGACAGGAACAGACGGCCTGTTTCATCCCCTGCGACAACGACGCCGCGCCGCCCGAATTATCGCCGACAATGCCCGCCACCGCCAAAAGGCCGACGGTAAAAATCAAGGAAAACATCGCGCAAAAATTCACGGCAAAACCGATGGCCGCCGCGCGATCAAGCTTGTTGCGTTTTTTTGCAGGACTCATTTTTTTATATTATTACCTTATTACCTTTCATTTTTTCATTATACCCTTGCGGGCGGCGGAAGCGCAAGGGGCAAAGGTGCGGCGATGGACGGAACAGAGGCCGTGCTTTTCAATTGCCGCCAAATGCTCCTTGGTGCCATAGCCTTTGTGCCGGGCAAATCCGTATTCGGGATAAAGTTTGCCGATCTTTTCCATCAGACGGTCGCGCCGGACTTTGGCGGCAATGCTCGCCGCGGCGATGCAAAAAACTTTGGCATCGCCGCCAATGATTGATTTCTGTTCGTAAGAAATTTTTATGGAAAAATTGCCGTCGATCAGACAAACAATCTTGCCGGCGGAAATTTTATCTTTCATTTGAGCAATCGCTCTCTTGACGGCACGGCGCATCGCCAACTTTGACGCTTCCAAAATATTGATCTTGTCAATGATTTTTTCTCCGACTCCCGCCGATGCGCAAACAAGGTTTTTGTGGCGGATAATCCGGTAATAGACCGCTTCGCGCGCCGCGGCCGTCATTTCTTTGGAGTCGCGCACAGTGCCTAGCAGACCGGCAAAATCGCACCGGTTGGTCGGAAAAACAACGGCTACCGCCGCGGCCGTCACCGGTCCGGCCAGCGGGCCGCGGCCGGCTTCGTCAACGCCGATCACCAGTTTGAATCCGCGCCGGAAACAACGGGATTCGCAAACGAAATTGGCACAACGGGCAGATTTCAATTTTTGTTGATTTCAGTTATAATGGCGGCAGGGACGTTTCCCAAAGAGCGCCCCAAGTAGATTATAACCTTAATTCTTTTGCGGTAAAATCAATGGAGGAATTTGTCATCGCCGGAAAACCGGTGCTCATCTGGAGCAAAAAAGACATTGACACCGAAATGGAACAGGCCTCGCTTGACCGCCGCGACGCGAATTTCGCCGGAAAGACGTTGAAGTCTTTCTCGTTGATGGAAAAGGATTTTGATTACGGAATTAATTTTCAAAACACTTTGATTATCGGCAACGTGTTTTTTGCGGACGCCAGCGTTAACGGCAGCGTCAACCTCGCAAACGCGGCGATAGACGGCTCGTTTTTTTTCAATCGGGGGAAGCTCATCGGCGATCTGTTGATGGAAAAGGCGTGGGTCGGGCAAACGATAAATTTGTCCGGGATAAACATCACCGGATCGGTTTTGATGCCGCAAACAAGAATTAATGGATTTGTGAGCCTGGCCAAAGCGGTCGCGCTGGGAAACATTGATCTGCGCGGCGCGGAGGTGCAGAACTACCTTCAAGGAGAATTGAAAGTCAACGGCGACGTGCTGTGCGAGAACGCGCAGATCAACGGCTTTCTTGATTTGAGCGGCGCCACCGTCGCCGGCGACGTAAACCTGAAGAGCGCGCTCATAAGACAGCGGCTGGCGGCGCGCGATTTGAAACTTGAAGGAAATTTTTTCCTCAAGGATTGCATTTACAACAAAGCGCTTGTTGATCTCGGCGGCCTCCCGGAAGAAAAAATCATCCGATAAAATAAAATTGAAAATTAAAAATCAAAATGAAAAACGACAATTTTGATTTTTTAATTTTGTATTTTTACCATGGATTTCGTCCATCTACACACTCACACCCATTACAGTTTGCTGGATGGATTGGCGCAAATCAATCCGCTTTTGGATAAGGTCCAATCCCTGGGAATGAGCGCTTGCGCGATCACCGACCACGGCAATATGTACGGCGCCGTGGAATTCTATAAAAAAGCCAAAAAACGCGGCATCAAGCCGATCATCGGCTGTGAAGTCTATGTCGCGCTGGAAAGCCGCTTTTCGCGCCGGCCGCAGATTGACGACGCGCGCCACCATCTGGTTCTGCTGGTGAAAAATGAAGCGGGCTACCGCAATTTGGTGAAATTGGTCACCAAAGCGCATTTGGAAGGGTTTTATTACAAGCCGCGTGTTGACGAAGAACTTCTGGCTGAACACCAAGAGGGATTGATCGCCATGACCGCCTGCATCCAGGGAAAAATCCCCCGCCTGGCCATCGCCAAGAAAATGGACGAGGCGCTTGAATGCGCGCGCCGCTATCAAAAAATGTTCGGCAAAGAAAATTTCTTTTTGGAAATCCAGCACCATCCGAATCTTCCCGACCAATCGCCGGCCAACGAAGGATTGATTGAAATCGCCCGAAAGACCGGCATCGGGTTGGTCGCCACCAACGACATTCATTATTTGGACGCCGACGATATGGAAGCGCAGGATATTTTGATGCTCATCAACACCGGCGCCGACATCAATAATCCCGAACGCCTCACGATGAAGGGCGAAGATTTTTCAATGAGAAGCCCGCAGAAAATGATTGAGGATTTCAAGGATTTCCCGGAGGCGATTGAAAACACGGCCAAGATCGCGCAAATGTGCGAATTTGAATTTGAGCTCAAAAAGACCAAACTGCCGCGCTTCACTCCGCCGGAGAACAAGAACAACGAAGAGTATCTTCGCGACCTTTGCCGCGCGGGAATGGAAAAACGCTACGGCCAAAATCCCTCCTGGGAAACTTTGGATCGCTTTGAATATGAGTTCGCCGCGATCAAGGAATTGGGATTCATTGAATATTTCTTGATTGTGCAGGATTTCGTCAATTGGGCGAAAAACAACCGCATCGTCGTCGGACCCGGCCGCGGATCGGCCGCCGGCTCAATTGTGTCCTATCTTTTGAACATCACCGACATTGATCCGCTGAGATACGGCCTGCTGTTTGAACGGTTTTTAAATCCCGGCCGGTCCGCGGTTTCTTTGCCGGACATTGATATGGATTTTGCCGACCGGCGCCGGCCGGAAGTGATTGAATACGTGAGCCAAAAATACGGATACGGACACGTGGCGCAGATCATCACTTTCGGCACCATGGCCGCGCGCGCGGTGGTGCGCGATGTCGGCCGGGTTCTGCAATATCCTTACAGCTATTGCGACCGCCTGGCCAAAATGATTCCTTTCGGCATGAATTTGGACGAGGCGCTGGCAAAAGCCGACGATCTGAAAACTTTGGTCCAAAACGATGAAAAAGCGCGGGTGCTGATGGGCTTTGCCAAAAAACTGGAGGGTTGCGCCCGCCACGCGTCCACGCACGCCTGCGGCGTGGTGATCTCACCCGTCCCGCTGGACGAGATCGTGCCGGTGCAACATCCCACCGCCGACGACAACGGATTGGTTTCCCAATACGAACTGCACGCCATTGAAGATATGGGGCTGTTGAAGATGGATTTCCTGGGATTGAAAAACTTGACCATCATTGAAGACACGCTGGCGCGGATCTATCTGGTGCAAAATCAAAGCATTGACCTTAAAGCCATTCCGATGGACGACAAAGAGGCCTATGCGCTGATGGCGCGCGGCGACACCGTGGGAGTGTTTCAGCTGGAAAGCGCGGGGATGCAGAGATATTTGAAACAATTGAAGCCCACGCAATTTGAGGATATCATCGCCATGGTCGCCCTCTACCGCCCGGGCCCGATGCAATTCATTCCGGATTTCATTGACGGCAAAAGCGGCTTGAAAATCCCGCAATATTTGCATCCCAAGCTGGAGCCGATTCTGGGACCGACCTACGGCATTATTTTGTATCAGGAACAAACAATGAAAATCGCGCAGGAGCTGGCCGGATTTTCCATGGCTGAGGCCGACACCCTGCGCAAAGCCATCGGCAAAAAGATCAAAGATTTGATGATGGCGTCAAAGCAGAAGTTCATTGACGGTTGCCAAAAAAACGGCATCGCCAAGAAGATCGCTGTTGAAATTTGGAGCTGGATTGAGCCCAGCGCGGACTATTCTTTCAATAAGTCGCACGCGGCCTGCTACGCGATGATCGCCTACCAAACCGCCTGGCTGAAAGCGCATTACCCGGCGGAGTTTATGGCCGCGCTGATCACTTCCGAAAAAAACGACGTGGAACGGGTGGGCTATTTGATCGGCGAATGCAAAAATATGGGACTGGAAGTGCTGGCGCCCGACATCAATGAAAGTTATCACGGATTTACCGTGATTCCCGAAAGCAACAAAATCCGCTTCGGTCTGGCGGCGGTGAAAAATGTCGGCGAGAACTTGGTCAATGAGGTGGTTTCGCAACGAAAATCGGGCGGCAAGTTCCGGGATATTTTTGATTTTACGGAAAGAATCAATCCCAAAGTGATCAACCGCAAATCTCTGGAAGCGCTGATCAAGGCCGGCGTTTTTGACGCAATGGCGGAAAGAAACACCCTGCTGGCCAATGTTGAAAAACTTTTGGAAATCGGCCGGGAAAATGAAAAAAACAAATCCAACGGCCAGCAGGGGCTTTTTGCCGCTCTGCCGGCGACCAAGATCAACGGCTATTCGCTGTCCTCCGCGCACCCTGCCGGCAAGGCGGAAAAACTGATGTGGGAAAAAGAGCTTTTGGGGCTGTTCGTCACTTCCCATCCGCTGGAGGAATACAAGGATGAAATGGAAAAAAAGTGCCTGAAAATTTCCCGCGTCAAAGAAAGCCAGGCCGCGCGAATGGTGAAGGTCGGCGGAATGATTTCCACCGTCAAAAAAATCATCACCAAGAGCGGCAAACCGATGCTGTTTATGGGCTTGGAAGACTTGACCGACCGCATTGAAGTGGTAGTGTTCGCGTCGGCAATGGAAAAAAATCCGGCGGTATTTTGCGAGAGCAAAGTGGTCTATGTCTACGGCCGCATTGATCTGCGCGACGGCGAAACCAAAATCGTGGCCGACAACGTGGAGCAGGTTTCGCGGGAAGAAACCTTGTTGACATAAAAAATGAAATAATTTTATAATGAAATTGCAGTCGCAATTTAAAAAAGGCCGAAAAAAAATACTTTGCGCGTTGGCAACGCAATGGTTTGGGTAATGCGCAAGTAACAATGTAAGTAATAATGTAAGTAGCATTGTAAAAACTTTAATCATAAATAATTAAAAATGAACCTCAAAAGCAAAATCCTGGCCGCCGGGTTGGCGGCGATCATTGCGGGCTTTGGTATTTTCGCGGCGAACATAAACACCGCGCAAGCGCAAACCGATAACGATAATGCAAATCCCGCCATCGCGCAAATGATGCAGATGATTGAAACGCTCAAACAGCAGATCCAGCAGATCATCGCGCTCATCGCCCAATTAAAACCCCAAGAAACCTGCGGCAACGGCGCCTGCCGTTTCGGCGAAACCGCGATCACCTGCCCGGCAGACTGCGCAACTGAAACTTGTGTTAAGGAAGGCGGAATTATTGATTGGCGTTTGCCAAGAACGGCGGAATGTTGCACCGGCTTGACCAAGATATTAGATTGTTCCGAATCTAATTGTTCCAAAAGCTCAAATTCAGTTTGCACTTATTGCGGCAACGGAACTTGCGGGACCGGCGAAAACTCATATAACTGCCCCGCGGATTGCGGCACAACGACAAACGACAATGGCAAGGCCAAATGTTCGGCCACCGGCGGCGTTTGGAAATACAGCGATTGCGCTTCGGGTTGTGTGTATAACACCAAATCCGAAAGAGCGGTCGGCGGCAAGTCCTGCGCCGCGGTTTGCATCAAGGATTTCACCTGTGAATGTGCCGGCGGCAAATACTGGGCCTCGCGCGAAGAAGGCTGCATCAACAATACCGCCGACACTTGCGGCAATGGGATTTGCGATTTGGAAGAATCCGTAGCTAATTGTCCTGCCGATTGCAATGACTGCGTGATTGGATTTAAAGCCAACGAATGTTGCGGTTGCCCGAAAAAAATTTCACGCTCTTTGGTGGGAACTAATGGTTGGGTTGCCTATGAAAAAGGTAAAGATTATAACGCGTTTCCTAAAAAAGAAAATTGTGTGGGTATCGCTTGCTCACCATGCGAAGACATTAACACAATCTATCAAAATAACTGCACCTTGTGCGGTAATGGCACCTGTGAATCCGGCGAAACCGCAACCACCTGCCCGGCAGACTGCGTTGCGACAGAAAATAAAACGTGCTCAGACCTTTGCAAGTTTAAGGGTTATACCGCAAGCCGCTGCAATATGTGGTCAACCGGGACCATGAACACCGATCCCAACGCCGGATGCAGGGCCGGTGAGTTAAATTTGGGATGGACATCTGATTGCGCTCCCGCCTTAGGTGGCACCGGCGGCCGGGCCTGCTGTTGCGAGACAAAAGCCCCTATAACAATCATCACTCCAGAAATATGCCTCAAGCCCTTGGGATCAACCATTACCACCGCCCAAAAAGAAGCCTGCACCAAGGCCAACGGCCAAATTATTTGCAGCAACCAATGTAATTATACAACCAGCGCTGATGTCAATTATTTGCTCGGCACTTCCGGATTGGCGACGCAATCAGAACTTCCGGGTACTTGTCCCGTCGTTACGTCATGCTATTGCGCCTGCGGCCAAAGCGGCAATAATAATGGAAACGTCCAAACTGCCACCGAAGGCCCATCTTGGGAAGGAACCATACCCGCGATTGATATTAAAAACTTAGGCGCCAACTTATCGCAAGTGATTGAAACAGTAAAAAGCATTCTTGATAAACTTATTTTGCAAAAATAAGTCCGCCTCAAAAAACCTCGCCCGAAGCGAGGTTGACAATAAACTTTACCGTTTAACACTTCCCGAAGCGCTGGGTGCCAGCGCCGGCGCTGAGATAAAAAGCTCGGTCAACATAGAAAGATGCGATCAAATAGCCTGCTCATCCGATTTGTCCCACTATGAATGCCAGGCGGCCGGAGGTCAGATTTATGCCGGCAACGGCACGGTCAATAATTGCCATTGCCCCGCAACCTGTAATTCATTGTCCGGCGAGGTTTGCGGCGATTAGTTTCAAGCGATTTGAAAAAACAAAAATCCCGAATTTCGGGATTTTTGTTTTTCGCGGATAAATCGTATAATGAAATTGCAAGCGCACCGTAAAGGTCGTTTTTTGCGCAAATTCTTTTTGAAAAAATAACCAATAATTAAAAATGAACTTCAAACACAAAATCCTGGCCGCCGGGTTGGCGGCAATCATCGCGGGCTTTGGCATTTTCGCGGCAAATATAAATACCGCACAAGCGCAAACCGATGATGGCAATGCAAATTCCACCATCGCGCAAATGATGCAGATGATTGAGTCGCTCAAACAGCAGATCCAGCAAATTATCGCGCTCATCGCCCAATTAAAGCCCCGGGAAACCTGCGGCAACGGCAAGTGCCGCTTCGGCGAAACCGCAACCACCTGCCCGGCAGACTGCGACACAACTACAATCG
>DIWQ01000044.1 GCA_002423555.1 Patescibacteria group bacterium UBA6102
GTTGATCGTGTTGTTTATTCTTGCGATTTTATCATTGTTTGCCGTGCCGCAAGGTGTTTTCTATGCGATTTCTTTTATTGGGGCGATAATCTTGGTTTGGTTTGCCGCACGCATCTGGAGAATAAAAACTATTGATGGCGAAGGCCAATTATTCTCATTTAAAAAGGTTTTTCTGCTGATGGCGGCCAATGGCCTATTTTGGCTGTATTGGCTGACGGTTTGCGTGCCGATGGCATTCGCGATGCGCCAATCCGCGGTATTCGGCCAAGTATTGTTTTTGTTAATGTTCGAGGCGGGATGGTTTCTGTCGACTACGGGGTGTGTATTTGTATTTTCGCGGTTCCGGCTGTTGTTGATAAGAAAAAATTTTATTGCGCCTGCATTCAAAGTGCTGGCGTTATTGTTTGTGCTGTTTGCGATTAAAATTTCTTGGGAAAGTCTAGTTTTCTTTACCAAATAATATTTGTATTATTTACCCGCCAGAATACCTCGGGGCTTTGCCCCGGGGATGAATTGATGGTGGATCCGGCGTTGGAAGGGGCGCGGCGGATCATTATTGACCGGAAAAATATCGCGCCGGATTTTTTGATTTGAGCACGCGCTTGGCCGGCGAAATCTTGCACTGGCAATCATCGGCGATTTTTCCGATGCCAGCGATTCTTTGAAGGCTTTCATCTGCGAAAGCAACCGCGGCAACGAAATATTTTTCGTTCTCGACATTGAAACTGCCAAAACCAAATTATTTTCGGCAAAATGATCCCAAAAAAACTATAAACATTCTCACATTCTTGAGAATGTGAGAATGTCGGTAATGAATGTCCGTTATTATGGGAAATCAAGATAAAATTTATGTGGATTGGATAGGCCGGGTGAAGGTTTTGCAAAAGGCGGTAATTTTTAACGAAAACGACCGGATTTTGGCGCTGAAACGCGCGGATAATAAAAACCGGCCGCATCCGGGTTGCTGGGATTTGGCGGGCGGCCGCTTGGAATCAAGCGACACTGTAAAATGGAAAAATAAAAGCGGCAAGGGAGACGATAGCGATATTTTAATCAATAAATCGCCCCGTGCAATCCAGATGAAAAACAATCCGATGGCGGAAAGATTTATTTTTCCAGGAGGATGAGGTTGATTTGGGGGCGGGCGAAAAATCGGAGGGGCAGAATGGTGGCGCCGATGCCGTTGGTGACGATAACGGTTTGTCCGGGCTCTTCATAAACACCCTTTTCATAGCGGTATTTATGGCGATGGATCAGCCATGAAAACGGGAGGCCGAACAAAGTGATTTGGCCGCCATGGGTGTGTCCGGCCAGCAGTAATTTTGCCTTGTCGTTTTGATATTTTTCAAAATATGCCGGATCGTGCGTCATATAGATTGTGAAATCCGCCGCTTCCTCCATCGCCTTGGCGCCGTCCGGAACGCCATACCAGGTTTCATCCGTGCCGGCAACGGTTATTTTGCCGCCGCCGATATTGATATGGCGGTTTTCGTTTACCAACGGGGCGATCCCGGCGCCGGCCATTGCCGCCAAAACTTCGTTTTTTCCGGCTTCAATATCGTGATTTCCCAGAACGCCGAATTTTCCCAAGGGGGCGTTAATATTTTTGAGGGAAGAAAAACATTTTTCGGTGTTTTTCCCGTTGCGGCTCACATAGTCGCCGCCGAACAACACAATATCGGGCGCCAGCAAATTGATTTGTTTGACCAAACCATCAAGGCGTGCCGGCGAAAAACCTTCGCCGCAGTGAATGTCGGCGACAAAGGCGATTTTCTTTCCGATAAATTCCGGCGGCACGTTTCTGCCGCGCACGGTCGTTTTTGCAATCTCGGTCCAGCCGGCTTCAAAAGTCGCATAACCGACAAAGACCGCCATGCCGGCGGCGAAAAGCAACCATAAAATTTTTTTTGATTTATTCATTCAGATCTTGGCGGTGGTCAATCGTGGTTATGGACCACGGTGCCGGTGCCATAGCCCACATTGGGCTTTTCGCGCGCAAAAACTTCTTCTTGTCCCTCGGGCAATTCGGGCAGAGTGTTTTCAAAAATGAATTTGGCATCACCCTGCGTCATATTGGTGCAGCCCGCCGATTGCCGGGTGCCGAATTTATCGTGCCAATAGGTGCCGTGGATGGCATAGTCATAGTTGTAATACATCACCCAGGGAATGTCTTTGAGATGGTAATAATAGGAATGCAGGGGCGGCCCGCCGCGCATTTCGTCCTTTGCCAGCTTGTACCATATCCGGTAGATTCCCGTTTTGGTGGGATTTTCCTCCCGCCCCGGAGCGATATAGGTGGCAAACAGAGGTTTGTCATATTCAAAGAGCGTCATAATTTTTTTTGACAGGTCCACATCAATCCATTTTTCCCCGATTTTGATTTCTTCGGGGATGCGGATGTCTTGGGGCGGCTCGGGTTGGGGCATCGGAGTGACAAAATCCGAAAATATGTATGCTCCCGCGAACGCGCCGCCGTCGATCTGATACCACAGATTTTTGCCGTCAACCCATTCGCCAAAAACTTCTTTGACCACCTTCACGCGATTTGCCGTTGAGAATACCCCCAATTTTTCGGAAGCGGCGGAAGCGCCTTGGCGCACCGTTACGCCGTTGGCATTGATCTGTCCCCACCATCCCAGATATTTGAAACGATCCTTCCCCAGCGCCGCGGCGCTGGGGATTTGTCCTTCAAGGGTCCATTGGGAAACCGCCGCGCGTCCGGCTTGGTCGGCGACAATCGCTTTAATGCGGTATTCCTTATCAAGTTGGACATCCGTTTCAAAAGCGAAGCGATATTCGCCGGGCGCAAGCTGTTCGGTGCGGAATTGAACCGGATCGTTGTTGATAAAAATCGAGGCGGTTTCAAGCGGCGCGTGCAAAACCGCTTCAAGACTGATCGTGTGCCGCATGGGAAAAACCGCGGAATTTGCCGCTGGTTTTTGGTTGGAGATCGCTGGATAATCGTTTTCCGCCGCCGGAAAAACGATGGTCACCAAATTGCCGCCGCCACCGGCTCGGGCTTTTGAATAGTGCCCTTGGCGCATAACTTCAACGATCAAGCGGCCGTTATCAATATCACACTTGATGTCTTCAACCAGCGGGCTGGCGGCGATCTCCCGATAATCAACGCTGTTTTCAAGGCGCGATATTTTCTCAAAAACGGCGCGAGTTTTGGCTTCGGCGAAAATTTCTTCAATTTGATATTCGGGCAGATTTGTGAGCGCCGGTTCGTCGGCGTTGAATTTGATTTCCAAAATTGTGCCTTTGGCGTTATCGTGGCGCAAGGAGATAATTTTTGCCGAATATGATTTTGGGCGCGGCGGCACTTCGGTTTCGTAATTTTGCGGCAAGGGGAGCGCCAGCCAGAATGTTGCCGCGGAAATCAAAATCGCGCCGGTAATCGCGATTCCCAGTTTCCATTTCCAGCTTGTGCGTTTTTTCAGCGCGGCCGCCGTTTTTTTGATTTTAATGATGTGTCGGCGGATGGTCATAAATTAAAATTCAACCAATAATCATTTATCAATAATCAATAATCAATAACTAATAATTAATCAATGATTGATTATTAATAATCAATGCGGAGATTTCCATTAAAGTATCATAGCAATAAACCATCCGCACTCAAAACTTCTGCCGTGTCAAAACTTCTGCCGGAGCAAAGGAAACACGTTGCCGCCAATTTTGCCGTCCTTGATTTTTGGCGGGTTATGTTGCATAATAAAAAACAACGATAAGGAAATTATATGAAGGTATTTTTTGACGAGCAAGAATATAAGTTGTTGGCATAACGACAGGGAGTTTGTTCCGCTTTTGGCGGTTATTTTCGCGTTGCGCGAGAAGAATTAAACGACCCTGTTTTTTTGTTGGAAAACGGGCGCGGATACATATGGAAAAAATTAAAACAAAAATCAAAATTGGCGAAAATTCGGCCAAGGGCGCAAATATTCCTTCGGGCCAGCCCTTGCTCATCTTAAAGGATGTGGCCAAGGGATACGGCAAAGAGGAGCTTTTTTGCGGGGCGAGAATGCGCGTTTTGCCGCGCGAACGAATTGCGATCGTGGGCGCCAACGGCATCGGCAAAACCACGTTGCTTGAAATTATTATCGGCAAAGAAGAACCCGATGACGGATCATGCGAAATTCACAAAATGGCGCGCATCGGTTATTTGCCGCAGGAAACCCATTGGGAATCCTTGCAAAATTCCGTGATTGACGAAATCTATTCGGCGGACGGAAAAATGCGCGCGATGGTTGCGCGCAAAGAAAGCTATGAAGCGCGGGAAACCGCCGGCGACTTGCCGGAAAGCGAAATTGCGGATTATTGCAAGTTTTTGGAGGAATTCAAGGCGGCTGACGGCTACCGCCGCCAAGGATTGATTGAGCGCTTGCTTTCCGACTTCGGTTTCGCCGAAGAATCGCGGCATCGCAAGATTGCGTCGCTTTCCGGCGGCGAGCGCACCAAGCTGGCGCTGGCGAAAGTTATTCTGACCAATCCCAATTTGATCATTTTGGACGAGCCCACCAATCACTTGGACATTGAGACCTGCGAATGGCTGGAAAATTTTTTGTTGCATCGCAATGTCGCGCTGGTCTGCGTGTCGCACGACCGCTATTTTCTGGATCGGGTTTGCGAAAAAACCTATGAATTGACCAAAAACGGCATTGAAAAGTACCAATGCCGCTATTCGGACTATGTCATTGAACGACAGGCCCGCCGCTCCGCGCTGGAAAAAAAATACCACATCCAGCAAAAATATCTCAAAGAACAGCAGGAATATATTGATCGGTTTCGCTACAAAGCCACCAAGGCCGCCGGCGTGCAAAGCCGCATCAAGCAGTTGGAAAAAATGGAGAAAATTGAATTGCCCCGGGAAGCGGCAAAAGACATCAAAATCAAACTTGACGCGGGTATCCGCCGTTGCCGCGCCGTGTTGAAGATTGACGGCATTACCATCGGCCCCAAAGATAAATCTTTGTTTTCGTTTGATGGAAAACTGGAAGTTGAATGGGGCGACAAAGTGGGTATCATCGGTGCCAACGGGATGGGAAAATCCACCCTGCTAAAAACCATTTTGGGAAAAATGCCGCCGGCAAAGGGTAAAATCGCGCTTGATGATCGCGCCCAGATTGGTTATTACGCGCAGGCGCACGAAGAAATGGACCATTCAAAAATTTTGCTTGACGAGGTGGCGTCAAAAACCGACGAGAGCGAGGAGCGGGTGCGGTCGGTTTTGGGGGCATTGCTGTTTGAGCCGTTTGAAGTGGAAAAGAAAAAGATCGGTGATTTGTCGGGAGGAGAGAGGGCGCGCGCGGCGCTGGCGGAACTGATTTTGCGGAAGGTCAATTTTTTACTGCTGGACGAGCCCACCAATCACTTGGACCTGCCGTCAAAAGAAGTGATTACCAAAGTCTTCAAAGAATACAAAGGCACCATTCTGCTGGTAAGCCACGACCGCTACATTCTCAACGAGGTTTGCGATCATATCTGGGAAGTCAAAAACGGCGAATTGTCCGGTTATCTGGGCAATTACGACGATTACCGCTACCATCTGTCGCATTCATAATCGTTTGTAAAAAATTATGGTTGCGAAAGCGATTGTTGGCGGTTGCGGCGGTTTGATTTATAATGGACTATATGGGGATTAATTTGGGCCAAATTTTCACCGATATTTTTAATGCAACATTATTATGGGCCGGGCATCACGGGGTGCGCGTGGTTTTGATCGTTTTAGCCGCCGCGGCCTCGGCGGCGTTGGTCAAGGCGACGCTGTCGCGCCGGAAGATAATGCCGGTGCTTGACAACCTGCCTCATCCCGCCTATAAGTATAAGAAAGTCTTTGGCGCGCCGTTTTTCCGCCAAACGGCGCTGGCGGAGGCGCGCAAACAGCGAATCGCCACCTTAATTAAAACAACGAACAATATCCTGCGGTCGCTGATTTGGATCGTCGCGGCGATTGCAATTTTGCCGGAGTTCGGCGTCAACATCACGCCGATACTGGCGAGCTTGGGGCTGGCGGGTTTGGCGGTCGGGATGGCCGCCAAAGATATTCTCACGGATTTTATCGCCGGCGCTTTCATCATTTTTGAGGGCGGCTACAATATCGGCGACGAAGTGGAGATTGCCGGTTTTTCCGGAGAGGTTTTGGAGATTTCTTTGCGCCGCACGGTTCTGCGCGGCGGGGACGGCGTGATTTGCGCGGTGCCGAATCGCGAAGTTAAATTGATTAAAAAATTTGACGGGAGGAAAAAAGAGGTCGAACAAGAAGATAAGGTAAAAATAACGAATAAAAGTAGACCTACTGCTTAAATATTTACGCGACGAAATTTTCAGATTTCGCGCGAGCCGAATGAGGAGGGAGGAGGCATATCGGCTTAAATATGCCGACAACTGACGAATTCGGCGCAGCCGAAATATGGAAATTGCAGTAGTGGATATTTAAGCAGTAGGTCTAATAATAAAATTTATGGAAACTACCGCTTTTCCTCAATATATCAGTCGGTTTTTGCCCGTTTGCGAACCTTTGCCGGAAATCGGTATGTGGTTTTTCGCGATTTTGTTTGCGTGGTCAATCGCGTGGAAGGGTGCGGCATTGTGGCGCGCCGCCCGCAACAATCAATCATATTGGTTTACCGCGATCATTCTGATCAACACGGTGGGCATTCTGGAAATTCTTTACATTTTCATTTTTGCCAAAAAGCGTCCCGAATCCGGCGCCTCCGGCCAGAGTGTGCAAATCAAATAGGTTCGCGGCAAAACGCCCTTCACGGGGCGTTTTTTGTTTTACTTTGCCGGATTTTTAGCGATCACTTTAACTGAGCGCTAGCCGGCTGACGATTTTTAACTCCAATTTTTTCGTGCCGGCGTCCAATATGGCGAAAGTCGCCTGATAGAACATTCCCGCCAGGGTTCCGGGATTGGCCAGCTGGCAGCCGTTGATTGTTTCCAGCCACGGTTTGTGAGTGTGGCCGTAAAACACAAAATCAAAGCGGTTATTTTCGCAAGCGCGCTTGGCGGCTTCCGGAAAATGGCAAAAGCCGATTCTCAACCCGCCGATATGGGTATGTCCGAAATCTTTGAATAATTGGATTTGGCCGGAAAATTTTTGCGCCGCCGCTTCAACCGATTGGCGATAATCCATATTGCCAAAAACCGCCAAAATCGGCCCCGGAAAATTTTTCGCCAGCCGCGCCAAGGTTTCGCCTTCGGCAATATCGCCGCAATGGATTATTGCCCCGACCGGATTTTTTTTGATGTGCGCCAGAAACTTATCCAGCGTCGCCAAGTTGTCATGAGTGTCCGAAATGATCGCAATCTTCATATTTTCATCTTATCCGATTTCGCCGATTTCCCAAAATGGTTTAGGGTGCGGAATATTGATAGCGGCGGATTCCGGTGCGGATTCCGCTGTTTAAATACATCAATTTGACATAAATTGAGGTATTATGATGCCGCAAATTGTAAGTAATTTGAGAAATATATGAAATTTAAACGATTACAACAAACAGAGAAAAATATCTTTCCCAAGCGGGTTTTGGTTATCTACGGGCCTTGCTGCGCGGGTAAAATCACATTGCTGAATGAATATTAAAAACGCAAGCTGATAAGCGGGTTTATTATTCCACTTGGACGAGGCGCAGATGCTCCCTTCAATCGGCATTGGCGCCAAAATGATGTTTGCTACCATTCGCGCAAGCCGAAATCTAAGAGAGCCATTTTGAACTTGCTTCCAAGTATTATTTCCTGGATAATGGCATTCGCAACGCGGTTATTTCACAATTTAACGGATTGTCGCTGAGAAACGACATCGGCGCGCTGTGGGAGAATTTTATTTTTATGGAATTGGCCAAGAAGAGCGCAATCGCCGACCGGCCGGATAATTATTATTTTTGGCGGACGCACCGCGGCCAGGAAATAGACATTATTAAGGAGTTGAACGGAAAAATTTCCGCAATTGAATGCAAATGGCATAACCGCACAATTGTTGCGCCGGAATTATGAAAAAAACATATCCCGAAGCGGATTTCAATGTTATCAATAAAGATAATTATTTGGACTTTTTGCTCTAAATTGTTTTGCGATATTTGATTGCGCGCGGATTTAAAACGGCCCGGCCATTTTGTTGTTTTTCTTGGAAATTTTGCATTTTAAAGGGTTGTTTCCAACGGGCGCGGGAAGGCGCGACCTTGATAAATTGCATTTTGGTGCCGTCATTATATCATATTCAACTGATGGATTTTTGCCCGATTTTCAGCTACAATGACGGTGTTGGCCAATCAAACAAAATTGCAAAAGGGATCAGCAGATAAATTTTAGCCATAATTACTTGAGAGGGGCTTAATTTGCGATAAAATTATGGATATTTCGGTCCAAAAACAAAACGGCGTGGTTTTTACCCCCCAATGGGTGGCGGATTTTATGGTGAGTGAAATTTTAAAAAATCAAAAAATAATCGGTAATGAAAAAATTTTGGATGCCGGTTGTGGAGAAGGCGTGTTTTCGGCGGCCGCAGTCAGAAAATTCTCTGAATTGTCCGGCAAGCCGGTTGAACGAGTGATTGAAGAAAATATATATTTTATTGATATCTCTCCAGATTATATTAAAACAACAAAAAAAAATTTGCAGAAATTATCAAAAGAAAAAATTTTAAAATTCAATGACATTTTAGCGGATTTTTGCTTTTATAATTTTTCACAAAAATTTGATTATATTATCGGCAATCCTCCCTATGTGAGAATACAGAATTTGAATGAAAGGCGTGCGCAATTGCAAGAAAAATTTAAAACAGCTTCAAACGGTTCAATAGATCTTTACTATTGTTTTTTTGAGCAAGCTTTGAAAATTATTAAAAATTACGGCAAAATTTGCTTTATTACGCCCAATTCTCATTTTCATTCTTTTGCCGGTAAAAATTTGCGGGATTTATTGTCACCATATTTGGAAAAAATTGTTGATTTTGACTATTTTCAAGTTTTTGGCGATGCAACAACATATACGGCAATAACTTTTTTGAATAAAGATAAGCCAAGCATGTTTTTATATGCACAAAATTTTAAAAATGATTTTTCAAATCTTGAATATAGGCAAATATCCCAAAAAAATATTCGCTCGGAAAGATGGGAATTTTTCAGCGATGATTACTCGCAAAAAATTAAAGAATTAAACAAAAAATATTCAAAACTGAATGAAGTTGCCGATATTCATTATGGAATTGCAACGCTGAAAGACGATGTTTATATTTTTTCTCCAGAAAAATTTGATGATAGCTATTTTTATTTTAAAGGTTATAAAATAGAAAAATCATTATGTGTTCCGATTATTAAGGCCTCAACTTATAAAGGATTGGATCAAAATTTATATTTGATTTTTCCTTATGAAAACGAAAAAATAATTTCGCAAAAAAAATTCCAAGAAAAATATCCCAATGCCTATAATTATCTTTCCGATCATCGCGAGATTTTAGAGTCAAGAGACAAAGGCGGAGGCAAAAATTACGAAGAATTTTATGCTTTTGGGCGTAGCCAGGGATTAAAAACAAGTTTTGGCAAAAAAATCATTACCAGTACGATGAATATTGCGCCGCGATTTTATGTTATTGAAAATAAAAAAACGAGTTTTTTTGCCGGTTATTGCGTGAAGCCTAAGTATGAATACATTGATATTTACCAGCTTTGCGATGCGTTAAATTCCGATTTTATGAAAGAATATATCGAATCGGTTTCAAGAAGTTATCGTGGCGGATACAAGTCTTATGCCAAAAGTTTCTTAAAGGATTTTGTCCATCCTTATTTTTTCAAATCACAGCCAACTTTATTTTAACTTAAAACTCAAATATTATGGATAACAATCAATTTTTGAAAGAAATTAAAAAATCCTTTATTGTATTTTTGAAAACACATTCACGGAGCAACAAAAAACTGATTGTCTTGCATGGTTCCATTGCCAGTGACATTAAAAATAAATTAGGGCATGAATATGGGGTTAAATCTCTTGGCGTTGAGAATAATAAAGAAGGCAGAATGCGGGGTAGATACATGGAAAAAACTGTTGATATTCTCATTTCAAAAAATAACAAAGATATTGCTGGAATTGGAATAAAATTTGTAATGAATAATTATTCTCAAAATTCCAATAATTATTTTGAAAATATGCTGGGAGAGACAGCGAACATTAGATCGAATAACAAAGATTATTTTCAAATCTTAATATTACCCGAAGACTTACCTTACTACAACAATAAAGGCAAAATAATAAAATGGGAAAAAATTACCAGCCATAATATCAGCAAGTACATTGTTTTATCGGAAGATGATGCGGCAAAGTATTTTCATACGCCGGTTAAAACATTATTATTTATCATTAGATTTCCAAAATGCGACCATAATTCCATAGCTTCAAAAACTGCTTACAAAAAATATTATCTTAGCCGAAGTAGCAATATCAATATGCGAATATCCGATAAAATAGCGGGCGAGTTTGGGCGCGCGATGATTTTAAATGATTACGAGACGTTTATTGACAAAATAATACATTATATTAAAAGCATTTAATGGCAAAAACATGGATTCGCCGATTGAAGAAATCAAGAGCCGGCTGGACATTGTGGAATTTGTCGGCCAATATTTGAAGCTCAAAAAAACCGGCGCCAATCTTTCGGCGCTGTGCCCGTTCCATTCGGAAAAGAGCGGGTCGTTTTTCGTTTCGCCGGCGCGGCAGACATGGAAGTGCTTCGGTTGCGGCAAGGGCGGGGACATTTTCACTTTTGTGCAGGAAATAGAGGGGGTTGAATTCGGAGATGCCTTGCGGATCTTGGCGGCGAAAGCCGGCGTGGAATTGAAGCGCCAGACCCGCGAAAGCGCGCAGATGAAAACCGAACGCCAGCGGCTTTACGAAGCCTGCGAACTGGCGGCGTGTTTTTTTGAAAAACAGCTGGCTTCGTCAAAAACCGGCGCCGCGGCGAAAAAATATTTGCTTGACCGGGGATTTTCCGAAAAAAGCATCGCCGCGTGGCGTTTGGGATGGGCGCCGTCTTCCTGGCAGGGATTGCACGATTTTCTGGCGAGCCAAGGCTACACCGACAAGGAGATTGTCGGGGCGGGATTGGCCGCCGCGTCGGCGGGCGGCCGGGTTTATGACCGGTTCCGCGGCCGGATAATGTTTCCGGTCTTTGATTTCAATTCGCAAACGGTGGGGTTTGGCGGTCGCGTTTTTGAGAACGTGGCGGATGACGTCCGCGAAACGGGCGTGCCGCCCGCCGCGGCGGAACCGAAATATCTGAACACCGCCCGCACTGCGCTTTACGATAAAAGCCGTTTGCTTTACGGTCTGGATCGCGCCAAGGTGGCGATCCGCCAAGCCGATGCCTGCGTTTTGGTGGAAGGATATGCCGATGCGATTATGTCGGCGCAAGCTGGCGTGGAAAATGTCGTCGCGACTTCCGGCACGGCGCTCACCGAAGACCATCTAAAAATCATCAAACGATTCACGAACAATTTGATTTTGGGCTATGACATGGACCTTGCCGGCGAGAATGCCAGCCGGCGGGGCATTGATATGGCCCGCGCCGCGGGATTTGACGTGCGCGTGGCGCGGCCGGCGATTGCCGGCAAAGACCCGGCCGATATCGCGGCGGCTGATCCGCGGGAATGGCAAAAAGCGACTGCCGGGGCCAAGAGCATTATGGAATTTTATTTTGATCGCGCTCTTGCCGCCGGCGACAAAAATTCTCCGGCGGGGCGGAAAAAAATCGTTGATTTCATTTTGCCGGCAATAAAGATCATTCCCAACGCGATTGAGCAGGCGTTTTGGCTGCAAAAAATCGCCGACAAAATGGAAGCGCGCGACATCCACTATGAAGAATACTTGCGCCAAGAGCTGAAAAAGGTTAGGATTAACCAAAACGGACCCGCCGCCGCGGCCGTTTCGCGCGTTGCTTCCGCCGCGAACGCCAAAAGCCGGGAAACCCGCTTGGAAGAGCGGATTTTGACGCTGGCCGTTAAATTTCCCGTTCATATCGGTTTGGTCGGGGACGCGCCGGATTTTTTCACCGACGAGGGCAAAGAAATTGCCGCGCGCTTGCGTGCCGGCGGGTTTCCCAAGGGCGAGATCGCAGGCAAGGTTGGAGAATACTACGAAACGCTTTTTATCGCCGCGGAAAACGAGACTGTAAGCGAAGCCGCCGCGGCCGAAGAGATTGAATTTCACGTTGCCGCGATCCGGGAAAATATTTTCAAAAACTCTTTGGCGCGCTGTGCCCGCGATTTGATTCGGGCGGAAACCGCCGGCGACCTTGAAACCGCCGGAAATTTGCGCGAGAAATATAACAAACTTTGCAAAAAAACAAAGAACTCGGTTAATTAAAACGATATGGCGAGCAAAACAAAAAAACCGGTGAAGTCCGCGCCGAAAGCGTCGGCCGTCCGCGCGAAAAAACCGCAGGCAAAGAAAGTGCCCGCGGGCAAACCCGCCGGTAAGCAAAAACCCCGGGTGGCCAAAAAACCTTCCAAAGCCGCCGCGCCGAAGGCAAAAAAAATAGCGCGCAAGAAGGAGGGAATGTTGCCCAAAATTTTCAACCCGCAGAAGCTGGAGGTTTTTATGGAAAAAGGGAGCCAGCGGGGGTTTGTGACGTTTGCCGAGATAATGTCTTTTTTCCCGGAGGTGGAAAAGGATATTGACGGGCTGGACGAACTTTACCAAATTTTGGAAGCCAAAGGCATTGAAGTCAAAGAGGCGCGGGAATTTTTGGAAGTCGGCGAAAAAGTCGCCAAGCGCCGCCTGGAATCAAAAATTGATCCGGTGCAGATGTACTTGAAAGAAATCGGCCGGATTCCGGCGCTCACTGCCCATGACGAAAAGGATCTGGCGAAAAAAATTGAAGCCGGCGACGCCGAGGCCCGCAAGCGGCTCACTCAATCAAATTTGAAATTGGTGGTGTCCATCGCGCGCAAATACATCGGGCGCAGCGCCCATTTGGGCTTGCTGGATTTGATCCAAGAAGGCAATTTGGGTTTGTTCCGCGCGGTGGAAAAATTTGACTGGCGCAAGGGTTACAAATTTTCCACCTACGCCACTTGGTGGATTCGGCAGGCGATCACCCGCGCGCTGGCCGACCAGGCGCGGACAGTGCGCATTCCGGTGCATATGATTGAAACCATTTCCAAATACACGCAGGCAAAAAGAAAGCTGTTGCAGTTTATGGGCCGCGAACCTTTGCCCGAAGAGATTGCCTCGGAGCTGGGGTTGGAGCCGGCCAAGGTGCGCTATATCCAAAAAATTTCCCAGGATTCGGTGTCGCTGGAAACTCCCGTGGGCGATGACGGCGAAGACAGCGTGTTGGCGGAATTCATCGCCGATCACAAAGTGACATCGCCGGCGCTGGACGCCGCGCGCAGTTTGCTCAAAAACCGCCTCAACGAAGTGTTGATTGATTTGATGCCCCGCGAGCAAAAAATTTTGGCGTTGCGCTTCGGCTTGGAAGACGGCGTGACGCACACCTTGGAAGAAGTGGGGCAGGAATTCGGCGTAACCCGCGAACGCATCCGCCAAATTGAGGCCAAAGCCCTGGAAAAAATCCGCAACCATGCCTCATTGAAAAAACTCCGCGACTATTGATATGAAATATCAATCCATCGTCTTTTCCGGACTGCCCGGGGCGGGAAAATCCACGCTGGTGGCGAAATTAAAAGAAATATATAAATGGCCGGTGCTGTCGGTGGGTGATTTATGGCGGGCGCGCTGGGCAAATTTATATCCCGACAAAAAAATTTCCTTTGAAGAATACTGGCGCACCACTTCTAGTGAAGACAATCGGCAGGTGAATGTTGATTTTCGCGAACAGGCGGCAATAAATCATTTGCTGGGTGACAGCCGTTATACGACCTATCTGAAAGATTTGCCGGTATTGTTGATATTTCTGACCGCGGATTTAGACACCCGGGCCAAACGGGGCGTGGGGCTGGCAAAATATAACGGCAACGGCGAAAAAGAAATCAAAGAGATACTTTATCGCCGCGAGGCCGATGAAGTTGCGGCAAGCAAGCGTCTTTTTGGCTATGATTATCGCGATCCGGCCAATTATCATTTGGTTTTAAACACCGCGATGCTGTCACAGGAAGAAGAAATCGCGGTCATACAGGGAGTTATCCAAAACGGCGATATTTACCGGAATCAGGTCAATCTATAAGCAAAAGATTTCTTATTTATGAATTGGGTAATTTTGAGTTTTGCGATGATGTTGTTTGTGGCGGCCAATGGTTTGATCGCCAGAAAATTGCTGGTGAAGGGAATCTCCGGCGCGCTGATAAATTTTATCAATTTTTTTGCTTGTTTTGTTTTTTATTTGCTGTTTGTATTTTTTTCCGGCGGCCAACTCGTTTTGAGCTTTGTCCAGTTTTTGGTTGTTCTTTCAATGAGCGTTTTTTTTGATTATTTGGGCAATGTTTTTTATATGCAAAGCATTGCGCGCGCGCCGAATCCGGGATACGGGCTTGTGATTATGAAAAGCAGTGTGATGATAACAACTCTCTTGGCGGTGTTGTTTTTCAATTCGGAAATTTCAATAAAAAGTGTTTTGGCGATCGCAGTGATTTTATTTTCCGCTACGGTGATTTTTTTGAGCGGCTCCGGAAAGCCGAAACGGGAGATCGCGAAAAACTGGATTTTGCCTTCATTGGCCGCGCTTTTTTGTTTTTCTTTTTTCTCGCTGGCGATGAAATATATTCTTGGGCAAGGAATTGATTCAAAAGTTGTGCTTGCCTATGTCAGTTTGATTTTGTCGGTGATGTTCTATCTGGATGTGAGAAAAAATGGAAAGATTCATTTTTATGATTTAAGCCGGGGGGTGAGAATCATTTTGGCGATTGGAATTTTATTGAGCGCGGGGGTGAACTGGCTTTTTGCTGAAGCGATCAAGGCCGCGCCCAATCCCGGTTATGTTGGCGCATTTGACGCGGCATCAAGCGCGTTGGTGGTTTTGGGCGCGGCGCGGCTGTTTAAAGACCATTTGTCATTCGGCAAACTGGCGGGTGTTTTCGGCACCATCGCCGGATTGATAATTTTACTGTTCTGGCCATAGGCGCTTGCTTGCTCGGATAACAATAAATCAAAGAAGAGTCGGGGGACAATTGACTATGAGAAATATAAATAAAAATATGAAACAAAAATTATTATTGACTATATTTGTCGCGGTGTGTTTAACGGTTTTGCCTTTGGGAAAAAATTTTGCAGTGGCGCAAAATTACGGCGCGCTCAATCCGGCGGCATTTATTGAATCTCTCAAAACGGAGCTTTCGCTTTTAAAAATGCTTTTAACGAATATGAACGCGAAAAGCGGAATCAATTCCCCGGCGTATATCGCGGTGGAGTTGGAGAGCGGCAAAACACTGCTGTCAAAAAATTCGGAACAAGCCCGGCCGGCGGCGTCAATCACCAAAATGATGACCGCAACAATTGCGCGCGAAAATATTGACGAAAACAAAAAAATCACTCTCACCGATTCAATGCTGGCGCCGGCGGGAAACAGCTCCGTCCTTTACGCCGGGCGGGAAATTGACATTAAGACTCTTCTCAAGGCGGCGCTCATTCAGTCAAGCAACGATGCCGCCGAAGCGCTGGCGCAGGCCGCGGGCAAAGAAAATTTTTTGGCACTAATGAACCAAAAAGCCGCCGAATTGGGGATGGAAAACACCGTGTTTTTTGATCCTTGCGGACTGAATCCCAAAAACAAATCAACGCCCGCCGATTTGGCGAAATTGGTGGCCTATGTCCACAAAAATCATCCCGAAATTCTGGCCACCGGCAAGAGCAACGATTTTTGGCTGGAAGACAAATCGGGCGTGTGGATGAAATTCCAAAATGTGAACAATTTCTATCCGCTGGCGGCGTTCGTGGGCGGCAAAACCGGCTATTTGCCCGAGGCCAAGCAAACCATTGCCGGCGTGTTCAATGTCAATGGCAAACCAACCGCGATTGTTGTTCTCTACTCCGCTAACCGCCAAGCCGACATTTTCCGTATTCTGGAAAAACTCCAATCTCAAGGGGGATTATGATCCTCAATCTGTTATTTAATAATAGTAATGTCAT
>DIWQ01000029.1 GCA_002423555.1 Patescibacteria group bacterium UBA6102
TCGGCGGCGCGCCAATAGCGCCCTTCGTTGTCCCGGGAGAAGTATTTCTTGTTGCTCAAGTTCATCAATACCGTGTTTTCCTTGATCTGGCGCTGTTTCATTACGCGATCAAGAATTTCGCGGCGCGTGAGCGGGCGGTTTTCCTCCCCGAAGATTTTCAATATCACATCCTTGACGTCGCCGGCAACATATCCCCAATCCTTCAGGGCGTATTTGCCGCGGCCGATCAAAACAAAGCGCCGGTCGCGAATCAGCTCGTTGTGCACTGTTTGCACCAAACTGCCTTCAATTTGCCGCGCCACTTCGGTGAAGTGCAGCGGATTGCCGGTCTTTCTGAAAAGCAAATATATTTTGTCTTTGATGCCTTTGGGATTGACTTCCGGCCATTCGCGCAAGCCGTAGAGCCCATCTCTGTTTTTCTGCACCCGCAGGGATATTCCCAGATAGGATTCGGCGATTGATTTTTTCAATCCCGAAGACGACGCCAATTCGCGAATCGCCGCCAGAGATTTTTTTTCTTCCAAAAACCGCGCCGCAGACGACACGAAATTCTTGGCGGCCTGAGCCGATTGGTCGTCAATCGCCCAAAAACTTTTGAAAGGATCATTTTCGGCAAAACGGATGAATTCCCCGCCCAAGACCAGCAAAAAATTCACGTGCGGCTCAAACTCGCCGCCGCCCAATTCTTCCAACAGCGCCGCTTCTTCGCGCACGCCGCCGGCATTTTTCAAATGCCGTCCGAAAACCTGCGGAACTTCCCTGTAGCCGGCGATTCTTTTTTTCATTTTCGTCATCGCGGCCTTTTCCACCTGCCGCACGCGTTCGCGGCAAATGCCATAGTCTTTACCGATCGCTTCCAAGGTTTCCCGCCGAAAACCAAACTCGCCGCTGGCGGCGCGCTTGCCGGTTTTAAGCCCAAAACGGCGCTCAATGACTTCGCGTTGTTTGGGAGCGAGCGCTTCCAGCAATTCGTTGCAAATTTTTTTGTAATTAATGTTTGCCATGGACCGCGGTCAATTCACAGATCAGAACCAATTTAACCGATTTTAATATATTACGTGATGTTTTGATTTTTGTCAAACATTTTGCCGGCGCGCCTTAATTTGGCGCCAAAGAACCAGTATTTGCGCGGACAAAAAGACCGAAGAGTAGGTTCCCACGGCCACCCCCAAAATCAGCGCCAGCGAAAAATATTTCAGGCTTTCCCCTCCCAAAAAATAAATGGCGAACACCGGCAGGAGCGTGGCCAGCGAAGTGTTTATCTGGCGGCTCAGAGTTTGGTTGATTGCGCGGTTGGCGTTTTCGGCGAAATCCGCCCGCCGGTCGCGCAGTAAATTTTCGCGCGCGCGATCATAGACCACAATCACGTTGTTGATCGCATATCCCACCACAATCAACAGCGCGGTGATTACCGGAATGGTGATTTGCACGCCCCAAAAAGCTCCCAGCGCAGCAAAAATCCCCAAAGGAATGAGAATGTCGTGGCACAGGATTAAAAACGACGCCGCGCCGAACTGCCAGGCGCCGATTTGTCCGGGAATGTTGCGAAACGCCACCGCAATATACAAAAGCATCGCCAACAAAGAAACCAGCACCAACAGCGACATTTTGCCGGTGAGTTCCCTGCCCACCATCGGCCCGATTGATTCAAAGCTTTTTTCTTCAAATTCCCCGGTCTCTTTTAACGCCGCCAGCAGGGCTTCGCGCCGCTGGGCGGACAAATTCTCGGTGCGAATCGCCGCTCCTTTTTCTTCCACGGCGTAAACCGACGCGTCGGCCAAACCCAAAGATTGAACTTTTTCGCGGATCGCCCCGGTCTCCGGCCGTGCGTCATGATATTCAACAATCGTCAGACTGCCGCCGGTGAATTCAATTCCCGGACGCAATCCCCAAACCGAAATTGCGGCGACCGCGGCGGCGATTGCCGCCAAAGTGAGAACAAAGAATATATTTTTGTGCTTGATAAAAGAAATCATGGAAATTGAAAATGTAAACATCAAAATGAAAAGTTTTGGTATTGAATTTTTGCTTTGCAAAAATTCTTCTTAAAAAGAACTCCCAAATTTTTAATTTTGATTTTTTAATTTTAAATTTTAGAAGAGGGGTTTCCACAGCCAAACCGCTTTACCCAGCCGGGTGCCCGAAAAAATCCTCAAAAACGTTCTGGTCACCACAATCGCCGAATACATTGACAAAAGTATGCCCCAGATCAAAGTGGCGGCAAATCCCTTCACGAAGCTTGTTCCCAAAAAGAACAGGATCAGCGCCACCGCGATCGTGGTAAAGTTGCCGTCGCGGATTGCCGGCCAGGCGCGGACGAACCCTTCCTCAATGGCCGCAGTCAGACTTTTTCCGCCGGCCAGTTCTTCTTTCATCCGCGAGAAAATCAGAATGTTGGCGTCAATGGCCATCCCCAGAGAAAGAATGAAGCCGCCGATGCCCGCCAAACTCATCGTCACTCCCATCAGTTTGAACGCCGCCAGCAAAATCACGCCATAGAGCGCCAGCGCCAGCGACGCCAGCAATCCCGGCAAACGATAATAGAAAATCATAAACACCGCGATTGCCAAAAAGCCGATTAATCCCGCGGCCACGGTTTTGTCCAGCGACACCGCTCCCAGAGTGGGGCCGATCTTTTGCTGGCTGATGGGTTCTCCCAGCGGCACGGGCAAGGCGCCTTCGTTGAATCGTTTCACCAAAGTTTTGGCCTCTTGCGCGCCGGCAATGCCCGTGATCACCGCTTTGCCGCCCGAAATTTTTTCGTTCACATTGGGCGCGTATAAATCGCTATTGTCAATTTGGCCGTCGCCGCTGGTATCAATAATGGCAAAACCGTCCAGATAGATTGCCAGCGCTTTGCCCACGTTGCGCTCGGTGATTTGTTCAAAAATTTTGGCTCCCTCTTCGTCAAACTCCAATTCCACGACGGGCCGATTGGTATTTGGGTCAAAATCAAACCGCGCGCTCTTGAGATATTTTCCGGTAAGCTCGGTGGGCATAAAATACGGATTTTTGAGATTCCCCTGTTCGTCAAAAAGCGTTTCAAGATCCGATATCTGCGCTATTTCTTCGGAAGTTTTACCTTCCATTTCCTTGATTTTGTCCAGAATTTTTTGCGTCTCTTCTTCCGGCCGCGGTTCGGAAAATTCCAGCCAAGGAGTGGCGCCGATCCATTCAATCGCCTGCTGGACGCTTTCAATGCCGGGAAGCTCCACCGCCAGACGGTTTTCGCCGATAATCTGAATTTGCGGCTCGGCCACGCCATAGCTGTTGATGCGCCGCTCAATCAGATCCTTTACCCCTTCCATCACTTCCGCTCGATCGTCTTCCGCGATCTGATTCAAGTCCGCCTGATATTCCAGGCGCACTCCGCCCTTGACGTCCAATCCCAAATTGAAAGGTTTTTCCGCCATCGGCGGAATGGCAAACGGCAGTTTGGCATTTACCGCGGCAATTCCCCGATTGACAGCGCCGGGAAAACAAAAAGCCGCCGACACCGCCGCCAGCGCCAGAATAAACAACAACGCCCATCCGTGATTTTTCTTCATATACGTTTTGCGTTTCGCGAAGGCAAGACCGAATTTTTGCCTCCCGATGAAATCAATTTAGTTGCCGCTAACCTCCTCTTGATACCACAAATCGGCCGAAAAGTAAAGCC
>DIWQ01000031.1 GCA_002423555.1 Patescibacteria group bacterium UBA6102
CAAACAAAAGCACCGCAATCGGCAAAAATATAAACAACGGCAAGTATCGTTTCATGTTTCATCAATTAAATACATTTGATTGAATTTGATTGGATTGGAAATTAAAATTTGAATCCGGCAAATCCTGACAAATTTTGCGGTCGCAAAATTTGTCAGATTTTCATTTGTTGCCGCTTCCCGCGCCAAATTTGTTAATTGCCGTAGATGAAGATGAACACTCCGTTTGCATCTTTGTCGCCTTGATTTTTGCTCATTCTGACGATGTGGCTTTGTTGATCGTTGAACTTTTCCGAAGCATAGATATAGTCGCCGTAAGTAAATCGGGGGCAACCGGCGGCACCGATCGGGTCGCCGCCCTCAATAAACAAATCAACCGGAGATATCCAGCCATGGCCGCCGCACTCCATTCCAACTCCCTCCATGCTCCACGAAAAACGACTCAACGTTCCTTTTATCATTGCGGAAAATTCATTGTGATAGATCGGGTTCCCTTCGGCGTCTTGATCGTTGGCCGGACTGGATTCTTTCACCAACGTCATTTTGGACGATGCCGGCGCGGAAAAATCATGATATTTGATCTCTCCCGCCGGCGCGGCGCCAAGTTTGGCAATCGCGTCTTCAAGGGCGACTTCCAGCATTAACGCCTTCCAATTTAATACAAGACCGATGAAAAACAAAACCGGCAATCAAAAAGCCGGCAATCCTTATGGCGATATTTTAATTGAAACTGATCGCGAACGGCAAACTTTATTTTCCGGCGGTTTTTCTCCTCCCATAGAGAAACAAAATATTTTTCCGGCGGCAACGCACGCCGGATATTTTAATTATATCACCCCCTGATTTTCCCGCAATCCCCAACTTGGCACGGTGAAACCTAATCAAGAAAATTAGCAACCACCATTTCCTCCCGTATCCCTCCTCCTAATATGATTGTTGCTCGCACCCTCCACTATCTTTTAACTTGCATCGCCTTCCTCTTTTTTTTCTAAACTTCAAAAGCGCCCGGCGCTTTTTTGGTTTGTGGGGCAGGATGTTGTAAAATAAAAATATCAACCGTATGGCCGGATAAACGATAAAAATCTTATTATGCAAAACGAACCATTGGACGGATTTTTCAATCCCCAAACCATCGCCGTCATCGGCGCCAGCGACCGTCCCCATTCGGTGGGCGGCGCGATTTTTTCCAACATCAAAAACGGCACATTTACCGGGAAAGTGTTTCCGGTCAACAACAAAAATGCCTCCGTGCAGGGTCAAAAAGCGTTTCCTTCCGTCGGCGATATCAGCGAAAAAGTTGATTTGGCGGTGATTGCCGCGCCGGCCCCCGCAGTCTTGCCGATTTTGGACGATTGTGCCCGCGCCGGCGCCGGCGGCGCAGTAATTGTGTCGTCAGGGTTCAAAGAATCCGGTAAACAGGGAAAAAAAGATTTTTCTGCGATACAAAAACTTGCCCGAACTTCGGGAATGCGGATTTTGGGGCCAAATTGCCTGGGTTTTGCCAATCCCCGCGCAGGACTGAACGCCAGCTTTGCGCCGCAATCGCCCCTGCCGGGAAGCATCGCCTTTATTTCTCAAAGCGGCGCGCTTTGCGGCACTCTCTTGGATTGGTCTTTGCGCGACAATATCGGTTTTTCGCACTTTGTATCCATTGGTTCGGCGGCCGATATTGATTTTGCCGAAATGATTGAATATTTTTCCCGCGATGAAAACGTCGGCAGTATTCTGCTCTATATGGAATCTTTAAACGACGGTCCGCGCTTCATCGCCGCGGCACGCGATTTTTGCCAAACCAAACCAATCGTTTGCCTGAAAGCCGGCGCCAATTCCGCGGGCGCGGCGGCGGCGGCATCGCACACCGGCGCGATCGCCGGCAACGACAAGGTCTTTTCAGCGGTTTTTGAACGTGCCGGAGTGATCCGCGCCGCCACCATCAGTGAATTTTACAATTACGCCCGCACGCTCAACCATTGCAAAAAACCACAAGGCCGCCGTTTGGCGATTATCACCAATGCCGGCGGCTCGGGCGTTATTTCAACGGATTTTCTGGCGCAAAACGGCGGCGAATTGTCAAAATTGGCGACAAAAACCATCAAAACGCTGGCCAGCACACTGCCGCCGGCGGCCAGCCGCGCCAATCCGATTGATGTTTTGGGCGACGGCGCGCCGGAGCATTACCGCGCCGCCGTGAGCGCCTGTCTGAAAGACAAAAATGTTGACGGCATTATGGCAATCATTTCGCCGCAAGCCGTCACTCAAAGCAAAAAAATCGCCGAAGGGATCGCCGGCATTGAGGACATTGCCGCCAAACCGGTCTTTATTTCTTTTATGGGCGCGGCCCGCGTGGCCGAAGGCGTGGAAATTTTCCGGCGCGCCGGCATTCCGACCTACCGCACGCCCGAAAAAGCCATTGCCTGCTTTTTGGGACTGGCAAAATGGCAAAAAGATTTAAAAAGGGCAAAAAAAGCTTTTTCCCGGGTCCGCTTTGATTTTGATTCCGCCAAAAATACCGCGGCGGAAGTTTTTGCCGCGGCGGCAGAAAAAAAACAAAGCATTATTGACGGCGAAGCGGCGCGAAAAATCCTGCAAGCCTACGGCCTGCCCGGCAATCCGGCGCACCCGGCGAAAACCGCCGGACAGGCGGCGACCATCGCCAAAAAAATCGGCTTCCCCGTGGCGTTGAAACTGCAATCCGGCCTGGCACACAAAACCGAACTTGGCGGCGTGCGTTTGAATCTTGATACCGCCGCCGAAGTCAAAAAAGCGTTTAATGAAATTGAAAAGAACGCCGAAAAACATTTGCGGGCGAAAGATTTTCGGGAAATCACCGTGGAAAAAATGGTTGATAAGAAATACGAATTGATCGTCGGCGCCAAGATTGATCCTCTCTTCGGCCCCGTGATCGTTTTTGGCGCGGGCGGCACCGCCGTGGAGATTTTTGACGACACCGCCATCGGCCTGCCGCCGCTGGACGCCGCCGGCGCGAAAGAATTGATGGCCAAAACCAAAATTTTCAAACTGCTCAAAGGCTACCGCAACATCAAAGGCGCCGATATTGAAGAGCTTGCCGGCGTGATGGCGCGTTTTTCCCGCTTGCCGCTGGATTTTCCCCAAATCAAAGAAATCGACATCAATCCGCTGGCGGTTGATCAAACCGGCATCGTCGCCCTTGACGCCAAAATCATTCCGGAAAAGTGAGAATCAAAACTCAATGATGGCACGATTGCCGATCCGCACGCTGGTTTTTTGCGTCTGGCCGGCAGAAATCTCCAACACGTATTTTGCCGGCTCCTCAGGAACATAACTCGGACAGGAATCGGCAACGCACGGCGGCGTATTTTCCGAAATGCCGACAATTTCGCCGGCGGAGTTCATCCAGACAATATCCAAGAATATCAAGGTATTCTTCATCCAGAACGAATGTTTTTCTTCCCGGTCAAAAACAAACAACATCCCCTCGTTTTCGTCCAAGCTTTCACGAAACATTAGCCCCCTTGCCCGATCAATCGGATCGTCGGCAACTTCAACCTCATAGCAAAAGCCATTCAGGCAAACTCGCGGCGCGTTAATTTCAACCGCGCTTCCCTTTTTCCTCGGAAAAGAAGCAACGATGCCGGCAATAAAAATCACTGCCGCGAAAACCAAAATTATCAAAACTTTTTTAGCCATACGCACCTTTTCACAACGGCTCTCTTACCAAACTTTGTTGAATTCCCAACCTTGTTTTTTGGCATTCTCGAAATAGTTGCGCAAAATATTTTGCGAATCGGCAGTGGTCTGATTTTTGCCGACAATATAGTGAACGGCCAAAATCGCCTCAATGTATGAACCGGCGTCAAAACGCCACCAATCGCCCTCGCCTTCGTAATCGCAATTGATGCAAACAATCAAGCGATCGGCATTGGGTTGCAAAAGCATCCCATGCGCCGCGTTGGAGTGTCCGCCCGCGTCCGCGCCCAAGCCGGCCAAAGATTCGGCCACCTTTCTTTTTGCCACGCGGCCGGCAGGTTCATATTTGTCGTCGGTCAAAAAGAAAATGAATTTATATCGGCGCAAATCCGGAACTTTCAGATTTTTGATCCTTTCGTCGGCGCCGGAGATGTCCTCTTTTAAAATGCCATAGAGCATCGCCGCGTAGGTGCTCACATTATAGGTCGGCGGCTCCTTGATCGCCGGAAACGCGAAAATATCTTCAACGCGCAAAAACTTTCCCGCCGGCGGTTCGGGATTGGAAGTGATGAGTTTCGGCCGTCGGCCGTTTTGGGCAAGCCATTGCGCCATCTTCACGCCGTCCTTGCCGCCCGAAGCGTTAATGATATAAACATCGCGGTCGCTATCATCGCAATTTTTGAAAAAGCTTTGATAATCAACCACCGAAAAACCCGCACCGCCGAATTCCCGCGCCAAAATCCGCCCGGCGTTGGCGGCATTGCCCGAACCGACAAAAACATTGCGGCAGTTTTTTTTGATTTCAAGTTTCGGATATTCCCACTTGGGCAAATTTTCCAAAGTTTGCCGCACGTAATAATCCAGCGTTTCAATTTTTTGATTCTCCAAATTTTCCATAGTTTTGGCAGTTTTTTATTATGCCGTTATTTTAACAAAAAATCGCCCGAAAGGCGATTTTTTGGCATTTAATCAATGAAGGTGATCGCCTTGCCAAAATTGGCGCCCCGGCCGGTTCTGCCGATGCGGTGGACATAGTCCTCCCAAGTTTGCGGCAGATCATAATTGATCACATGCGTCACATGGGCAATATCCAATCCGCGCGCGGCGACATCGGTGGCCACCAAAACTTGAACGCGATCGGATTTAAACGTTTCCAGCGCCTTGACGCGCCGCGAATATTTCTTGTCCCCATGGATGGATTCGGCCTTGATGCCGGATTTTTCCAAAGTCTTGCAAAGTTTTTCCACGCCGAATTTCGTGCGGCCGAAAATCAGAACTTTTTTGAATTCTTCCCGAACAAGCATTTCGCGCAAAAGGTCAACCTTGTTGCGTCCGGCGACTTTCACCACATCCTGCTCCACATTTTTTGAAGTATCGCGGGTTTTGATGGAAATAAAAACCGGTTCGCGCAAGAATTCGCCGATCAAGCGTTTGATTTCCGGCGACAGCGTCGCCGAGAAAAACAAGGTTTGCCTCTCCCTGGGCATGCCCGCCATCAAAAACCGCATATCGGCGATGAACCCCATATCCATCATCCGGTCAGCTTCATCCAAAACAATTGCGGAAAATTCCGCCAAATTGATTCTTTTGCGGTCAATAAAATCTTTCAACCGCCCCGGAGTGCCGATAATGAAATTGTTGAAATAGCGCAACTGCGCCAATTGGCGGCCAACGCTTGCCCCGCCCACGCAACACGCCGAAAACATTTTCATTCCTTGCGCCAACTTTTTGAATTCTTCATCGGTTTGCGCCGCCAGTTCGCGCGTGGGCGCCACAATCAGAATCCTCATTCGCCGATTTGATAAAACCTTGTTGATCAGCGGCACCAAGAATGCCGCGGTTTTGCCCGTGCCGGTATCGGCGACGCCCACCACGTCCGCACCGCTCAAGATCGGCGGAATCGCCAATTCTTGAATCGGCGTGGCATTTTGATAGCCGACGGCCGCAATTCTTCGCTTGAGGATTTCATCAATGGAAAAATCGGCGAATTTGGCACTGTTCATCCGTTCGCCTCCGTTGCCGTCAACCATAACGGCCTTATTCACGAATTTCGCCGGATCAATTTTGATACCGCCAAAACCTCTTTTCTTCGCGCCGAAATTTTTGGGAGCGCGATAACGCGGTCGGCGATCGCCGACCGAAAACGATCTTGACTTCATAAAATAACCGCCAAAACCGCCGCTTCTTTCTTTTGTCTGCATACTTTTCTTCCTTTTTGGCCCGTTATGTTTTCCAGGGCGCTTGCCAAACGAAAAACCGGCCAATATTTCATTTCGCCAGTTTTTCAAGAGCCGCGATACTGCCGGTTCTCACTGAGGACAGGATTGATAATAATGCCTGAACAAAAACTAACGAGAATTTCAATTATGCTTCCATTCAATCACAAAACGGCAGAATTGTCAATAGCGCACATTTCAACCGCGGTCAATCGCGGATTGGTGCGGAAATTGCGCCGGGTTTGTAATTCATTTGGCTTTCAAAAAAATCTTTGTCAATAACGCTTTCAAAACAAGTTCTTTGCGCTTTATGCCCCCATCCTTTGGGCAAAGTCGCCACTCCCTGCGGCCCGGTATAATAAGAATAACGATCCTTGCCCTCATCGATGGCAAATTCCGCCGCAAATTCCGCACACAGCTCAAACGACAGATCTCCGGTCGCCGTGTAGCCATAGCTTTCTCCCGTCGCCGGATCCGCCGGCATGGCATATCCCAAAACATCAAGCTCGGAAAGCTCCGCCGGCAATTCTTGGCGCGATTGCCAAAAATCAACAATCGCATATTGCAGGTTTTGCAAATCATTCACCCGGCGTTCGTCAAAACGGATGTCGCGCTGTTTTGCCGGCGATCCCGCCAAAACAAAGCCATAGCCAATGCTGGCAAGAACAACCGCACCGACGATCCACGCCAATTTTTTGGGCAGATTTGAAACAATTTCACGTTTTTTTAAATCCCAAAGATAATACCCGAAAACCGCGGCCGCGGTTGCCAAAATAACCAGCAATTTGAGAAAAAATTGGATCGTCAAGTCACCCTTCAAAAAATTGAAGACAATGGTGACTGAATCAATGATCATCGTCATCGCCGCGATAAACAGAGTGATGTACCACAGCCATTTACGGATTTTCACTTCGCGCCCGGCCAAATCGGTTTTAAACCCCCGACCAATGATCCAAGACACCAGCACGTAAACCGGATACGACACCGCCAGCATTGATGTCGCCCAGAGTAATGTTTCATATCTGCCGGCATACATTCCCATGGGGTTTAACTTGTCGGGAAATAAAAAATTAATGTATTGCCACCACAGCGCGATAAAACCGATCACGCCCATATAGAGCGTCGCCGCCGACAGCAAATGCAAAAAGAAATCTTTGGCTGTCTCCCGTTTTGTTGTTTCCATATTTTTAAAGTTATTATGATGATTTTAATTTTTCCGGCGGAATTTGGCAAGGATCAGAGCGGCTATTTGCGGATTGACCAATTTGTTCAGTTTTTCCTGATTGCCGGATTCGGCCGCCGCGCGCACCGCGGTGGAAGAAAATTTTTCAAATTCCTTGTCGCCGATGATGTAATGATAGTGATTGACGCCGAAGTTGTCGCGGTTATAGATCATCACCGCATTTTCATAGATAATGTCGTTATTGTCGCGAATGCCGCGAATCATCACTGTCATATCGTTTTGGTTTCTTTTTTTTAAAAATTCATCCAGAGTGGCGATTTTAACCCCTCTGCGCAATCCATATGTTTGCCACATTTTTTTGCATTCTTCGGGAGTGAAAATGTTTTTCTCTTTTTTAACGGGATTAACCGAACAAATCACCAAAACATTGCCAAACGCGGCGGCGGCGCGATTTGCCAGCGCCGCGTGCCCGTGGTGCGGCGGACAAAAAGTTCCCGGATAAATATAAACTTTTTTCATAATTGTTTGGCAAAATCTTTCTGGCAGGCAATGGCAAGCGCAACGCCCTCCTTAGAGATCGTCGCTTAAACAATCGTAATTCAACGAAGATAGCTTGATTATAACAAAAAATCGCTCCAAAAGCGACCCCCTGTTAATGGAAAATTTTCCGGTCTAGCGCTTTGCCGCCGGACGATATTTCTTGGGACGGTGTTTTTTAACCAGGCGGCGGTGAGCGGTCTTATTCTTGTTCTTGCCGGGATTATGAGAATTTTTCATATTTTTGATTGTTGACCGTCACTTCATCTTTTGATTTTTCATAAAAAGATTGCGCGGTGAGCCAAATAATAAACGGCCGGCGCAATTTTTCCAACGACCAGCCATCCTCTTTGAAAAGGGAGGATTTTTCTTGGCGAAAGCGCAACAACAAATCGCCGTTCGCCCGCAAATTGCTCGGCGACAACTTATTGTGCTCGGCCAAGAATTGCTCTTGAGTGATTGTTTCCGTTTCAACGGTTTTAACCACGTTCCGCTTGATTGCCGCTTCCATACCTTAACCCTACACTATTATCGCCAAATGGCAAGC
>DIWQ01000059.1:0-26486 GCA_002423555.1 Patescibacteria group bacterium UBA6102
GGGTTGCCTATGAAAAAGGTAAAGACTATAGCGCGTTTCCCAAAAAAGAAAATTGTGCGGGTATCGCTTGCTCACCATGCGAAGACATTAACACAATCTATCAAAATAACTGCGCCTTGTGCGGTAATGGCACCTGTGAAATCGGCGAAACCGCCGACAACTGCACCAAAGACTGCGCTGGCGAGTCCGGCAAAATCACAGTCGTCTGCGCCCCTGGAGGAGATTGTCGCACAAGGATTTGCTATATTGAAGGAGAAGGCGAGATCGGGATGACCGCCGGGCCGGGAAAACCTTGTTGTTCCGGATTGACCGCGCAGGCAAGAATAACGACCTATCCGAACGGCACGCAAACCGTCACAGAAGGCTTTGTTTGCCGGAAACCTGTTGCGGCAAGTTGCAAAAAAGAAGGAGAATTGTTCGGTTATTTGGAGGGCGAGTGTTGCGATGGTTTGCTGAAAGTTTATCCCGACGGCGCCAAGACCTATTCGGCCGGAGAAAGCCAAAATTTTCAAGTCACTTGCAAGAAGTCGGCAAGTTATATCACGAACGCCCCGGATAAATGTGTCGCGGTCAACATTAAAGCTCTTGCAAACAACAAATACGTGGCCGCAGAGAACGGCGGCGCCAGCCCGCTGATCGCCAACCGCGATACCGCCGGCCCGTGGGAATTGTTTTATATTTATCCGACAACAAATAGCGGTATTAATATAAAATCCGCGATTAACGGCAAATATGTAATTGCAGAGAACGGCGGTAGCAGCCCGCTGATCGCCAACCGCGACGAGATTAATCCATGGGGAAGATTCGTTCTTTCCCCGATTTTCAACACCAGTTATGTTGCAATCAAGGCCTCCGCAAATGATCGCCTTGTTACCGCTGAGAATGGCGGCGATAGCCCGCTGATCGCCAACCGCGACGAGATTGCCTCATGGGAAAAATTCACCATCATCAAAGTATCCGATTGCCAGATCCAATGAGCAATTTCAAAAAGGTCGAAAACAAAATTCCCTGCGTATTGCCGATACAACAATCGGACAATACGTAAGTGGCAATGTAATTAGCAATGTAATTAGCAACGTGAAGTTTTTAATCGCTAGTCATCAACCATTAAAGTAAAACATGAACCTCAAAAGCAAAATCCTGTCCGCCGGGTTGGCGACAATTATTGCCGGCGGCACGATCTTTGGCGCGAATTGCGCTTTGGCGCAAACCGATGGCGCACAACAAACCGATCCCGCCATCGCGCAAATGGTGCAAATGATTGAAACGCTCAAACAGCAAATCCAGCAGATCATCGCGCTCATCGCCCAATTAAAACCCCAAGAAACCTGCGGCAACGGCGCCTGCCGTTTCGGCGAAACCGCGGCCACCTGCCCCGCAGACTGCGACACAACTACAATCGTGTGTGCCAAAGAAGGTGAAACGATATCCCCGGGAAACAATCCGGAAGTGATTTATAAAGAATGTTGTTTCGGATTAACCCCTGCCAACGGTTCCCTTTGGAACGGTCAATGTGTAACCCCGCCCGGCGGTTTTCGGGTATGCGTAAAAAAAGATGACGGAATCTGCGCTACCGGCGAAAACAGCTGCAATTCTCCGGCGGATTGCGCTATATCAACAACCAACTGCGCCAAAGAAGGCGAAATTGCTTATTGGAACACCAGCGTCTCGAATGTTAATAGATGTTGCGGTGGATTAAGCGCGATACTTGATTGCGCCTCTTCGGCTAATTGCAGCAAATCGGCGAATTCAATTTGCACTTTTTGCGGCAACGGAACTTGCGGGACCGGCGAAAACTCATATAACTGCCCCGCGGACTGCCAAAATACTACCAGCGGTGGAAATTGCAATTACAAGACCTATGCCGGCACCTGTCTCAAAACCGGCACAAGCGCAGATGGCATAAGTTATACATTCACGCCCTTTCAAACCCCGGATATTTCAGGCACTTTCTTAACTTCGGCAAGCCAAATAAATCCATATCGCGGCATCACCGATACCTGGCAAATAGCCAATTTAACGCAAACATCCTGCGAATTAAAGGTTATTGCCAGCGGCACCTGCACTCCAATAATAATGCGGCTGGTTTTATCTTTTGATTGAAATTCCGGTGTATTATAAATCAAAAACTCGGCGCCAACGCCGGATTTTTGGTTGAGTTTTAAATAAATTTTGGTAGAGTGAAAGATTGACTCTCGGAATGATATTGTGATGGCATAGGAAATATGAAATATTTTATTCAAGTCTTTGGCTGCCAGATGAACATTTCCGACGCCCAGCGCATCGCCGGACTTTTTGAATCGCGGGGAATGAAAGAGGTCTCAACGGCGGAGGCGGCGGATGTTTTTGTGGCGGTAATGTGTTCGGTGCGGCAAATGGCCGCCGACCGCGTTTTCGGGTTGGAGCAAAAAATCAAGTCCGTCAAAAAGAAAAACAAAAAATTTATCGCGATTTTGAGCGGTTGCATCACGGAAAGCGACAAACCCCGTTTTGCCGAGATTTTTGACCATATTTTAGACATTAAAACCCTTCCCCGGTGGCTAAAAATTTTACATCTGGCGCGCGGGAAGCCCCGCGAAGGTCTAACCTTCGCAAGGTCGCGAAGGTTAGACCTTCGCGACTATTTTGCCATTCCGCCCAAGCAAACTTCAAAATTCAGCGCGCTGGTACCGATTTCAAAAGGGTGCGACAATTATTGTTCGTATTGCGTGGTGCCCCACACGCGCGGCCCGCTGGCGGCCCGCCCGCCCGAAGATATTCTGGCCGAAATTGAATCGGCCGTAAAAAACGGCGCCAAAGAAGTTTGGCTGTTGGGGCAAAATGTCAACAATTATCATTGCCAAGGCGTTGATTTCGCCAAATTGTTGCGCGCGGCAAACGAAATTCCCGGCGATTTCTGGCTCCGCTTCACTTCGCCCCATCCCAAAGATTTTGACGATAACGCGGTCTTGGCAATGGCGCAATGCCAAAAAGTGACGCCCTATCTTAACTTGCCGGTGCAAAGCGGCGATAACCATATTTTGAAAGCGATGAAACGGCCTTACACGGCGGCACGGTATAAGGCGCTCGTCAAAAAAATCCGCGCCGCGTTTAAAAAACACCGGCAGGGATTGGAAAGAGAAATCGCCATCTCCACAGACGTGATTGTCGGCTTTTGCGGCGAAACGGAAAAGCAATTTCAAAATACCGCCCGGATTTTCAAAGAAATAAAATATGATATGGCCTATATTTCCCGCTATTCCAAGCGCCCGGGCACTGCCGCGGCGCTTCTGGATGATAATGTAAGCGATCGGGAAAAGAAACGGCGCGAAGAAATTTTAAACGATATTGTAAAAATCACCGCGCTCGCCCATAATAAAAAATGGTGCGGCAAAACCGTTGATGTTTTGGTTGATCGCGTAAAAAACGGTTTTGGCTTCGGCAAAGACCGCCACTACAAAACCGTGAAATTCCGAATCGAAAAAAACGACATTAAGCCGGGTGACATCGTTAACGCCAAAATAATCAAAGCGCAGTCATTCGGACTTATGGGCGCACTAGTTAAAAATGAAAAATAAACTGATTGTCATCGTCGGACCGAATGCTTCGGGAAAATCGGAAATCGCCGTAATGATCGCTAAAAAATTCAACGGCGAAGTGGTTTCCGCCGATTCGCGCCAAGTCTATAAGGGAATGGACATCGGCTCGGGCAAAATCAAAAAATCGGAAATGAAGGGCGCTCCCCATCACCTTTTGGACGTTGCCAGCCCGAAGTCGGTCTTCACTGTCACTCGCTACCGCCAACTGGCATTGAAAGCCGTTGAAAAAATCCGGCGGGCCGGAAAAATTCCGATCTTGTGCGGCGGCACCGGTTTTTACATTCAGGCGGTGATTGACGGCATCACCATTCCGCAGGTCAAGCCGGATTGGAAATTGCGCCAGCGATTGGAAAAACTGCCGGCGAAAAAATTATATTCCATATTGCGCAAACTTGACCCGGCCCGCGCCAAAAGCATTGAAGCCAAAAATCCGCGGCGGCTCATCCGCGCCATTGAGATCGTCAAAACCACCGGCAAACCCGTGCCGGCGTTGAAAAAACAACCGCTTGATTATGAAATTTTGTTTCTGGGAATCAAAAAAAACGAAAAGGAATTAAAGCGGCTCATTGAACGGCGCGCCGACGTGCGAATCAGAAAAGGTATGGTCGCCGAAGTCAGAAAGCTCAAAAATTCCGGCCTGTCCTGGAATAAATTGGAATCTTTCGGACTGGAATATCGTGCGGTTTCGCAATTTTTGCAAAACAAAATCAACCGCCAAAAAATGGTTGACACAATAAAAAAAGAGGATTGGCAATATGCCAAGCGGCAGATGACCTGGTTTGGGCGCGACAAAAGAGTTAACTGGATAAAAACCAAATCTCAAGCCGTTAAACTAGCCCAAAAATACCTCTCCAAATAATTCAAAATTGGTCAAGGTGAAACCTTGACCAATTTTACGTATCAAAAAAAGTAGGGGCGCGGCTTTATGACCTGCCCCTACACTCGCTATTCCTTTACTTCGCCCAATTTCTCCAACAGCGCCTCTTTGAGAATATCGGGATTGGCACGCCCTTGCGTGGCCGCCAGAACCTGTCCGATCAAAAATTGGAACGCGTTTTGCTTCCCGGCGCGATAGTCCGCCACGGCTTTTTCGTTTCGCGCCATCACTCCCTCAACGATAACGGCAATTTCTTTTTTGCCGGAAATCTGGCTTAATCCTTTTTGGGTGATAATCGCGCTGGGATCATTACCGGTTTTCATCATTTCCGCCAACACTTGTTTGGCAATTTTGGAAGTGATTTCGCCTTTGTAAATTAAACAGATAAATTCGGCAAAATTTTCCGGAGACACCGGGAATTCTTTTTCGCAAAACGATTTTCCCGCCAGCGCCCCCAAAACATCAGTGGTGAGATAGTTGGCACAAAGCCGCGCCAACCGACAACGCTGATCCTCGCTGTTTTCGCAGTCGCCCTCTTTGACATTGGCCCATTCTTCCAGCTCGCTGGCGATTTTTTCAAAATATTCGCCCAAATCGCGATTAACAACAAAAATTTCAACGATAGCCGCGTCAAGGCCATATTGTTCGGTCAGGCGGAATCTTTTTTTTGCCGGCAATTCCCCCACCGCCGCTTTTAGCTTTTCGATCTCTCCGGGCGAAATTGCCAGCGGCGGAATGTCGGGTTCAGGAAAATAGCGATAATCAAACGCCTCCTCTTTCTCGCGCTGAGAAAAAGTTTGGCCGATGAATTCGTTCCATCCCCGCGTTTCCTGGACCACCTTTTTCCCATTCTTAATCCGCGCCGTCTGGCGGCCGATCTCGCAGGCCACACTGCCCTCCACCGCTTTGAGAGAATTTAAATTCTTGATCTCCACCTTCGTGCCCAGTATTTTTTTGCCGTCCGGAGCAATCCGGCCCAGACTGATATTGACTTCCACCCGCAACTGCCCTTTTTCCATATCCGCATCCGACGCGCCCAAATGGCGCAAAATCAACTGCAGTTCCTTGACAAACTCGCGCGCCTGATCGGCGTTCTCAATGTCCGGTTCGGTAACTAGTTCCATCAATGGCACGCCGCCGCGGTTAAAATCCACCAGCGAATGGTCTTTATCGTCGGAATGCATTAATTTTCCGGTGTCTTCTTCCAAATGAACGCGGGTAATACCGATTTTTTTGGGTTTTCCGCCGTCGCTAATCTCCAAAGATCCGCCCGAACAAAGCGGCTGATCGTATTGCGAAATTTGATACCCTTTGGGCAAATCCGGATAGAAATAATTCTTGCGGTCAAATTTGGAATGTTCCAAAATCCGGGAATCCAGCGCCAAACCGACCAGCCGCGTCAAGCGGATCGCTTCGCGATTGGCCACCGGCAGGGTTCCCGGATGCCCCAAACAAACCGGGCAAACATTGGTGTTGGGCGCGCCGGCATCCGGACGGTTGGGGCACGAACAAAACATCTTTGACGCGGTTTTCAATTCGCAGTGAATCTCCAGCCCGATTGTGGGAACGTATTCCATAAAAATTTAAAATTAAAAAATCAAAATTCAAAATTAAGGAGTTAAAATTCCGCTATCGCTTCATTTCAACGTTTGATAATTTTAAATTTTATCATTGTCATTTTTCATTTTGATTTTTTAATTTTACATTAACTCTTATTTATCCTCGTGCAATGGCCNNAACAATCCCGGCGCGTTTTTTTTCATAATTTCCAAATGGCAGGCCTTTTCTTTTAATTCGCGCTCTTCCAGGGGGTCTTTTGAGGTGGCGGTCTTCACACAAATCGCGCCGGCCTGCTTAACCAGCCGTGACACCATGGCAATTTCCTTGTCGGTCAAATAACCAGAACCAATGATCACTTTGGCCGGCAAAATTTTGCAGATTTCGGCCAAATCTTTATACACCTGCTCCCATCTTTCATGCTTGATATCGCGCAGTGACGCCACCACATCCAGCTCATCGGCACCGTTATTCTTGGCGGTGAGGCAAATCTGCATCCTTTCCTCATGGGTGCTGTCGCCGATCGGCGCGTCCACCAGACAAATCACTCTGGCGGGAAAGCCCCTCAATTCCTCTTTGGCCGCGGCCACCCACTGGGGATTCACGCAAATTCCGCGAAAGCCGTATTTTTTCACTTCCGCGCAAGTTTTTTTGATGTCCGACAAGCTCGCCTTGGGATCAATGTTGGTTTGGTCAATCCGCAACGCGATCGGCAGTTTTCTGACAGTTTTATTTGAAGATTGTTTCATAAATTTATTTTATTGATGATATCGCCGAACACTTCTTCCTTATTCCGATTGCCGTCAAGCAAAACGATTTTCATCTTTCCTTTGAGCATTTCCATCGCCTTTTTGTAATTGTGCCTCACAATTTCCAAAATTTCAACTTTTTCAAACAATTCCGCGGATTCTCCGTTGGCGGCGATTCTTTGGGCGCAAACTTCCGGCGGCACATCCAGATAAATCGTCAGATCCGGCGCCAAAAACCGCGAATTGATTTGCGCCAGCCATTCCATTTCAACATCAACGGCGCCATAAGCCAAAGACGACAAAAAGTAGCGGTCGGCAACAACCGCCGCGCCGTTTTCCAGCGCCGGCAAAATTTCTTTCGCCAGATGATCGGCACGGTCCGCGGCAAACAACAACTGCAAACTCTCCGGCGGACAATCCCAATCGCCCGCCAGCCGCCGCCGCGACAAGTCGCCCGCCGGCAAAAAACTCGGCTCTTGCGTCAATAAAACGCCCCCTTCGGACTTCCGCAAAAAATCCGCCGCCAATTTCGCATGGGTTGATTTCCCCGCGCCGTCCAATCCTTCCAAAACAATGAATTTTCCCGGATGGCGATTTTTAATCATTGATTTCGTTTAATATCGTTTGAAATTTTTTCTCCAAATCGGCGTGCATTGATCGGTGAAAATCGCCGTCATAATCTTTGGTCAAGCTCTTGATCACTCCGCAACAATCCCGCTCCAGGCAAAATCCGGCGCAGTGGCACTTGGGCACGATATGGCGCGCCAGCCATTCCATTTTCCGCTCTTGCAAAAGATTTTTGATTGCTATAACTTCCTTAATGCTGGCGCGGCGAAGCTCTTCTTCGGCGGTGGAACAAATCCGCAACGGATAATATCCGGCGATGAGATTGTAAAGGTTATAATCCTGCACGATGTCAATCCTCAACCCCCGCGGCACGGTAAAAACCGCGTCCCGCGGCGCGATCCCGATTTTTAGCAACTCTTGATAAGCGGCAAACGACGACCGTGCCGCGTCAAGATAGGCATAGAGAAATTCTTTGTTGGCAAGCACCGCCGGCGGGATTGAAAAAACGCGGTTAATCCGGTCAATCTCCCGATGGCCCAGCTGTTTGTCGCGGATTTCGGCGTCCCGCGCCGAAAAGACTTCCGCGGCGCGGCGAACGCTTTCATAAACCGAATCAACCGCCATGGGCACGGTGCGATGCCGTTTTTTATCGCCCCAAACCCGCCATGCCGACGAAGAAAAAATCTTGATGCTGGCCGACGGCCCGTAATCGCGGCAAATTTGCTGGCGTTCGGACAAGATTTCCCGCCAGTTCGCCATCAAATTCTCTTTGCTTTGCACCGCCGCGGCGATTTTTTGCTCCAAGCTTTCCAGCCTTTGCTCCAACCCCGCCGAAAGAACAAAATCGGCGGCGATGATTTTGAATTCATCTCCTCCCGCCAAGTCCGCCGCCGCGCGCGCCAGATTGGTTTTTTCGGGATCCTTGAAAATATTGGGATAGGGATAATTATTGCGCGGCGCCGCCAACCGGGTGGCATAGAGCAAGTCAATCCCCGCGCCCTTCAACTCTTTTTCAATCGCGCCGATCAAAAATCCAACATCTTCGGGCATCCATTCCTTTTCGGCGTCATATTCGCGCGCCAATGTCGCCAGCGATTCCACCGAAAACTGAATGATGCCGGTGCCATAAATTCCATATTGCAAAATTTTGCTGGCTTCGTCCTTGCCCACTCCCTCTGCCAGCAGGCGATTGAGCGTTTCAATATTTTTTTCGGAGGCGATTTTATAAATTTCCCGCGCCCGCAAATCTTTGGCGATCGCTTGCGGATAGACGATATCTTCAGGGACGGTGTCGGTCCTTCTTCCCGAAGCCATAATCGCCGATGCGAACACGATCCCCGTGAGCGCCGAATCAATGAATTTGCTGGCTTCGTATGAAAACGATAATGCCGGCGTCGTCGCCATTGACGCGTGCCCCTTCAGCGACGACTGGCGCAAGATCGCGGCGACTTTTTTGTCAACATCCTTGCCTTCGCGCCGCAATTCTTCCAAAATCGCGCCGATGGATTTGCCGCTGTAGGTCAAAAGCCCGGACAACGCCACCAATTGTTGAGGCGACAAACTACCAGTTTGGTCATTCCACACCGGCGTTATCCCTAAAAACTTTAGCTTAATATCTTTCGTTGAAATCATCTCTAATTTAAAAACTGAAAATGAAAATTCATATTTAATAATTTTTAGTTTAAAATTATCGTTTTTAATTTTTCATTTTTACTTTTTACTTATATTTTCTTCTTCGGTAATTTTTGATGCCACCGCCCCGCTCTGGCCGGCGTATTTATGATCTTTCTGACTCAGGTAGGGCACGCCCGCCGGCGAAGAGAGCGTTTCAAAAGTCATCGCGCATATCCGCATTCCCGCATAAAGAATGATCGGGCGGATACCCAGATTGCCGAATTCCATCACCGCTTTGCCCGTCCACCCCGGGTCAAACCGCGCGGCGGTGCTGTGCACCACCAACCCCAGCCGTCCCAATGACGACCGTCCGTCCAGCCGTCCCATCAAATCCGGCGTGAGCGTGATCGTTTCCTTGGTCACCGCGATCACAAATTCGCGCGGCTGAATGATAAACGGCATATCGTCGCCCACGATCACTTCTTCCATCAATTCGCCGTTATAGTTGTTCTTCACGTCAATGAAGTTGTAGTTTGACGGCCGAAACATCTTGAAATTGTTGCCCAGCCGCAAATCCAGCGAACACGGCCCCAGACAACTCTCAAAATCCGGCAACGGATCAATCTTAATCTTGCCGGCGGCAATGTATTCTTTAATGTCATTGTCGGATAGAATCATAATTTTGCGAGGGTCTGTCCCTCGTGTAATCGCGAAGGTTAGACCCTCGCAAAAATTAATACCAAAACCCAAATGTCAAATGTCAAAACAAAAATACAATTTCAAATTGGGATTGAATTTTTGGCATTGCATTTATTTGAAATTTGAACTTTGAGCTTTGATATTTTTGATTATACCCCTTTCCCCTCCCTCTTTCCACCCTTGACAAAAAACAAAACTAACCGTGAAAATAAGTTTTATGTCTCATAAAAAAATGTCTTGCGGGGCGGTTTTTATGGCCGCCCGCATTTCGTTACTAAAAGGGCACCCACAAGGGGCGCCCCTACACAAAAAATCAAGGTCAAATTTATCGCAATAATTTATTTTGCCGGCTGGATTTATTGTCTTTCATTATTTGGGTAATCTTTTCTTTCAAATCGGGCACATTGTCTGTTGCCATAATCCACGCTAAAGCCAAATCCATTCCGAAATATTCATGAATCAATTGATCTCGCGTGCCCGCGATTTTCCGCCAAGGAATATCGGGATATTTTTTGCGAAATTCCATCGGCAGATTTTTCACCGCTTCGCCAATGATCAATCAATGATGAATGACCGCTCCGTTCGTTTTTTTATCCGCGGCAAATTCTTTTTTATCATAACCGGCAATAAATTCGGCAACATCATCAGCCGCCTGCAAAATATGCTCCAAATAAAATCTTGGATCTTTTTTCTTTTTTGATGGCATATTTTTTAAAAAATACACACCTGATCTTCCATAATTGAATCTCGCAATAACGGATGTATGGCATCATAAGTATTAACATCCACTTTCCTTTTAAAAATTTTTTCCAAATCAAACTTCAAGCCAACCAAGTCAAGCAATGACTTTCTGCCACGAAATTGGACCAGAATATCAATGTCGCTTTTATTTGTTTGTTCTCCGCGCGCGACCGATCCGAAAACCGCGGCTTTTTTAACACCATATTCCGCAAAAACCGCGTTCAACTTGTCCCTGTTCTTTGAATTGATAAAATCCACCTTTTTCATACTTCCATCCTATCAAACCTTGCCAAAATATCAAATAATAACATCTTTTTGTTCAGCGGTATTTTCGTAGGGGCAGGTTTTGTGCCCGCCCGTATTTTATTTTGAGGCAATTATCCAAAAGGGCACCCACAAGGGGCGCCCCCACATATAAAATCAAACACAATATCTCAAATTCGGGTCACTCCACCGCGATCCCCATATTCTTGGCAGTGCCGGCAATGATTTTTTCGGCGGCGGCGGCGGTCGGAGCGTTCAGGTCCGGCATTTTTTGCTCGGCGATTTTTTTGAGTTGCGCCTTGCTGATCTTGGCAACGATTTTTTTATTGGGTTGCGCCGATCCTTTTTCAATCCCCGCGGCTTTTTTCAAAAGTTCGCTGGCCGGCGGTTGTTTCAGCGTCAACGAAAAACTGCGATCTTCATAGACCGTCACTTCCACGCCGACTTTGTATCCCATCATCGGACGGCTTAAATCGTTGAATTGCTTGACAAATTCCCCCAAATTGATGCCGTGCTGGGCCAAAGACGGCCCAATCGGCGGCGCCGGCGTCGCCTTGCCCGCCTGCACCTGAAGTTTCACGATTGATTTAACTTTTTTAGCCACGATAATAAATTGAAAATGTAAAAATCAAAAATCAAAATTACAATTTGCGCCATAGGCGCACCCGCCTCCGGCGGGAAAATGTTAAAATGCCTTCTGACGTATTTTTAATTTTCAACTTTACACTGTCATTTTTAACTTTGATTTTTAAATTTTAAACTTTTTTGATTTGTAATGAGTCCAGTTCCACCGGCGTGTCGCGGCCGAACATTGACACCAGCACCTTCACCTTGCCGCGCTCGCGATCAATCTCGGACACCTTGCCTTCCGAATCTTTGAAAGGTCCATCGGTGATTTTCACCAATTCCCCCACCGCCACCTCAATATTGAACTCGGGCTCGGACATTTCCATCCGTCTCTTCAAATCGGCAATCTCTTCGGGTGACACCGGAATCGGCGTCGTTCCCGCACCCACAAACCCCGTCACATTGGGAGTGTTTCTCACCACATACCAGGAATCGTCGGTCACGACCATTTCCACCAGAATGTAGCCGGGATAAATTTTCTCTTCCACGGTCTTGCGTTTGCCTTCCTTGATTTTTATTTTTTTCTCTTTGGGAACGATCACGTTGAAAATCTTGTCTTCCATCCCCAGCGATTCAATCCTTTGCTTGAGATTTTTGGCGACCGCTTCTTCATAGCCCGAATAGGTATGAATCACATACCAGCTCTTTTCGGACATTATTTGTTGTTTTGCCATAGTTTAAACCGAATTTTAAAAACAAAAACGATTGTCCCGCGAAAATTTTCATTCCGCGCCCAAAACAAATTTTCTCAAGAGAAAGGCAAATCCCCAATCCAGCGATCCCAAGAAAACGCCGGTGGCCAGCATAAAGCCGAGCACCATCAGCGTGTAGCTGATTAATTGCGGCCGCGCCAGCCAATTGACCTTTTTGATCTCCGCCCGTGATTCTTTCAAGAATTTGGAAATGCTTTGAATGATGTCCATTAGATTTATATTGAGCGGTAAGCCGCTCCTAAAAAAGCCCCGCGGGCTTCATGTCTTCCTTATACCAAAAACCCCGAAAAATGTCAAAAATTAAAAATGCAACCACTCACTGGGTTTAAAATTCTTTTGCCAGGGTCTAACCGCTCGCGTTATCCCTCGGATTACCTCGGGGTAAGCGCGAGAGATAAATCATTAAAATGCAATACCTACGGTGAGTGGTTGCGTTATATCGGTTATTTAAACAATTTATCTTTACCCATCTCATCCAAGATTGTTTTGATTTGCGATTTTAACCTGGGCAAATCCTCTTTTGCGGTTTGCCATGTTTTTTTGGCGTTAATGCCAAAATATTCATGAACAATCACATCCCTGAAGCCGCACATATATTTCCAAGGAATATCTTTGTGCTCGGCCTTGAAATTTCTTGATACGTTTTTTGCCGCCTCGCCGATAATCGCAAATCTCATTACTACCGCGTCAAGCAAAGCCGAATTCTGCGAAAATTCTTCAAAAAATAATTTCCCAAGATATTTTTCAATCAAAATAATGCTGTCGTAAATATCGGTTATAAATAATTGCTGATCTCTTTTCATAGCACTGGAATTTGCGCGCTTAAAACCGAATCTTTGATTATCGGTTTAATGCATTCATACTCCACCAAATCAACCTTTCGCTTTAGCGCCGCCTCCAATTCCAGTTTCAACGCCACCATTCCCAACAAACCGATTTTATCGGGAACATCCACCAGCAGATCAATATCGCTGTTCTTTTTTTGCTCTCCGCGAGCATAAGAACCAAAAACCGCCGCCTTCTTCACGCCGTATTTTTTAAAAATTCTCGTGCATTTTTTTTTAATAACTTTTTCTATCTCCATGCCTCAATCTTAACACAAACGCCCCAATCCACAAGCAGACCTTTTAGATTTTGAGATTTGGTTCTGGGTTCCGCGTTCTGAGTTTTGGCATATTCATTATATGTCCAGGTTTTTCACGGTTTTGGCGTAGGTTTGAATGAATTTTTTGCGCGGCAGAACCTCATCGCCCATCAGCATATCAAAAGTGGCGTCGGCTTCCTGGGCGTCTTCAACTTGCACTTGCAGTAACATCCGGTTGCGCGGGTTCATCGTGGTTTCCCACAATTCCTCGGCATTCATTTCCCCCAACCCTTTATACCGTTGCAGATTCAATCCCGGCTTGTTGAAAGTTTTCAGAATACTTTCTTTTTCATCTTCGGTATAGGCATAACGCACCTCCTTGCCCGCGGCCATTTTATAGAGCGGCGGCTGAGCAACATAAAGATAACCCTTTTCAATGATCGGCTTGAAATAACGGAAAAAGAGCGTCAGCAGAAGCGTGCGAATATGGCCGCCGTCGGTATCGGCATCGGCCATAATCACAATGTGATGATAGCGCAGTTTTTCCAGATTGAAATCATCGGCCACCGCGGTGCCCAGCGCGATAATCAATGACTTGATTTCCTTTGATTCCAGCATCTTGTCCAATCGGGCGCGTTCCACATTCAAAATCTTGCCGCGCAAGGGCAGAATCGCCTGAAAACGGCGATCGCGCGCTTGCTTTGCCGAACCGCCGGCGGAATTCCCTTCCACGATATAGATTTCCGAATCTTCGGGACGGCGCGAAGAACAATCCGCCAATTTGCCGGGCAAAGACAAACCGTCCAAAATCCCCTTGCGCAACACCGTTTCACGCGCGGCCTTGGCGGCTTTGCGCGCTTTGTGCGACAAAATACACTTTTCCAGAATCGCCCGCGCGTCGGCGGGATTTCGCTCCAAGAAATCGGTCAACGCCTCCGATACCACCGTTTCCACCGCGCTTTTGGCTTCGGGATTGCCCAATTTTCCCTTGGTCTGGCCTTCAAACTGCGGTTCGGCGATTTTGATGGAAACCACCGCGGTCAAACCTTCGCGCAGATCCTCTCCGGCCAGATTGTCGTCATTGGCTTTCAAAATGTTGTTCTTGCGGATATAATCGTTAAAAACCCGGGTCGTGGCCGCGCGAAAACCCGTCAAATGCGTGCCGCCCTCGTTGGTGACGATATTGTTGGCAAAACCTTGCTCCATTCCTTCAAATTCATCGGTATAGATAAACGCCGCCTCCACCGCCACGCCGTTCTTTTCGCCGTTGGCATAAAAAACGTTCGGGTGCAAAGCATTCTTTCCCCGCGTCAGATACTTCACGTAAGAATACAGCCCTCCTTCAAAATAGAACGAGTAGGCCATTTCCGGCGCGATAGATTTGTTGATAACATTTATTTTCACCCCCTTGGTCAAATAAGCCTGCTGGCGTAAATGAGTGATGATTTTTTTGGGATCAAAGCGGATTTCTTTGAAAATTTGCGGATCCGGGTCAAATGTTATCGTTGTTCCATGCCCGTCGCACTTCCCGATCCTTTTAACCGTAGCGCGCGGTTTGCCGCGGTCATATTCCTGCACGTAAAGCCCGCCGTCGCGGCACACTTCGGCCTTGGACCAAGTGGACAGCGCGCAGACCACCGACACTCCCACGCCGTGCAAACCGCCGGAAACCTGATAGGCCTTGTTTTCAAATTTGCCTCCCGCATGCAAGGTGGTCAAAACGATTTGCAGGGCCGAAATCTTTTTTTGCGGATGAATGTCCACGGGAATGCCCCGGCCGTCGTCTTTCACCTGAATGCGGTTGTCGGGCAGTAAAATCACGTCAATGTTCTTGCAATAGCCGCCCATCGCCTCGTCCAAAGAGTTGTCCACCACTTCCCAAATCAAATGGTGCAAACCGTCCAAACCGGTGGAGCCGATATACATTCCCGGCCGCTTGCGCACCGGTTCCAGCCCTTCCAGCACCGAAATATCCTTAGCGCTGTATGATCCGTTATTTTTGTTTTTGTCGTCTTTCGCCATAGTTTCAAATTAAAAACTGAAAATGAAAAAATAAAAATGAAAATTTAAAACTAAAAACTATTAAAATGCATTTTCGGTTTTAGATTTTTAATTGTCGTTTTTCAATTTTAGTTTTTAATTTTTAAATTTTTTCACGCGCCATTCGGGATTTTTTTCAATCGCCGCAATCGCCCCCGCTTGCCAGGCATCAATATCTTTGCCGTCAAGCGTTTTTTGGGCCGACCGCAAATGGAACCGAAAAAGAATGTTTTTTGATCTTCCGTCCGGGGAGACATAGGGCTTTCCGAGGATTTCGGTCATTTCAATCAATTTTAATTTGTCGGCTTTCTTAACGGCGTTCGCCACGTCCGCGGACAGGGTTTGCGGCGGGACATCCACAGAAATGTCGCGCACCGCTTCCGGATGCGCCAAAATCGGCCGATATTCAATCTTTTCGGCGATATTTTGCGCCAAGCGCGTAAAATCAATTTCAAAAATCACCGGCGGTTCAATGCCGAGATTATCGGCAATTTCACGGCGCAACCGCCCCAAAAAACCGACTTGTTTTTTGCCGGCCATAACCGCCGCGGATTGCGTCGAATCAAAAAACCCGGCCGCCGCATCTTTATCTTGCCCCGGCAAAACCACCGAAAAATCTTTAACCCGCAAGCGCGCCGCCAAAAATTCCAGTGCACCTTTGGCGTCAGAAAACGAATCTTTGCGCGAGGCGCCGGCAAGCATTGCCGGTTCATCGCGCCGGTTTTTTTCAAAAATTTTACCGATCTCAAAGTGCCGCAGTGAATCAAATTCGCGGTTAGCGCAAAAATTTTTCAGCAAATTCATCAAAAGCGACGGACGCAAAAATCGCAAATCTTCATTGACCGGATTTTTAATTTCCAAAAGTTTTTCTTCGTTGATACCAAAATTCCGGCAATCCTTTTCCGAAATGAAAGAATGATTGCGGACTTCCGAATACCCCGCCGCGGCCATCAGGTCTTTTGCCGCACTTTTCGCCCGCCAAAAACGATTTTGGCGCGGCAAAATGATTTCGGTGCAAGGCGGTTTCGGCGCGATTTTTTCATAACCGCCGACACGTCCGATCTCTTCAACAATATCCTGCCAAACAGCGACATCGCCGCGTTCGGGCGACGGGACGATTTCCAAATCTTCGCGACCGCCGCGGCGAACCGCGAATCCCAGCGCCTCCAAATTCTTTTTGGCTACTGCCGTCTGGATTTCCGTACCCAGTAATTTTTCGGCCAGCGGCAGGTTAAGGATGATTTTCTTGACCGTCTCCGGATTTTGGCGCTTGTCAACCGCACCGGCAAAAATCCGCCCGCCGCCGACGGAAACAATCAATTCCGCCGCGCGGTGTGCGGCAAACAAAATGCCGTGAGAGCCGATATTGTGCTCAAAACGATAGGAAGCGTCCGTGCTCAATCCCAATGTTCGCGAAGTGCGGCGAATGGTTTTGGCATCAAAATTCGCCGATTCCAAAATGACGGTTTCGGTTTTGCCGTCGATTTCGGCCCGCTTGCCGCCTTTGATTCCCGCCAGCGCCAGCGCCCCGCCATCGTCGGCGATTACCGCCATCCACGGTTGCAGATTAAAATTCTTGCCATCCAAAGTTTTAAAAGTTTCCTGCGCTTGCGCCGCCCGCACGATAATTTTTTTGGCTTTGCCGCGGCCGGCGGCCAATTTGTCCCAGTCAAACGCGTGCAGGGGCTGGCCGGTTTCCAGCATCGCGTAGTTCGTGGCATCCACCACGCTGTTGATCGCGCGCAAACCGCAAGCCTCCAGCCGGCGAACCATCCATGGCGGAGACGATTTGATTTTTGTTCCCGCCACCGCCATCGCCGCGTAACGCGGGCACGCTTCGGGATAGCGCACCTCAACGGCGATGATTGATTTGGCGGCGGCCTGGCCTGACTTTTTGTCCGCTTTGAATTTGATAAAATTTGGCTTTATTCCCAAGAACGCGCCGATCTCCCGCACCATTCCCAAATGCGACAAGCAATCCGGCCGATTGGACAAAATGTTAACGTCCAAAATCCAATCTTTTCTCAAAGTGACAATTTTTTCCACCTCAAAACCGCGCGCCAGAATCAAGTCCCCCAATTCGCGGGGCGCGGGAAGTTTTTTGTTGAAAAATGATTGCAACCACTCGTAGGAAAACAACATAAAAATTCTAATTTTCAATTACCAATTTTCAATTTTCATTGAATGACCAATTATTAATTATCAAACAAATACCGGTTATCCGTTTGAAAATTGAAACATTGAAAATTCATTGAAAACTGAAAAATGAAAACTGAAAAATGTTTTTAAAATTGATTTAGGAAGCGTTGGTCGCCGCCGTAAAAAAGCCGGATGTCATTGATTTTGTATTTAATCATCGCCAAACGGTCCAGCCCGGCGCCAAACGCGAATCCCCGCCACAAATCGGGATTGACCCCGGAATTTTTCAACACGTTGGGGTGCACCATGCCCGCGCCCATCACTTCCATCCAACCGGTTCCCTTGCACGCCGAACATCCCTTGCCCGCGCAATTCACGCACCGCAGATCAACTTCAAACGACGGCTCGGTGAACGGAAAAAACGACGGCCGTAATCGAATGTTGTCGGTATTTTCGGCCACGGCGCCTTCGCTACGGTGAAAAAATCTTTTGAAAAATTCACCAATCACTGCCTTAAAATTGGCCGCGGAAACATCTTTGTCCACCATCAATCCTTCCACTTGGTAAAAATTCGGCATATGGGACGCATCCACCGCATCGCGCCGAAAACATCTTCCGGGAATGATGATCCGCAGTGGCGGCTGATGGCTTTCCATATAACGCACCTGGCCCGGACTGGTGTGCGGCCGCAAACATAATCCACCCTCCAAAAATAAGGTGTCAAACGCATCGCGCGCCGGATGATCGGCCGGAATATTCAACGCGTCAAAATTATACCACTCGGTCTCAATCTCGCGGCTTTCCATTATTTCAAATCCCATCGTGCCGAAAATTTCGGTGATTTCCCGCTCCAGCAGGGTGAACGGATGCAAATGTCCCACCTTGGGACAAATTCCGGGCAAAGTCGGATCAAAAAAGTCCCGCTTGCCCTTATTATCAACCACGGTTTTCCCCAATTCGGCCAATTTTTTCTCAACCGCCGCTGTCAGCTCCTTTTTGATTTCATTGGCGGCCACCCCCATTCTGCCGCGCTCCTCTTTTGGCAGTTTACCCAATAACTTAAAAAATTCACCCAAAACCCCGTCTTTGTCCAGATATTTTTTGCGGACAAAAAGAAGCTCGGCCTGATTGCCGGCGTTATCAACCTCTTGGCTCGCTTCATTTTTTATTTTTTCCAAATCCGAATCTTGCATAGCATCTTTCTTCATCCGCGATACTTCATTCTACTCCATTTAATACAAAAAAACAACACCACCGGCGCATCAAAAGAGAGGCTTGCAATCAAAAATCGCCGGCCAGGGCGATCTTTGAATTTTTTGTTTTTTCGTCTTTTATCCTACCGGACGGATTCCAGTTTTGCCACTCGTTTTTCCAAGATCAACAAATCTTTCTTGTCCGCCTTTTTCTCCATTTTTCTATCAATCACCACCGATTCGGCCATCATTCCCTTAAACCCCATTCTCATTTCCGTTTTCATATCGCTCATTTCCGTTTTCATATCGCTTATCTCAGTCTTCATATCACTTATCTCTGCCTTCACATTATTTATTTCCATTTTCATATCAATCCTCACATCATTGATCTCTTCTTTGAATTCTTTGCGGATTTCCTTGAATCCTCTTTCCATGCTCTCTTGCAACATCAAATTACCTTCAGCCACCAACTTAATCTCGTCACGCATATTTTCCAGCAAGACCACAAACTGATCTTCTCGCGAAGATCCTTGAATTTTGGTATTTTTTTTGCCGGTTTTGCCTGCCATACGTAATGGAATTATAACTTGATTGTATCACGGCTCAATATTTTGCGCAAAACCGGCAAACCGTGCGCGAAAAGCGCGAAATGAGCCGAGGAGAGGACTTGAACCCCCAACCTACTGTTTACAAAACAGTTGCTCTGCCATTGAGCTACCCCGGCAAAGAACAGCAAAAAAAGTTAATGTTAATGTTAGCGGAGGTTAGTGGAGGTTTGACTTCCACTACTACAAAAAACGCGAATCTCGCGGTTTGCCGTTCACCGCAAAAAAGAAGTTTGCTATTTTTTTCTTTTTGGCACACGTTTTCTCGTTTTTCGCGAACGGTCGCTTTCCGTTTCCGGCATCGCCACCCGTTTTATTTCCGGCCCTCTTTGCGCCTCCGCGCCGACGGCGGGACGTCCCGCATCGCGCGAATCTTCGCTTTCTAATTCCGCCGCCGGAGACTTTGCTTTTTTCCCGGACGCGGATTGACCCGCCTTGACCACATTTTTCAGATCCTGCCAATAATTGTCGCCGGCGATTTGTTCTTCTTGCCGTTTTTTTTCCGCGCGCTGGCGTAATTTTCCGGCGATTTCATTGATTTTGTTGTCAATTTTTAAGACCGCCACGCGAATTTTCAACAGCTGTTTTTGCGAAAAATCAATCCAGGAAAAATCTTTCATGGAAGAGCGGCGCTTGATTCTGCCCACAATCCAATTTTTAAGCCCAGAAAAAACACCGGCCGGAAAGGCGGCGCGATCGGCCTCGAGAGTCTTGACGGCTTGCGGCATTTTCCGGGCGATAATGCTTCCCGCGCCGGCAATTCCGCCGATAAGCGCAATGGAAGCGATAATTTCAACCATATTTCGGAAAGCGGGCTAAATTTGAAAGCGCGCAGCTTTTTTCAAAACAATGTTTTCGCCGACCTTGGCAACGGTTTCGCTGATAACGTCCTTGACGTTCTTTGATGAATCCTTGATCCACGGCTGGCCCGGAATGTTTTCCGCTTCGCCCCCCATCGCCGCGACCTGCAGGCAAAGTTCGTGCGACAAGCTCTTAAAATCCGCGGAATTGGCCACAAAATCCGTCTCGCAGCGCAATTCAATCAAGACCCCGATCTTGCCGTTGGCATGAATATAGGACGCGACTTTGCCCTGTCCCGTTTGGCGATCTTCCTTTTTGGCCGCCAGATCCTTGCCCCATTCTTTGAGGATTTCTTTAGCTTTTTCCACGGTTTTGCCCTCTTCCAGCGCTTTTTTGCATTCGCCGAGGGAAATGCCGGTTTCTTCTCTCAATTGTTTGATAAGTTCAATGTCAACCATGTTTCAAATTAAAAAGTAAAAAATGAAAATGAAAAATTGTCAAATAACGCCGGCTGTCCAATTTTAAATTTCCCTTTTTTCTTTTTCGTTCTCAATTTTTATTTTTTTCCGAAGCGCCGGCAGAAACTGACGCCACGAACATCCCTTTGCCTTCCAAAATCGCCTCCTTCATTCTTTCCAAAACGAACCTCACCGAAGACATGGAGTCGTCGTTGGCGATAATGGGATAGTCGGCAATATTCGGATCGATATTCACATCGGAAATACCGATTACTTTCACGCCGTTTTGCTTAGCTTCTTTAACCGCCAGCCGGTCATCCTCCATATCCACCACAAAAATCGCTTCGGGAATTTTTTCCATCGCCCTGATGCCTCCCAGTTTCTTTTCCAAGACTTTGATCTCTTTTTGGATCATCGCCTGCTCTTTTTTGGTGTATTTTTCAAATTCTCCGGCAAGCGTTTTTTTCTCCAGATCCTTATAATGGTCAATCCGTTTTTTGATGATCTTAAAGTTGGTGAAAGTACCCCCCAGCCAGCGTTCGTTGACATAAGGCATTTCGCACGCCGCCGCCGTTTCTTTGATCATTTTCTTCACTTGCGGTTTGGTGCCCACCAAAACAATCGTTTTGCCTTCAGACGCCAGACTCCGCGCAAAATCCAGCGCGGCGGCGAATTTTTCCTTGGTCTTTTCCAAGTCAATGATGAAAATCGTGTTTCTCACGCCGAGTAAAAACCCCCTCGCTTTGGGATGAATCTTGGATTTTCGATGGCCGAATTGCAATCCGGCCTCGGTCATTTCTTCAACTGATAGTTTAACCGCCATATATGTTACTGTAAAATTAGTATGATTATGATATTTTCATTCCGTCGCCGTCCGCAATCAATTTTGCGCCGTTGCACGCCGGCATTATCCGCAAAAGAGAAGCGTCCGGACAAGTTATTCCATATCATAAATCCGCGGTTCTTGCAAATTCTCCGGAATTATTATATGATGGCGTTGTCGTGAAAAGCGAAATTATGAAAAAAGACATTCATCCCAAATATTATCCAAACGCGCAGATAAAATGTTCTTGCGGCCGAACCTATCAAATCGGTTCCTCAAAGGAATATCTTGAAACCGAGACTTGCGCCGCCTGTCATCCGTTTTACACCGGGAAAGCCCGGTTGATCGGCGCGATGGGCCGCGTTGACAAGTTTTTGAAAAAAGTCGCCAAAAAGGACGCGCTGAAAGCGGGCAAAAAGAGCAAATAAACTATGCCGGGGTGAAGCCCCGGGTGATTCCGGCGCAGATAAATAAACCACCCGGGAGCGGAGTTCCGGAACAATCCGGCAGTTAAACAAACAAAAAATGCCGCAGGCTCTTTCGCATCAGGAAGAATATGACCGACTACTCGTTTCCCTGGGCGACCCCGGGCTGATTTCGGATTGGGAAAAATTTGAAGAACTCAACAAAAGGAAGATTCAGTTGGAAAAAATCATTGAAAAAGAGAACGAGATCAAGGAAATCGCCAACAAAATTGAAGAAAACCGCTTGATCATCGCCGCCGAAGAGGACCCCGAGCTGGTATCGCTGGCGGAAGTGGAAACCGAACAAATGAAAATCCGGAAAACCGAGCTTGAAAACGAATTGCGGGATCTGCTCAAAGACGAGGGCAAATCCGTCGGTCCGGGAGCAATCGTGGTGGAAATCCGTGCCGGCGCGGGCGGCCAGGAATCGGCGTTGTTCGCGGCCAACCTTTATCGGATGTATTCCCGCTTCGCCCAGGAACAGGAATGGAAACAAAAAGTTCTGGACCAAAACCAGACCGAAATCGGCGGCTACAAGGAAATCATTTTTGAATTGAAGGGCCGGGGCGTCTGGCCGGCGATGCGCCACGAAGGCGGCGTGCACCGCGTCCAAAGAATCCCGGAAACCGAAAAGAGCGGACGGATACACACCTCCACCGCCACGGTGGCCGTTCTGCCCAAGCCCAAGAAAAATGACATCTCCATCCGCTCCGANNTCGGCAGTGCGCATCACCCACATTCCCACGGGATTATCGGTGTTTTCCCAAACCGAGCGCAACCAACTGCAAAACCGCGAAAACGCAATGGCGCTTTTGGAATATCGCCTGCAGGAGAAAAAACGGCAGGAGGAGGAATCGGCTTTCGGCGGCGCCAGAAAAGAGCAGATCGGCGCCGGCGAGCGTTGCGAAAAAATCCGCACTTACAATTTCCCTCAGGACCGCGTGACCGACCACCGCATCAAGAAAAATTGGCACGGCATTGAAAAAATCTTGGACGGCGGCCTGGCCGACATTTCCCAAACCCTCCAAGAAGAACTTGACAAAACCCCGCTATAAACGGGCTTTGTTCAACGGATTACGACCGTTTCATTGGTCGGCGACAGATCTCGCTTCAATCTTTTTTAGACGCTCTTCCAAGACCAAACCCGCCAAACCCGCCGATTATCAATGAAAGCACTTGCGTGAAATATTCGGGATGCGTGAAAATTATCAATGCGGAAATCACCACTATAAACAACAACCCTATCGTCAAGCAATACCTCTGATCATATGAATCTCTTTTCTTGCCCTCATTAACAAACTCATTAACTTGTCTCCTTTGCGAAAGCATCTCGGATATATGCTCTTCGGTAACGGGCAGATCTTGCGATCCGCCCAAACTGGCCATAAGCATCTGCAAACTTTCGGAAACAACGCGCGTTTTACCGCTTTCCCTGCCGCTTTGCCGCGATTCATCCGTATCGGACGATTGAATTACTTTATCCATAATTTTTTTTGAAATAATTCAACAAAATAAATTCATCGGAATCACTGCCGGATTTTTTCGAAACCAAATTCCTTTTTATTAAATTATCCATCAAATCGGTAACGGTTTTTTGGGTTAATTTCAATATCGCCAGCGATATCAATGTCTTGAAAACCACGCGGTCAATCTCTTTGCGCTCGTACAATCCAACCGCAAAATCAACCACCAAATCCGTTTGATCGCCGTAAGGATTGGACAGTTTTTCCCGCTCTCCTTTAATTATGGATAATATTTGATCTTCCGATAATTTGTTTTCCGCCATAAAATTGATTATTAATCGCGTGCTAAACAATCTATTAGCTTAATCATAGCAAAATAAGCTTTTTAGTAAATATCTTGACTAAAGGATAGCGGCCGAATATTCAAAAACGCGGAGATATTCGCCGCGTTTTAATTTTAGTTAAAATGAAGGTTTATCCTTGCCAATCTTCAACCGCAAGGCCTTGGCCGCGTTTTTTGACGACAACTTTCTGGTTATCGCGCCAGCCAAGCTCCACCACCAAATCGCGCGGTATCGTCAGTGACAACGACACTTTGCCGGCGCGAGTGAGTTTGCGGATGTTTTTCTCGGAATTTTTGCGGTCCATATTGTTTTTGAAATCGTGTTTGAATCGTATTTAAATACAACTTAGCGGCCTTCAATGGCCGCGATGTCGGCGGCGTAGCCTTGGGTGATCTTCATCACATTATCGCCGTAGAAGCGGTATTTGGTATTCACCGTGCCGGCAAAATAGATCATTGCCGCGCGCCATTCGCCGTCATAGGTCTGCGAAGTGGCGCCATAGTCGGAAACATACAAGGCGGTGGCCATAAAGGCATCATTGATGTTCCACGGGTTGCCCGGACGGCCCAAGATGGCTTGCAAGCGCGGCGCATAAAGCTTCCAAGTGGACGGGATGAATTGCCCCGGCCCCATCGCGCCGCCATAACCAAAGCTCATCGGACAAGACACGCGCGTTTGGTGCGGATCCTTGCCCAGCGCCGCGGTAATTTCCAAAAACGGCCCCACATCGCGCGTGGGCTTCATCACACCGGCGATTGCCGCGCCGGTGCTGATTTTCACTCCCGCGCCGGTGGCATCGTTGGTCATATAGCATCCGCCCACATTCTTTCCCAGCGACGATTCCTGCGTTAAAATCGCCAACAAAAATGCCGGCCGCACGCCGACCGCGGCTCCCGCGCTTTTGGCGATCTGATAGGCCTGCTCAAAATTCGGCGCGTCGGTGTCGGCGACGCCGGCCAAAGAAAACAATCTTTGTTTGATCTGCTGAATCACTTGCGCCGTGAGCTTTTTGGCCTGTGTGGTTTGCGCCAATTCGGCATCTTTCACTTTCAGGGTGCTGTTATATTCGGCTTGCGCTTTTTCGTGCTCTTGTTTTTGCAGGAGTTTCATTTGCGTGGTCTTTTCCAAATCGGTTTTTTCGCCTTCCAAGCCCAACTTCTGATCTTCCAGAGATTGCTTTAATCCCTTGATCTCCTGCAAAACCTGGTTTGATTTGCGGTCAAGATTCTCCAGATAAACCAAATTGTCAAAAAAATCCGAAAAATTCTTGCCGGCGATCAAATTTTCAATCAAAGAAACCTTGTCGGCTTGGTCAATCGCCCGCAAAACCGCCGCCAGTTGTTTTTGAGTTTTTTGGATTTTTGTTTCGGTGGTGTCCACGGAAGCCTCGGTGTCGGCGATTTGAAGCGTTATTTCGCCGATCATCGCGTTACTCTGCTTGATCTGCACCGCCAGCGAATCGGCTTTCTTTTTCAACGCCGCGATCTGGTTTTGCAGGGTTTTCTTTTCCGCCGCGGTTTTGGTGATATCGGAATCATATTGTTTCAAAAGCGCTTCGTATTTGCCCAAAAGCGCCTGACAGGATTCCTTGGTGGTGCACTCGCCGGTTTCGCCGTTGCCGTTGGTTTGCGCCGCCGCAATGCTCCCGCAAAGAAACATTGCCGCCAGAATCAGCGCGGCGATATTAAATCGGAAAATTTTCATAATGGTATTTGCGTTAAACAGACCCAAGCACACTTGATTATAGCAAAAGCGCGCGCGGTTTGGCAACCGCGCGCGCAAAACATCGGCATTATTTCTTTCCCGAAGGGGCCGCCTCCTCTTCGCTCACTTCCTCCTTCTTTTCCTTCACCACTTTGGCAACGCTGTCCACATCCTCTTCAATCGGCTTTTCCAGCTCTTCCTCAATCTTTTGCGCCGCCGCCGCCAACGCGACAATCTCTTCCGGATTTTTGAGCAATTCCACTTTTCCCGCCACCGTCAAATCCTTGACGGCAATCGCGTCATCAAAAGTTTTAAGAACAGAGATGTCCACCTTGATTTCGCGCGGCAAGTCGGCGGGCAGGGCTTTCACGGTGATCTCGTCAAAATTCTTGATCAGGGTGCCGCCCAAATCCTTGACCGCCGACGATTCGCCGACAAAAACCAGCGGCACATCGGCCTCAATTTCTTTTTTCAAGTTCGGCTGGTAAAAATCAATGTGCGTGACATTCCCGCTCACCGGATCAAGGCTCAAATCATTGACTAAAACCATAAAATTCTTCGTCTCGCCCTCAATGCGCAAACCCACCAGAGTGCTTTTACCCGCCTGGCGGAAAAGACCGGCGAATTCTTTGCGAGCCACCGCCAAATCCTTGTTTTCAACTCCCGGACCGTAAAGCACCGCCGGAATCATTCCTTCGCGGCGCAATTCCTCGGTCTTGCGCCCCTTCAATTCCCTGATCTTCGCGTCAATTGTCAACATATTGATTTATTGTCTTCTTCGCAGAAAGAAAAATTAGCAAACTGTCATTTAATTTCAAAAACCGGCGAGTATAATGCTTGCTCCGGCTGGAAATTTTCGCCGGCGGCACATTCAAGGCAAAAGGGAACCTTTAGGCGATGAATGCCCAGCGGCATATCTTCCAGCGCCACGCGAAATTTTTTTAAATCGCGCGGCGGCACGCAATCGGCCGCGCGGGCGGTTTCCGGACAGTCTTGATAAACGTATTCCTTCCATTCCCCGCTTTGGTCGCGAATTTCGGCCAGATAAGGATAACAGGAAGAAAAGCATATCTCCCGTCCGAAATCGTTTTCCACCACCACTTCCAGCGTCTCGCCCGGACTGTATTCCGCGCGGTTGAGAGATATTTGCGCCGCGCCGCTTTTTTGAAAAAATGACAAAAACAAAATCACGGACAAAATCGAAACGATTAAAATTCCGATTAAAATCCTGGCGTTGGTTTTCATTTTGTTTTTCAAAAAGCGGGCGCAAAAACGCTCACTTCTTGATATTAAACTTTTTTTCCAAATTTTTCAAGGTCGGCGCCATTTGGGTGTATTCCAACTCGCCCATTCCCAGCATCGCCGGACCGAAGAACCCCTGC